>CAIKWA010000032.1 GCA_903831005.1 uncultured Opitutia bacterium
CAGCCGCAAGGCGGAAAACCCGATGTGAACAACCCGAGTCAAGGCTTGCCCCGGGGGGTGGGGTCGGGGTTTGCTACCTCTCGCTCCCGGACCCATGTTTCTCAGCATCCTCAAGCTCTTCGCGGGCAGCCACCACCGGAAGTTCCTTCGGAAGTGCGCGCCCCTCGTTAAGCAAATCAACGCCCTCGAGACCGAGTACCAGAAACTGTCGGACGACCAGCTCCGCGCCAAGACCGAGGAGTTCAAGCAACGCCACGCCAAGGGCGAGTCCCTCGACGCCCTCCTCCCGGAGGCCTTCGCCGTAGTCAAGAACGCCGCCCGCCGTCTCTGCGGCACCACTTCCATCGTTTGCGATCATGAGCTGGCTTGGGAGATGGTCCATTTCGACGTCCAGCTCGTCGGGGGCATCGCGCTTCACCAGAACAAGATCGCCGAGATGGCGACCGGCGAAGGCAAGACCCTCGTAGCCACCCTGCCCCTCTACCTCAACGCCCTCACCGGCAAGAACTGCCAGCTGGTTACCGTTAACGACTACCTCGCCCGCCGCGACTCGGAGTGGATGGGTTATCTGTACCGCTGGCTCGGCCTCACGGTCGGTTGCATCCAAAACCAGATGCCGGGCGATGAACGCAAAGCCGCCTATGGCTGCGATATCACCTACGGCACCGCTTCGGAGTTCGGCTTCGACTACCTGCGCGACAACGGCATGGCCCTCTCACCCGACGAGCAGGTCCAGCGCGATCACTACTTCTGTATCGTCGACGAAATTGACTCCATCCTGATCGACGAGGCCCGCACCCCGCTCATCATCTCGGGACCCGTCGCCGAAGAACGCGAACCGGCCTTCCCCCGCCTCCGCCAGCCGGTCGCCGGCCTGTTCGAACTACAAATCCGCCTCGTCACCCGCCTGATCAACGAAGCCCGCGAGGAGCTTGAGAAAATCGGCGAAGACAAGGAGCCTTCCGCGGATAGCCTCGATAAGCTCTGGCTCGCCTCCCACGGCATGCCGCGCAACCGTATCTTCCTTCGCCTGATGGAGAACGGCCGCTGGCGCAAGCTGCTCGAAAAGCATGAAGGCGTACTCGCCTCCGAAATCGAAAAGGACCGCCGCTTCCACCTGAAGGAACGCCTGTACTTCTCGATTAGCGAACGTAACCACGAGGCCGACCTCTCCCAACTCGGCCGCGACACGCTCCGCCCTGGCGAACCCGATGCGTTCGTGCTACCTGACCTCCCGACCCGCTACGTCGAACTCGACCGCGATGAATCGCTGACCCCGGAGCGCCGCGCCGAACTCCGCACTGAGGCCGAAGCCGCCTACGCCCAAGCTTCTGAAGATATCCACGCCATCGGCCAGCTGCTTAAGGCCTACGCCCTTTACGAAAAGGATAAGCAGTACGTCGTCCATGAAGGTAAGGTGAAAATCGTCGACGAGAACACGGGCCGCATCATGGAAGGTCGCCGCTGGTCCGACGGTCTCCACCAGGCCGTCGAAGCCAAGGAAGGCGTTGCACTCGAGAAGGAGAATAAGACCTACGCAACGGTCACGATTCAGAACTACTTCCGCATGTACCAGAAGCTCGCGGGCATGACCGGCACCGCCGAGACCGAAGCTTCCGAGTTCAATGACATCTACCGCCTGACCGTTGTCGCCATCCCGACGCACCGCCCGTGCATCCGCATCGACGATAACGATATCGTCTTCAAGACCCGCAAGGAGAAGTACCAGTTTGCCATCAAGGAGATTGCCGAAGCCCACAAGCGCGGCCAGCCCGTCCTCGTCGGCACCGCCTCCGTCGAAGCCTCCGAGACCCTCGGCCGCATGCTCGCGATGGCCAAGGTCCCTCACAAGATTCTCAACGCCAAGCACCACGAAGCCGAAGCCGACATCGTCTCGATGGCTGGCCAGAACGGCGCAGTGACCATCGCCACCAATATGGCGGGTCGCGGCACCGACATCAAACTGGGCGAAGGCGTCCGCGAACTCGGCGGCCTCTACGTCGTCGCGACCGAACGCCATGAAGTCCGCCGCGTCGACCGCCAGCTCCGCGGCCGCTGCTCCCGTCAGGGCGACCCGGGTCGTTCCCGCTTCCTGGTCTCTCTCGAAGACGACTTGATGCGCCTGTTCTCCAACGCAGGCATCATCTCTTCGCTGCTCGAGAAGTCCTTCAAGGAAGGCGAACCCCTCGAGCACCCGCTGCTCAATCGCTCCATCGGCACCGCCCAGAAGCGCGTCGAAGGCCAGAACTACTCGATGCGTAAGCGTCTGCTGCAGTACGACGACGTGCTGAACCAGCAGCGCCAGATCGTCTACGGCCTGCGCAATCGCGCCCTCAAGACCGTCGATAGCCGCCAGACGATCCTGAACATCGTCGAAGAAGAAATCGAAGCGCGCCTCGACGTCGTGTTCCCTGACCCCGAGGGCGAAGCCGATCGTCGGGCCGCCGAGACTTTCGTCTACTGGTACATCACCACATTCCACATGCGGATCGACCTCGAGGACATCCTCGCCCGCACGAAGGCCCAGCTGACGCTGCTCGCCACGGACCGCGTCCGCTCGCTCCAGCTCGGCCGCGAAGAACACGAGTCGCCCGAGATCTTGCAGTACCTTGAACGTAACGTGCTCCTGCGCGCCATCGACCGTAACTGGCAGAATCACCTGACCGAGATGGAGGACCTCCGCCGCGGCGTCGGTCTCCGCACCTACGCCCAGAAGGATCCGCTCAACGAGTACAAGGCCGAGGCCTTCAAGGCCTTCGAACGCTTGATGCAACAGCTGCGCACCGACACGTGCTCCGGCCTCTTCCGCACGGCGACCTCAATGGAAGCCCTCGAAGGCCTGATGCGACGCGCTCAAGGACAGACCAAGGCCATCGGACCGGCCGAACCGGGTACCGGTACCACGACTGAGACTTCGCCGGCCGCCGTGCCGAAGCCTGAGCCTTTCCGCCGACTGGCACCGAAGATTGGCCGCAACGCCGTCGTCCGCATCCGCAAGGGCCCTGAGACCCAGGACCTGAAATGGAAGAAGGCCGAGGCCCTCGTGCGTGACGAAGGTTGGGAAGTCATCGAGACGCTGTCGGAATGACCGTCCCGGCGACGAGTAGCACCGCCGCCACCCGTCTTGCCTGGATCGGCGCGGCGCTGACCGCCCTGCTGTCGTTCTTCTCCTTCGCCCCTGTCGGTCACCCTTTCCTGGCCTTCGTCGCGCTGGTTCCCGCCGCGCTCGCCACGACGCTTCAACCCGACTGGCGCACTTGGCGTCGCGCGAGCTTCGTGACGAGCTGGGTGCTCTGGATCGCGCTCCTCGTCTGGCTCCGTCACGTCTACCCGCCGCTCGGCTGGATCGGTCTCGTACTGCTGACGGCTTACTGCGCGCTCTATCCGTTCCTTTGGCTCTTACTGCTGCGCTGGATCTTCCCCGCCTGCGCCGGCGCGTCGCTCATTGCCCGCCTTCTCGCCATCACCGGCCTTGCCGGCGCCTGGGGTCTACTCGAGTGGACCCGTAGCACGATTCTCACTGGCTTCGGTTGGCTCCCGCTGGCGGCCTCGCAGACCGGCAATCCGGTCATGCTCAGCCTGTGCGCCTGGGCTGGCCCGATCGGCCTCTCGATTGCACTGGTGCTCTTCAATCTCGGACTCGCGCGCTGGATTATCCGACTCATTGAGTTCTACCGCGGCGAAGCCGACCTCAAGCCCGCTGGGCCGATGAACTGGCTCCGCCGGATCACGCCGGAACTCTACCTCGGCCTACTACCCATTGCCTTCGGCTTCCTCGCCCTTCTGTCCGCCAACGCCGCCAAGGTCGCCACGGAGCAGGTCAGCTGCGCGCCCGCCATCGTGCAGACCGACTTCGACCCCAACGCCAAATGGGATCCGCTTCGCCTGCAGGAGCATCTGGTGCTCACCGAGCAGATGACGATCGCCGTCGGCGGGAAAAAAGCCGCTGACCTCATCCTTTGGCCAGAAGCAGCCCTGCCGTTGTCGCTGGAAAGCGATACCTACGTCGCCCGCCTCACCGGCCTCGCCAAAGCCACCGAGACGCCGCTCGTGATCGGATCGATCGATCGCCGGGGCGCCGGCTACGGCAACGCGGTCGCAGTGATCACCCCCGACGGCGTCCAGAAGCCCGTCTACGCGAAACGACACCTGGTCCCCTTCGGTGAGTACGTTCCCTTTGCCGACTTCCTACCACTGCGCAAGGTCGTCCCGATCCCGACAGATTGTATCGCCGGCACCGGGCCTTCGCTTTTGCCGCTGACCACCCGCCGCGGACACACCTTCATGGCTGGGGCGCTCATCTGCTATGAAGACGTCTTTCCCGAGCTCGCCCGCGAGCATGCCCTCGCTGGGGCGGATGTCCTCATCGTCGTCACGAACGACGCCTGGTATGGCCGCGAAGCCGGCGCGTATCAGCACGCCGCCCATTCGGTCCTACTAGCCGCCGCGACCGGCCTCCCGGTGATCCGTTGCGGCAACGCCGGCTGGAGCGGCACCATCGATTCCCTCGGCCGGGCCTACCCCGTACTCGAACGCGACAGCATCTACTTCCGCGGCGCCCGACTGACCACACCCGTCAGCCTCCCCCGCACCCGCCAGCCTGATACTTTCTGGGTCCGGCATGGCGACTGGGCCGTCGGCCTGGGTGGCGTGCTCTTCGGCCTAGCTTACGTCTGGCGCCGCCGCCGCGGGGTCTGACCGAAAAATCCGCAGGTCCTTGTCGACCTCCCTCGGAAACCTTCCAAGGTGGTATCACCCCGGCGCGGTCTAATCCGCGCCAAATCGCTGCCACCGATGAAGACCCTGCGCCTCCTCTTCGCCACCCTCGGGCTGAGCCTCGCCGTATCGGTCGCCGCACAGGACCTCAAGAAGCCCAAGGACGAGTTCCCGGAAAGCGGCATGGCGACTTTCCGCCTGCGTATTAAATCTATCCCGACCCTGCGCGTGCAGATTAACGGCGTCTCGGTCCTCATGGGCGTCGACACCGGCTGCCAAGGCGCCGCGGTCATCACGCCCCGCGCCGCGCAGCGTTGCGGCATCACCGAAGCCTTCTCGATTCCGACCATGGGTAATTCCGGACGGAGCGAGTCGACCTATGGCCTCGTCGAAAAGATGCAGGCCGGGGAAGTCACCTGGCGAGATTTCCATATGACCGTCATGCCGCTCGACGGCATGGACATCGACGGACTCATCGGCACCGACATCCTGTTCGCCCGGCCGTTCTACATGGACCTACGCAACAAGGTCATGATTCTTGGTAAGATCCCGGATACTTCCGGTGCCCATGAGGTCGCCTGTTACAGCCGCGGTGGCCATTGCGGCGTGAACATCGAGGTCGATGGCGTGAAGGTACCGATGATCATCGATTCCGGCGCTTCCAAATCTTACATGAGCTCGCTGAAGTTCCGCGGGCCGACCGAGTTCCGCGGCTACCTGCCCGTCGCGACCGTCCGTAGCGCGTCGCTCATGCGGATTGAAGTCTGCAAACTTAAGTCGCTCCGCATTGGCGGAGCGCCCTTGACCAACGTGGAATTCATCCGCGACCAGGAGCACAACCTCCTCGGCGATGACTTCCTGCGCGCCCATCCGATTGCGGTCGACATGGCAGCACGACGCCTGTGGCTCTTCGAGCCTCAGTTGACCGCGCCGGCAGCCGACGAACCTTCCAAGTAAGCTGGCTTAGCGACGGCGACCGGACTTACCGGAAGCCTTGCCGCCGCCTTCGGATTCGCCGCCTTCTTCATTGGCTTCTTCGGCCGGCTCGTCTTCGTCGTCCCAGCGGAGATTTTTCTCCATGTCCTTATCGACTTCCTCGACGTCAGGCAGGTCGGCGATGTCTTCGGCGGCGCCCGTCGCGCGGGCCGGCTTATCATCGTCATCGTCGTCGCTGGGGACTTCATGTCCTACGGGGACGAATTCGAGGATGTCGGTGATCTCTTCGAAAGGATGGATGTCGCGGCCTTCAATCATGGCCTGATTGCGCAGTTCGCTGAGCTGTTCATCCACGTCTTCGACCGTGAGCTTCTGCTCGAGCTTGATCGTGTCATTGATGAGCTTCACGCGCAGGCGCATGATGTGCTCGAGGAAATCGGCGTAGGCACCCTTGTCGCCGTCCTTGACGTTCGGCAGGGCGAAAAGCTGTTCCTCGGAGTCGAGGATGTGTTCGGCGACGCGCACGAGGCGGACGGTCTGGTCCTTGTCCTTGTCGATTTCCTGCGCTTGGAACGGGACGAAGGCGGCTTCGAGCACTTCGTTGGAAAGTCCGTACTCACGGAGAGGATCCATCATGTCGAGAATCCAGGGGAACTGGAACGGGTCGAGGATACCCAAGCCGTCCGGCTCGTAGTGCTTCGGGTCGGAGTTCTCCTTTACCCACCAGTTGCCTTCCTTCTCCTTGAAACGGATGGTGCACCAAAGGAGCTTTGAGGTAGTCGAAGCCATGGGAGGGTGGTGTGTCCATGTCTGGGCGGGAGTCAAGAGGGGTCGG
>CAIKWA010000033.1 GCA_903831005.1 uncultured Opitutia bacterium
ATGCCGAACTTCTTACGCATCTCGTTGAGCGTGCGGCGGACGGCCTGTTGGTGAGGAAAGGGGCCGAAGTAGCGGCAGGCATCGGTCGTGCGGGCGCGGACGATGCGGAACTTCGGGAGGGCATCGGCGAGGTCGACCCGGACCTGGGGGAATTGCTTGTCGTCGCGGAAGAGGATATTCCAGCGGGGGCGCCAGCGTTTGATCAGCTTGCCTTCTAAGAGGAGGGCCTCGGTCTCGGACCGGACCTCGTGCCATTCCATGTCGGCCACCGTATCCATCATCGCGGCCACTTTGGGGGTCATCCGCTGGCGGGGCACGAAATAGGACGCCAGGCGCTTTTTGAGGTCCTTAGCCTTGCCTACATAGACGACCAGCCCCGCGGCGTCCTTCATCAGATAGACGCCTGGGGTATGGGGGGCACGCCGGGCCTTGGCCTTGGGTGAAAGTTCTTCCCGGTCGGTTTGCATTTTGGGCCTGGTTAGTTAATTCTGCTCAGACCCCCCGTTTCCGCAAATGCTTTCCTGCAACAGCCAACCCCGTCAGGTCCTCGTCATCAACGTGGGCGACGAGCTGTTGGATGGCATCCGCGAGAACGGCCATCTCCTCTGGCTGGGCGAGCACCTCGCCCGCCGCGGCCTACCCATCACCCGTTCAATCGTGGTCCGCGACAATGCTAAGGAGATCGCCCGCGAGGTGGGTGAAGCCTGGGGTGCTTATGATCTCATTATCACCACCGGTGGCATCGGTCCGACCTCCGACGACTACACCCGTGCGGCCGTCGCCTCTGCGCTCGGCCTGAAGCTCGAGCATGTCCCAGCCGCCGAGACGGCCTTGCGGGAGCGGTTTAAAATGATTGGCCGCAAACTTTCCGAGGCGGATCTCAGTCAGTGCTTCGTTCCGGCCGGCGCCGAGGCCTTGCCCAATCCGCGCGGCACCGCGCCCGGCGTTTTTTATCATCGCGACGGCAAGGCCCTCGTGATGTTGCCTGGTCCGACGCTCGAGCTCCGTCCGATGTTCGAGGAGGAAGTCGTGTCGCGTCTCCGTGACGTCGGTTGCGCGTGTCAGGGCGAAGCCTACGTGCAGGTCCGCACCTTCGGTATCGGCGCCGTGCCGCTCGAAGCGATCGTCCGTCCGTTCCTCAAGCCGGGCATGGTACTTTCTTTCGGCACGCATACTGGCGTCGTCGATGCGCGCATCTCTTCCGCCGGTAGCGGCTTCACCGCCGACGACCTCTGCCATGTCGCCCGCCAGGTACGCGACGCCGTCGGCCATGACTTCGTCTGCACTGGCCACGCCTGCCTCGCTTCCCTCGTCGTCGAGCAGCTGCGCAGCCTCGAGAAGACCGTGGCCCTCGCCGAGTCCTGCACGGGCGGACTATTGGCCAACTCCTTTACCGACGTCCCTGGCGCTTCCAAGGTCTTCGCCGGTTCGGCCGTTTGCTACGCCAATGACGCCAAGGTCAACCTGCTTGGCATCCCCGAGTGCTTGATCGCCCAGCATGGCGCCGTGTCGGCGGAATGCGCCGCGGCCATGGCTACGGCGGCCGCCGAGAAGTTTGGCTCCGATTACGCCATCTCCGTCACCGGCTTCGCCGGACCCGGCGGCGGCACCGACGCCGATCCCGTCGGCACGGTCTTTCTTGGTTACGCTTCCCCGACCGGAGTCTGGTCCCGTCGCGTGTCCCTCCCCGGCGACCGCCGGCAGGTCAAGCAGCGCGCCGTGAACACCGCCTTGGACTTCATGCGCCGTAAGCTGAACAAGTACCGCGTCGAAGACCTGATTCACGGAGCCTGACGGCAGCCTGCCGGCCGCCGAGGGGCAGTGATAGCCCTGCGTGCGGCTTCAGGCCGCACGCACAAAGGATTGCCACGAGGGGCGAGGGCGGGAGATTAGGCACGTGCCCGGCTATCTCGCCATCATCGCAGGTAAAGACGAATACCTCGTCGACCAGGATGGTCGTGCCTGCTTCGAGAAGGCCAAGAAGGCCGCCGGCGCCGACGCCGAGGCCGAGGTCATCATGGGGCAGATCATCCGCGTCGACGAAGCCCTCACGCTCGAGTTGCAGTTCGCGGAGTCGGTGAAGACCCTGTCGATGTTCGGTGGCAAGCGCGTCATCTGGCTCCGCAACCTGAACCTCGTCTCGGATTCCGTCGCGTCGAAGTCCGAACTGACGAAGGAGAGCCTCGCGAATATGCTCAAGGTTGCGACCGAGGCCGACCCGGCCGTCTCAATCATCATCTCCGCCACGCCTTATGACGGCCGCCGGAAGGACCTTGCCAACCTCAAGTCCGCGGCGACCGACTTTATCCTCCACGCCGCCCCGTCCAAGAGCCCATTCGACAAGGGTGATGCGCAGGCCGACGCCCAGGTCGCGCTGGCGGTCGAGCGTTTTAAGGCCCTCGGCGTGAAGGTCGAGCGCGGCGTCCCCGAGGTCATCGTCGGCCGCGTCGGCCAGTCGACCCGTCTCGTGCTCGGCGAATGCGAGAAGCTCGCGACCTATGCCGGTCCCGGCGGCACCGTCAAGGAAGCCGATGTTCACCTGCTCGTGCCGACGTTCGGCGAAGGCGATTTTTTCGAGCCGATCGAAGCGCTCGCGGCCCGTGACCTGAAGTGGGGCCTCGAGTCGCTCGACCGGTATTTCTTCAATGAGGATTCGAGCCGGCCGCTCCTGTCCGCGCTTCAGAACCGGCTACGCCTCCTCATCCAAATCCGCTGCCTCGCCGACTCCGGCGATTTCCGCGTCAGCGACGCGGGCCTACCTAAAGGCCAGTTCGAGGCCGCCAGCGGCCGCCATGGGCCGACCTTCGGCTCCGCCGCAAAATCCTCGGCGAATCTCTTTTCGCAGAACGCCTGGTACGTCAGCAACAAGGTGGCTCCGGCGGCCGCCCGCTACACGCTCGCCGAACTCGTCGACCTCCAGCTCGCCTGTGCGGACTGTTTCGACGCCTCTAACCGCGGCGAGGACGAGTCGTCCGTCCGCGCGATGTTCCTCCGAGCGCTTGCCGTAAAGCGTTCTGCCTGATATAAAATCTTTCAAACCGATGGAATCCGACAACGTACCCAATGTCCTCGCCGATCGCTACGCCTCCCCGGCGATGAAGGCCGTCTGGTCTACCCGCGGCCGCGTGGTCCTTGAGCGCGAATACTGGATCGCCGTCATGAAGGCCCAGCGCGACCTCGGCCTCGACATCCCCGCCGCGGCGCTCGCCGCCTACGAGAAGGTTAAGGACCAGGTTGACTTTGAATCCATCCGCAAGCGCGAGGAAGAGACCCGTCACGACGTCAAGGCACGCATCGACGAGTTCTGCGCCCTCGCCGGTCATCAGCATGTCCACAAGGGACTGACCAGTCGCGACCTCACCGAATCCGTCGAGCAGCTCCAGGTCTTCCGCTCGCTCCAGCTCGTCCGCGCCAAGGGCGTGGCCGCGCTCGCCGCGCTCGCCCGTCGCGCCCAGCTCGATCGCGACGTCCTCATCGCTGCCCGCACGCACAACGTCGCCGCGCAGCCCACCACCGTCGGCAAGCGCTGGGCGATGTTCGGCGAGGAATGCCTCCGCGGCATCGCACAGGTCGACGCCGCCCTTGCTGCGTTCGCCGCCCGTGGCCTCAAGGGCGCGGTTGGCACGCAGCTCGACCAGCTCACGCTCTTCAACGGCGATATCGCCAAGGTTTCCCAGCTCGAAGGCCGCGTGCTCGCGCACCTCGGCATCCCGCACTCGCTCGGCGCCGTCGGCCAGGTCTACCCGCGCTCGATGGACATGGAAGTCGTCGCCGCGCTGCTCTCCGCCGCGTCCGGCCCGTCGTCCTTCGCCAAGACCCTCCGCCTGATGGCCGGCCATGAGCTCGCCAGCGAAGGCTTCCTGCCTGGTCAGGTCGGCTCGTCCGCCATGCCGCACAAGATGAACGCCCGCACCTGCGAGCGCATTAACGGCTTCCACGTGATCCTTCGCGGTCACCTCGCCATGGCCGCCTCGCTCTCGGGCGAACAGTGGAACGAAGGCGACGTCTCCTGCTCCGTCGTCCGTCGCGTGCTCCTGCCCGACGCCTTCCTCGCCATCGATGGTCTCTTTGAGGCCTTCCTTACCGTGCTCGGCCAGATGGAGGTCAACCGCCCCGTCATCGAGCGCGAGTCGCGCCACTACCTGCCGTTCCTCCTCACGACGACCTTCCTCATGGAAGCCGTCAAGGCCGGTGCCGGTCGCGAAGAGGCCCACGAGGCCATCAAGGAGCACGCCGTGGCCGTCGCCAAGGACCTCCGTTCCGGCAAGACCGAGCGTAACGACCTCGTTGATCGCCTTGCCGCCGATAGCCGCCTCCGCCTCCCGAAGTCCGTCCTCCTCGACGCCGTCACCAAGGCGGGCGAGCTGACCGGCTCCGCGGGCGCCCAGGTGGACGCGTTCGTGCAGCAGGCCGCGGCCTGGTCCCGGAAGGTGCCCGAGTCGGCCCAGGTCAAAGCCGGACGCATTTTGTAGGCCTTAACAGGGGGGTGCGGGCAGGGGAGGGTTGTCCGTGTTGCCAAGGGGGGTGGGGCTTCCCACAACCCACTTTTCAACTCGTTCACTCCCATGTCTTCTCCCCTCATTGGCAACCTTCTCGTCGCGCAGAGCGGCGGTCCGACCCCCGTCATCAACGCCAGCCTCGCCGGAG
>CAIKWA010000034.1 GCA_903831005.1 uncultured Opitutia bacterium
GAGTTGGCCGGGGAGCATGCACTTCTCGTTGCCGTGGCCGAGGACGTCGTCGATGACAGCCTTGACGTTTTGGCCCTGGGTGCGGCCCTTGGCGAAGGCGCCCGAGCTCATGGCTTCGGGGTGGATCACCTGGAAGAAGAAGGCGCAGGCCTGCTTTTCGCCGGGGACGTGGGTGCGGCTGCGGATGGTCGGGAGCGAACCGCCGATGAAGCCGGCGACGATCTCGTTGATGAGCGAGAGGCCGTAGCCCTTGTGCGCGCCGAAGGGGATGAGCGAGACGGCTTCATTCGGGTCGAGCGTGACCTTGCCGTCCTTGTCCACGGCGGCGTCAGGCGGAAGCATCTTACCTTCGCGCTTGAGCACTTGGACGCGGCCCATGGCGATGACGGAGGTGGCCCAGTCGATTACGATCGGGAAGCCGACGGCGTTGGTGGTGGGGAAGCCCCACGAGTGGGGATTGGTGCCGAGCGTCGGGTGCTTACCTTGGAAGGGGACGACTTCCGCGAGGGTGGCGGTGCAGTTCGTGTAAGCGATATAACCGCGCTTGGCGGCTTCCATCACGTAGCCACCTCCCCAGAGGTAGTGGAAGGCGTTATCGACTGAGACCGTGCCCACGCCGTACTTGTCGGCGAGCTCGATGCAGCGGTTGATGGCGTCAACGGCGACGGCCTGGCCGAGCTTTTGGTGGGCGTCCCAGACTTCGGCGGCTTCGAAGCGCGTGGCCTTCTTTGTGACGGTGGCGTTGGGCGTGCAGCCCGGGACCTTGGCGCCGGAGCCGAAGAGTTCATCGAGGTGCAGTGCCTTGAGGGCGTTGTGCGTGCGGATGCCGTGGTGCGTGGCCATGCTGGCCATCTGGGCGGCCTGGGCCGACTCCTTGGCGCCGAAGCCGCGCTTGACGTAGGCGGCGGTGACGAGCGCCTCGTGGGCGGCGCGTGGGACGACGTAAAAGACTTCGCTCATGGGTAAGGTTTCGGTGGGGAGATTAGACGACTTTCTTTACCGGGACTTCCGGGTTGATCTGTGCGAGCGGCTTTTCGCCGTGCATTGCGCGGATGAGGTTCGTGACGGCGGCGACGGCCTGGCGCTGGACGCTCTCGGCGGTGCGGGAACCGATGTGCGGGGTGACGACGCAGTTCGGCAACTTGGTGAGCGGGTGATCGGCGCGCGGCGGTTCTTCGTCGAGCACGTCAGTGCCGTAGCCGCCGACCTGGCCGGACTTCAGCGCGGCTGCGATGTCGTCGGTGTGGACAATCTCGCCGCGAGCGCAGTTGAGAATAAGTACACCCTTCTTCATCTTAGCGATATTCTCGGCGCGGATCAGGTCGCGCGTCTCAGGGGTCAGGTTCGTGTGCAGCGAGAGGTAATCGGAGACGCCGAAGACCTCGTCCATCGTGGCGGCGCGCTTCACCTCGTACTGGGCGGCGAAGTTGTCGTCCCAATAGAGGTCGAAGCCAACGACCTTCATGCCGAAGGCGCGGGCGCGGATGGCGACTTCTTTGCCGATGCGGCCCATGCCGATGATGCCGATGGTCTTATCGAGCAGCTCGCGGCCCGTCTTGCGCTTCCAGCCGCCGGAGCGGGTGGAGTCGGTATGGAAGTAGAAGTTCTTTTCCATGGCGAGCAGCAGGAGGAAGGTGTGCTCAGCGACCGTGGTGTGATTGACGCCCGGGGTGAAAAGCAGGGGGATGCCCTTGGCGGTGAGGGTCTTCACGTCGATCTTGTCGACGCCGATGCCGTACTTCGAGACGACCTTGAGGCGGGGGAGGGCCTTCTCGATGACCGCGGCGGTGATCAGGTCGTCGCCGCAGATGTAGCCGTCGAACTCACCCACCAGCGCGAGCGTGTCGGCTTCATTGAGCGGCCCGCGGGCGGTGACGATTTCCCAGCCCGTTTCAGCCAGTAACTTATGGTGTTCTCCGGGGGTATCCTGGAAGGAGGTGGTCGTGAGGAGGATGCGCGGCTTCGTCATGGGGATATACTCCGCAATTACTGGCTTTATGGAGGTGTTCCGTCAACAGGACTTCTGGGGTGGACTTACCTGAAAATCGGCGTTTGGTAGCCGTAGCCCTATTTATGACCGAAGCCCTTGGAAAAATCGGCAACAAGCGCTGGATCATCTGCGCGCTATTGTTCTTCGCCGCCACGATTAATTACATCGACCGACAGGTCATTGGCTTGCTTAAGCCAGCTTTGGAAAAGGAATTCAACTGGGATGAGCGGACCTACGCGGCCATCGTCTTTAGCTTCCAATTTGCCTACGCCATCGGCATGGTGCTTTCGGGTCGCATCATCGATCGCATCGGTATCAAGAAAGGTTTCATCATCTTTGTTGGCCTCTGGAGTTTGGCGGCGATGGGCCACGGTTTCGCCCACCTGTTGCCAGCGTTCAGCCTCCCTTGGATGCAGATTGATGCCAAGACCGGCTTCGCTTTCGTCACGCTGACCGGCGCTGCCGCGGGCTTTGCCCTCATGCGTTTCCTGCTGGGCCTCGGTGAGGCGGGCAACTTCCCAGCCTCGATCAAGGCCACCGCCGAATGGTTCCCGAAGAAGGAGCGTGCTTTCGCGACGGGCATCTTCAACTCTGGCACCAACATCGGCGCCCTGGGCGCGCCCCTTATCGTGCCGTGGATTGCTGTGACCTGGGGCTGGCAGTGGGCCTTCATCATCACTGGCGCCATTGGCTTCGTCTGGGTCGTCTGGTGGGCGATCGCCTACCATACTCCGCGCGAACACCCGACAATCACCCAGGCCGAGCTCGCTCACATTGAATCTGACCCGCCCGATGAGCAGGGTAAGGTCAGCTGGCTCAGCCTCCTGAAGTTTCGTCAGACCTGGGCCTTTGCGCTCGGTAAGTTCATGACCGACCCAGTCTGGTGGCTCTATCTCTTCTGGATTCCAGGCTTCCTGAACAAGCAGCACGGCGTCGACCTCAAGAACATCGGTCTCCCGCTCGTCACGATTTACCTGATCGCTGACGTTGGTAGCATCGGTGGCGGCTGGATTTCCGGTCGTTTCATCAAAGCCGGCTGGTCCGTCAACGCCGCCCGCAAAACGGCGATGGGTATTTGCGCCGTCAGCGTGATCCCAATCGTCTTCGTCAACGACGTCGGCATGTGGCCCGCGGTCTTCCTCGTCTCGCTCGCTGCGGCCGCCCACCAGGGATGGTCGGCCAATATCTTCACCTTGGCCTCCGACATGTTTCCCCGCAAGGCCGTTGGCTCAGTCGTCGGCATCGGTGGCATGGCCGGTGCGGTGGGCGGTATGCTACTCGCGCTCGTGGTCGGCGAAGTTCTCCATCGTACGGGCTCTTACGCGATCCTCTGGTTTATCGCGGGTTCGGCTTACCTCATCGGCCTCCTCATTATCCATGTGCTGGTTCCGCGCATGGAGCCGGTGAAGATGGAAGATATCGCCGAAGCCGAGGTTAAGTAAGCCTAACCTTCCTGGTAAAAGAAAAGGGCCCCATGACGGGGCCCTTTTTATTGGCGGCGTGCGCGGAGTTCAGCCGGCGACGACAATATTCACCAGCTTGCCCGGGACAACGATCTCCTTTACGACGGGCTTCCCGTCGGTGAACTTAATCACGTCGGCGTTAGCCTTGGCCAATGCGAGCAGCGCGTCCTTGGAGATGTCCTTGGCGACCTTCGCGGTGGCACGGACCTTGCCGTTGACCTGGAAGATGACCTCAACGGTGGTCTCGATGAGCTTGGAGGTGTCGAGCTTTGGCCAGCCGCCCGCGGTGACGTTCTCCTGATGGCCAAGGCGGGCCCAGATTTCTTCGCAGACGTGCGGGGCGAACGGCGCGGCGAGGCGCACAAAGTCCTCGACCGTCGAGCGACGCAGGGCCGGAGACTTCTCGGCGACGTTCATGAGGATCATCATCTGCGAGATGGCGGTATTGAACTGCAGGGTCTCGATATCCTTCTCGACCTTCTGGATGGTGCGGTGGAGTTCGCGGACGAGCTCTTCGGATTCGGCACCGTCAGTGCTGATCTTCGTCGAGACCTTGCCGGTGTTCTCGTCGACCGCCAGGCGCCAAAGGCGTCGGAGGAAGCGGGTGATGCCGATGATGCCGTCGGAGTTCCAAGGCTTGGAGGCCTCGAGCGGTCCGAGGAACATGAGGTACATGCGCAAGGCGTCGGCGCCGTGGTCCTTGACGATGGAGTCAGGGTTCACGACGTTACCGCGGCTCTTGGACATCTTCTCGCCGTCCTCGCCCATGATGAGGCCTTGGTGGAAGAGTTTCTTGAACGGCTCGGCGGTAGGCAGGACGCCGATCTCGTAAAGGAAGCGGTGCCAGAAGCGCGCATAGAGGAGGTGGAGCACGGCGTGCTCAGCGCCGCCGATGTAGAAGTCGGGGCAGCCCCAGTATTCCAGGTCGGCCTTGGAGGCGAGGGCGTCGGCGTTCTTGGGGTCGATGTAGCGCAGGTAATACCAGCAAGAGCCAGCCCACTGGGGCATCGTGTTAGTCTCGCGCGAGGCCTTGATCCAAAGCGGCCCCGGCTGTGGCTGGGACTGCGAGACCGTCGCGCTTGAGGCCACGTCATACCAGACTTCGGTCCATTCGGGTTCCTTCGAGAGCGGTGAATCGCCGGTCGGGGACGGCTGGTAGGATTTGACCTGAGGCAGAGTGAGTGGGAGCTGCTTGGAGGTCAGCGGCACGGCGCAGACTTCGACGCCGTTGAGCTGGCAAGTGACGGGCTCCTTCGGGAGGAACTCGCGCACTTCGGAGTCGGCCGGAATCTTGGCGTAGTCTTCGCGGGAGACCCAGAGGAGCGGGAAGGGCTCTCCCCAGTAGCGCTGGCGCGAGAAGAGCCAGTCGCGCAGCTTGAAGTTCACGGCGAGCTTGCCCTGGCCCTTGGCGGCGAGGTCGGCGGTGATCTGCTTCTTCGTCTCGACGGCGGAGAGGCCGTCGAACGGACCAGAGTTCACCATCGGGCCGTCTTCGGTCCAAGGCTTCTCGTTGACGTCAATCGCTTCCTTGGAGCCAACGACCTGGATAATCGGGAGCTTAAATTCCTTAGCGAATTCCCAGTCACGTTCATCGTGCGCCGGCACGGCCATGATGGCACCGGTGCCGTAGGTGATGAGCACGTAGTCGGCCGTCCAGACGGGTATCTTGGCACCGTTGACGGGGTTGATGGCGTAGGAGCCGGTGAACACGCCGGTCTTCTTCTTGGCCGCGAGGTCGGTGCGCTCGAGGTCGGTCTTGTTGCGGACGGCGGCGACGTAGTTTTCGACCGCATTCTTCTGGGCAGCGGTGGTGAGCTTGCCGATGAGCGGGTGCTCGGGGGCGATGACCATGTAGGTCGCGCCGTAAAGGGTGTCCGGACGGGTCGTGAAGACCGTCAGGGTATCGGCATGGCCATCCAGCTTGAAGGTGACTTCGGCGCCTTCGGATTTGCCGATCCAGTTCTTCTGGAGGCGCTTGGTGGAGTCCGGCCAATCGACGTGGTCGAGGCCTTCGATGAGCTTGTCAGCGTAAGCGGTGATGCGCAGGACCCACTGGCGGATCGGGCGACGTTCGACTGGGTGGCTACCGCGGTCGGAGCGCGGGCCTTCGGGCGTGTTGAGGACTTCCTCGTTAGCGAGCACCGTGCCGAGGGCAGGGCAGAACCAGACCGGCTTCTCGGAGACGTAGGCGAGACCGTGGCGGAAGAGCTTAAGGAAGATCCACTGCGTCCAACGGAAGTAATTCTCGTCGGTGGTGGAGAGCTCGCGATCCCAGTCGATGGCGAAGCCGAGCATCTGCAGCTGGCGGCGGAAGTTGTCGATATTACGCTTGGTCTGGACGGCTGGGTGCTCGCCGGTGGCAATCGCATGCTGCTCGGCGGGGAGGCCGAAAGCGTCCCAGCCCATCGGGTGCAGGACGTTGAAGCCGTTGGCCTTCTTATAGCGGGCGAGGATGTCCGAAGCGGTGTAGCCCTCGGGGTGGCCGATATGCAGGCCGGCGCCGGAGGGGTAGGGGAACATGTCCAGGACGTAGTACTTCGGTTTGCCGCAGGAGATCGACTCGGTGCGGAAGGTCGCGTTCGCTTTCCAGACGGCCTGCCACTTCTGCTCCAAGGCGGTGAAATCGTAGCTGCCGGGTTTTGTTTCCGAAGTGTCCATGAATGCGTGCAGATAGGAGGTTTGGGACGGCGCTGGCAAGGTTTTGGAGCATCCGGCGACCCTATCCCGCTTGCCTAGGCCGTCTGGCGGGGGTTATCTGCCTTTCATGAACGTGCTCGTGGTGGGCGGTGCCGGCTACATCGGCAGCCATTGCGTCCGGCAGGCGCTGGCCGCCGGGCATAAGGTGGCCGTGTTAGATGACCTGTCCTATGGGCATGCGGGGTCCGTGCCGGCCGAGGCGAAATTCTTCCGTGCCGATATGGGCGACCAGACCGCGGTCCGCGCCGCCCTGCAAGTGTCCTCCGCCGAAGTGGTCATCGATTTCGCCGCCTTCACGAACGTCGGTGAATCCGTCCAGCAGCCCGCCCGCTACCACGAGAACAATGTCGTGCGCACTGAAGGCCTGCTGCAGGCGATGCTCGCTGAGGGCCTCAAGAAACTGGTCTTCTCGAGCACCTGCGCGACCTACGGTATTCCGGAGAAGACGCCGATGACGGAGGATCTTCCGCAGAACCCGATCAATCCTTATGGCGCCACCAAGCTCGCGGTCGAATTGCGCCTGCGCGAGCTCGCCGCCTCGCATGGACTGAGCTTCGCTGCTTTCCGTTACTTCAACGCCGCCGGGGCTTCGGCGGACGGCGCCATCGGCGAGGACCATACGCCGGAAACGCACCTGATTCCGCTCGCCATCGCCGCCGCGCTCGGCCGACGCCCGCCACTCCAGGTTTTCGGCACGGATTACCCGACCCCGGATGGCACCTGCCTGCGCGACTACGTGCATGTTGACGACCTTTCCCGGGCTCACCTCGACGTGCTCCCGAAACTGGATCAGCCAGGCCAGGCCCTTTTCTATAATCTCGGCACGGGTACGCCGTGTTCGGTCAAGGACATCATCGCCAGCGTCGGCCGCATCCTCGGCCGGCCCGTCCCGCATGCGCTCGCACCGCGCCGCGAAGGCGATCCGCCCGCGCTTTACGCCGATGCTTCTAAGGTCCGCCGTGAACTCGGTTGGGTTCCGCGCTACGACACTCTCGACAGTATCGTGCTGACGGCATGTAATTGGCATCTCGCCCGACCCAAGGGCTACGCCTCCTGATCCGATGTCCGAACAGCTTCACCCGCACTGGCGCATCCAGTATATCCGCTCCCGCAAGGAGCCCGGCGCCGGCAGTCCATTTGCGGCGCTACTCGCGGCGAACGACGACGAGGCCAATCTGATTCTGCATCGCGGCGCCCACTGCTTCGTCATCCTCAATAACTCGCCTTACAATCCGGGTCACCTGATGGTGCTGCCCAATCGCGAAGTCGGCGAACTGGCCGACCTCACCGCGGCCGAACGTGCCGAGATGATGGATCTGCTGGTGCGTTGTCAGGCAGTGCTGCAGAAGGTGATGACTCCGGCCGGTTTCAATATGGGCCTTAACCTCGGTAAGGCTGCCGGCGCGGGCATCCCGTCGCACCTCCACTTCCATATCGTGCCGCGTTGGGATGGTGACCACAACTTCATGCCCGTCATCAGCGATACGCGCGTCCTGCCGCAGGCGCTGTCCGAGCTCTGGACGCGGCTCAAGCCCGTCTTCGCTGCCGCATGAGCCGCGTCGTCGATATCTCCGTCCGCCACACGAAGACCAAGGTCTCCGCGGTCTCCGTCCAGCGCGTCGTCCACGCACTCGACAAGCTCAAGGGCTACCGTTGCCCCGAGGGATCGCTGTCGATCGCCTTCCTTGGCGACAAAGAGACGGCCAAGCTTCATGACGAATTCCTCGGCGACCCGACCGTGACCGACGTGATCACGTTCGTCGGTGAAGAGCACCCTGGTGAAGCGTTCGCCGGCGAGATCTGCGTGAACATCGACCAAGCCCGCCGGGCCGCCAAGGAGCATGGCGTCACACTGGCCACCGAGCTGCGACTCTACGTCGCCCATGGATGGTTGCACCTTTCTGGCCTGCGCGACGGTAACCGTAAGGAGTCCGCCACCATGCGCGTCGGCGAGGCCGTGGCGGTCTCGCACCTCGACAAGTTGGGCGCCAAGCTGCGGGTCCGCGATTAACGGACTCGCCCTCGGGGCCGTCCGCGTCCAACTTCCCCGCTGATGAAGCGCACCGTCATCATTCACTCCGGCGGAATGGATTCCACCGTCCTGCTGGCCCACCTGTTGGCCGAGGGCAGGGAAGTGCATGCGCTGTCGGTCGATTACGGTCAGCGCCACCGTCGAGAGCTCGTCGCCGCCGCCGAGATCTGCGCTCATTACAAGGTGCCGCACCGCATCGCTGATCTGCGGGGACTGACGCCGCTCTTCGGAGCCAACGCGCTGACGGATTCCCATATCGACGTCCCTGAAGGTCATTACGAAGAGGCCAGCATGAAGGCCACGGTCGTACCCAATCGGAATATGCTTCTGATTGCGACCGCCGCCGCTTGGGCGATGTCGCTCAAGGCTACCGCGGTCGCTTACGGCGCCCACGGCGGCGACCATGCCATCTATCCTGATTGCCGCCCGGCCTTCGCCGAGGCCTTGGACAAAGCCATCCGCCTCGCTGATTGGCATGAGGTCTCCCTCGAGCGTCCGTTTGTGGGTATGGACAAGACCTCAATTGTGAAGCGCGGCGTCGAGCTCGGTGTTCCCTTCGCCTTGACCTGGTCGTGTTACGTCGGCGGCGACAAGCATTGCGGCAAATGCGGTACTTGCGTGGAGCGTAAAGAGGCTTTCCTGCGCGCCGGCGTGAAGGATCCGACGTCTTACGTCGGATAGGCTTATTCTTCCGATAAGCAGAGCTATGACCGTATGGCCTGCCTGCTATTGGAATTGAACCGGTCTTTCCCGTCGGCAATTTGAAGGTGTGTTCCGCCGCTTCCGCCAACCCTTCGCCTGGCTCGCCCTCGTGGCGTGGCTCGCTGCGTCTGGTCTGTCGTGGGACCTCCTGCAAATCGTGGCGTGGACGAAGATGTCGATGGATAATGCCACTCAACTGACGGCCGCGGCGGCTGTGTCCAAGACCCTTGAGGATGCGCCCTGTGCGTTATGTAAGGTCGCTCAGGATGGGCGCAAGAACTCGGAGCAGGCCCCGTTAGCCAAGGACGATAACGCCAAGGTGAAGGCCAAGGCTGATCCTGCTTCGGGCGAAATCCACCTCTTAGCGGTGAAATTCTTTTTAGGACGCGATTACGCCCGTCCTTCGGATGAAGTCGGCGTGACGCGGGTGGCCGAGGTGCCCGTGCCGCCGCCGCGAGTGCTCGGCTGATCACCGTTGCGGGCTGCGGTCAGTCGGCTCGCGCGTGGCACCCAAACCTATTCCAAAGTCGCACCCACCTGGTGCGCATCGTCGCCTGCGCGGACCGCCACACCTGCGTCTAGACACCAATAAAAGATTCTTCATGAAGATCCCCTTTCTCTCCGAGCGCCCCACGCGGTTCGCTCTGCTCTCCCTCCTCGCTCTCGGCGCTTACACCGAAGTCCAGGCCTGTCCCTGTGGCTGCGTAAAAGTCTGCGTCGACAATCTCGCCGACCGTGCTCCTCTCCGTCCGGGGGCTTATTCGGTCGATTTCCGTTACGACACCATCGATCAAGACGAACGCAACAGCGGGGCGCACGCGCACTTCCTCGCCTACCATCGGATCCTCACGGGAACCATTGAAACCCAACTCGCGGGTCAGACTTGGTCCATCGCCGTGCCGCGTATCAACCGGATTGTGCGTTCGAATATTGCGCCGACGGTGCCCATTCCCAATCCAGTCAACACCCGCCAGGAGGTGGTTGGTTTAGGCGATGTCTCGGTGACGACTCGTTTTGCCTGGTCAGACTACACCGTCATCGCTGGCGTCAAACTACCGACGGGTACGGACGACCTGACGTTGAACGTTTCACGCCGCTACTTACAGCCCGGGACCGGCTCGACGGATCTCATCCTCGGCTTGCGCCGGGACTATTCCGCAACCGGCGACCGCCCGCAGTGCTTCTGGCAGCTGGGCGCGCAGGGCGCGGTCGCCTCCGACGCGAACTTCCGCCCTGGCACGACCCTGACGGCAACCGCGGGTGTCCGCTATGAGCTCGCCTCGTCGCTGGCGTTCTCCCTGCAGGCGACCGCACTCCGCCAGTTCCGCGACAAGAACACCATGGCCGCGGCGGGCAATGTCGCCTACGCTGAGGATCTCGAGACCGCTGCATTCTCGACGCACCTGGCGGCGGGGCTGACCTACAAGCTGGCCGCCAATACCAGTGCGTACCTGTACTACAGCCGTTCGCTGAAGAATAACAACCTGTCGGACAAGCCGAACGGCGCGGAGGTGAATGCCGTGCACTCGACAGACGTCTGGTCCTTCGGCCTGACGTACTCGTTCTAAGCGCGCTCGCTTCATCGCCTCACGAGGCCTGCCGTATGAGGATGCGGCAGGCCTCTTTTTGGCCTTTTTACGCAGGGCGGGGGCCTCATCTTCCTTGCGACCGGGCCGTCCGCCCCTCTATCTGCTGGCTGTCCCATGTTCACCTGCAGCAAGACCTACCGCGATATCCCGTTCGCCCACCGGCAGCACCGGCACGAAGGCCATTGCTCGTTTCTGCACGGGCATAACTGGGGCATCGAAATCGAGTTTGGCTGCGAGAAGCTCGATGAGCGCGGCTTCGTTGTGGACTTTGGTGGCCTCGGTTTCCTGAAGACCTGGATCGCCGACCACCTCGATCACGCCTGTCTCTTCGCCAAGGAAGACCCGGTGCGCGAGCAGCTCCTCAAGGACTACCCAAAGCTTTTCCGTCCGCTTGTCATCGATTCCGTCTCCACCGAAGGCATCGCAAAGTTCCTCTTCGAGACCTTTGACCCGATGGTCCGCAAGGAGACCGGCGGTCGCGCCTGGGTCCGGCAGATCGTCCTGCACGAGGACACCAAGAACAAGGCGAGCTACCAGCCGAAGGCCTGACCATGGCTGAGCTGTACCCCGTCAATGAGACGTTCCTCAGTTGGCAGGGGGAGGGTGTCCATCTCGGTCGCAAAGCCTTTTTCATCCGGCTGCAGGGTTGCCCGGTAAAGTGCGCCTGGTGCGACTCCGCGTCCACCTGGCATCCGCAGTTCGTCCCCAAGCAGGTCCGGAAGGCATCCGCCGCCGAGCTGGCCGACGAGGCCGCCGCCGCCCGCCCGGAATTCGTGGTCCTGACCGGCGGTGAGCCCTGCATCCACGACCTGTCCGCTTTGCTGTCCGCCATGGCCTCGGTCGGGCTCAAGGTCCACCTCGAGACCTGCGGGGCCTACCCAATCGCCCCGGGTTTCGCCTGGGTGACCGTCAGTCCCAAATGGGCCAAGCCTCCTTTGGCGGAATCGTTGGCCCGGGCGGACGAGGTGAAGCTCATTATTGAGGCTCCCGATAGCATTACTCTCTGGACCGAAGCCGTGGGCGGCAAGTGGCTCAGCCCCAACGTCTGGCTGCACCCAGAATGGTCCCGTCGGGCCGATCCGGCCGTCTTGCGGACGATTACCGAGCAGGTGAAGCAGTCCGGTGCCCCGTATCGGGCAGGTTGGCAGGTTCATAAGCCCTATTCAGCTGACGCCTTGGACCCCCGGGCCCGTCCGCCGGCGCCTCTGGGTGGCGACGTCGGCAAGGGTTTCTGACCTAGGCGACGCCGTCCTCCGGACTCATGCCGGGGCTCGGGTTTCGGACTATCTTCGAATGGGAACTTTTTTTGCTTCACTCGGGGGCGGAACCCTCATTCAAAACGACCTCATGAACCGACCTGCCGTGCTCGCTCTTGAAGATGGAACCATTCTTCGGGGCAGGGCGTTCGGAGCTTCGGCTACCCTTTGCGGCGAAGTCGTGTTCAACACGAGCATGACCGGCTACCAGGAGATTCTCACCGACCCTTCCTACTTCGGCCAGATCGTCACCATGACGACCCCGCAGATCGGCAACTACGGCGTCAACGAAGACGACTTCGAATCTGCCCGGCCGCATGTCGCCGGTTTCGTCGTCCGTGACCTTTCGCCCATCGTCTCCAACTGGCGCGCCACCACCGACCTGAGTAGCTGGCTCGCGAAGTATGGCATCCCGGGTATCGAAGGCGTCGACACTCGTTCCCTCACGAAGAAGCTGCGCTCCGCCGGCGTCATGAAGGCCTGTCTCTCCACTGAAGGCATCACCGACGAAGAAGCCCTCAAGCGTGCCCGTGCTTGGACCGGCACTGTCGGCGCCGACTTCGTCAAGGACGTCACCTGCAAGGCTCCTTACCACTACAACGCCATCGCTGGCGACTGCGAGGCCTTCACCGTCCCGGGGACGCACCTCAACAAGCCCAAGGCCCGCGCCAAGAAGTACCGCATCGCCGCCTACGACTTCGGTGCCAAGACCTCGATCTTCCGCCGCCTCGTCGCCTCTGGCTTCGACGTCCATGTCTTCCCGGCCCGCACCCCGGCCGCCGAGATTCGCGCCTTCAATCCTGATGGCGTCTTCCTTTCCAATGGTCCTGGCGATCCCGCCGCCTTGAAGTACGCCCACGAAGCCGTGGCCGACCTCATCAAGACTTATCCGGTCTTCGGCATCTGCCTCGGCCACCAGATCATCACGCACGCCATCGGCGCTTCGACCTACAAACTGAAATTCGGCCATCGCGGCGGCAATCAGCCCGTCAAGAACACCGAAGAAGGTCGCGTGGCCATCACCGCCCAGAACCACGGCTTCGCCTCGAAGCGCGAGGACCTCGAGCGCTGCGGTGCCATTGTTACCGAAGTAAATCTGAATGACGATACCGTCTCCGGCCTGCGTCTTAAGGATAAGCCGGTCTTCTCCGTCCAGTATCACCCGGAAGCCGGCCCTGGCCCGAATGATGCGGATGTGCTCTTCGATCGGTTCTACGACCTGATCGCCAAGAGCAAGGGTGCCAAGTAAGCCTGACGTCATGGCTGCCCGACTTGTTGCAGCCCTTTGCCTTGCGCTCGGCCTCGCTGGTTGCACTTCATCGCCTCCGCGCTCACCGGAGGAGGCCTTAGTGCGTCTCATCGAGGATGCCGTCTCCGGCCACTCCGCCTCGGATCAGTATCAGAACGTTAATCCCATCGATGAAGACACCATCAAGCAGTTCGTCTATGTCGAGGAGTGGCTCGATGTGAACGGCGAGTCCGTCGTGGGGGTTCGTCCAGGAGCTACCCCGGTCGAAGGCTCGTTCCGCTTCACTCGTTCCGCCGACGGTCGCTCGACTTATCTGATTTCCTATGGCTGGCCTGGCCCGCAGGTGCGTTCACGCGTGCTCCGCCCGGCGACCGGTTCGAAGATTATGCTCCTTGGTTGGTCGGATCTCCTGCCGTGGGAGCAACTCGGCGCTGTCTGCGTCATCACGACCCCGCGCGAGATGGCCGACGAAGAGAACCACCCGTGCAAGCAGGCGTTCGTCTTTAAGATCGAGTCGCCCCGTTGAGCGGAGGCCTTAGAGCTCGACCTGCATGCCCAGCTCGACCACGCGGCCAGGCGGCAGGTTGAAGTAGGCCGTCGCCGAGAGGGAATTGCGGTTGAGCACTTCGAAGAGCTTTTCCTGGACGGCGTTGAGCGAGAAACCGGTCGTCGCGCGGACAATCGTCTCGCGGCTGAGGAAGTAGGTCACTTCGAGTGGATTGGGGTTGATGCCCATTTCCTGGTACGCCGCATCCAGCACCGGGAAGACGTCTTGTTTCTCGCGGAAGCCGAACGTCCCCGTGACGCTGAGAACGGAGGGGAATTCCTCATGGCTATCGATTTTACAGAACTTGGGTCCGCGGGTGTTGAAGCTGACGCGGTCCGACATCGGCACGATGGCGCGATCCTCGTCGACCTTCAGCGTGACGACGATGATATGGTCGTGGAGTGCCCGGTTGTGCTTGAGATTGTGAGCCAAGGCCATGGGTACGGCCTTGGTCGAGCCGGCGAGGTAGATCGCCGTGCCCTTCACGCGCGCGAACTTGCCTGCGACGAAGCGGTCTTCGATGCTATCGAGGAAGTTGTCGAAATCGCCGGCCGCCTCGCCTTCGCTCAGTTTTTGCTTCATCGCGATGCGACCCTTATTCCAGACGGCCATCAGGTAGTAGACGATGATGCCGATGAGCAGTGGCATCCAACCGTTGGGGAGAATCTTATGCGAATTACCAAGGACGAAGAGTACTTCCAGGAGGATGAAGGGCGTGAGCAGTGCATAGGCGCCGGCGGAAGGGATGTTCAGCTTGTGGCGGAGGTACTGTCCAAAGAGGATTGTGGTCACCAGCATCGTGAGGCTCACCGCGATACCGTAGGCGCTGGCGAGGTTCTCGGAGGTCTCGTAATGCAGAACTAGGTAAATCGAGCCGGTCATCAGCAGCCAGTTGATGATCGGAACGTAGACCTGACCTGATTCTTGGTCAGACGTACGCTCGATGCGCATGCGGGGCAGGTAGTTCAGCTGAATCGCCTGCATGGTGATCGAGAACGCACCGGCGATGAGGGCTTGCGAGGCGATGATGGCGGCGAGCGTCGCGATGACGACGAGTGGGATCTGCGCCCAGTTCGGCGCCATGTTGAAGAACGGGTTGAAGCCGGGCTCCAAGAGTTCGGCTGGGTGGGCGAGCGCCCAGGCGCCCTGACCGAGGTAGTTTAGGATGAGGGCGGGGAAGACGACGAAACACCACGCCGCACGAATCGGCTTCTGGCCGAAGTGGCCCATGTCCGCGTAGAGTGCTTCGGCCCCCGTTACCGAGAGGAAGACTGCGCCGAGGATCAGGATACCCA
Source organism: uncultured Opitutia bacterium (assembly GCA_903831005.1). GTDB lineage: Bacteria > Verrucomicrobiota > Verrucomicrobiia > Opitutales > UBA953 > UBA953. The sequence goes on from CAIKWA010000034.1 coordinate 14,821, forward strand.
GGCCGGGGTGGGTAATCAGCAGGTGCAGCCCTTCGAGTGGGTTAAAGGCCCACATGATTTGCCCCAGGACCTCATGGTTGAGCACCAGCGAGAGGATACCGAGGCCACCAATCACGGCGAACCACACCATGGTGATCGGACCGAAATACATACCGACGCGGCCGGTGCCTATCTTTTGGAGCCAGAAGATGCCGACGAGAATCAGGACTGCGGCGGTGGGGATAAAGTATTTCAGGAAGCCGGCGGAGAGGGGGCCATGCAGGCGTTCGTTGGCTTCCTTGACGCCTTCGAGCGCGGATACCACCGAGATAGCTGGGGTGATAACGCCGTCGCCATAGAGCAGGGCAGCCCCGAAGACACCCAGGAGGACGAGGAAGCTCCGGTGTTTACGCTTGGTCTTCTCCTTGTCCTTGGCGGATGCGAGGGAGACTAGGGTCATGATGCCGCCTTCGCCGTCCTCATTGGCTTCCATGACCAAGAGCACATATTTCACCATCACCACGAAGATGAGCGACCAGATGATTAGGGACAGGATTGGGACGACTTGCGATGTGCCCAGGATGTTAGAATCAGCGTCCTTTACCCGGAGACATTCCTTGAACGCGTAGAGCGGGCTGGTTCCGATGTCCCCAAAGACCACCCCGAGCGCAGCGATAGTGGCCGCCACAGTGAGGGGTTTGACGGGTGCGGAGCCTTCGATCGGCTCCTGGGCTGGCTGGCTCATGGAGAGTTATTCACAGTGACAGGTGCTGGGGGGTAATCAAAGCCAATCGGGACGCGCCGGGGCTTGCTTTTTTAGCCTTAAATCGCATCTCCTGACATTCCTTTCCCCGCTTTCCAAACAATAAGAACAATGAATATCATCCAAACTATTATCAATCAAGGACTTGCACAGGCTCAGGGTGCCGCTGCTGGTGCTGGCGAGCCGCAAAGCGGTGGCTGGACCATCCTGGCGATGTACGCCCTGCTTTTCGTGGGTATGTACTTCCTGCTCTTTGCTCCCCAGCGCAAGCGCCAGAAGGAGCTCGAAAAGCTCCAGTCTGACCTCGCCGTAGGCGACAAGGTCCTCGCTGCCGGCGGCATCTACGGCCGCGTGGTCTCCATTAAGGACGACCGTATCACCCTTGAACTCGATTCCGGCCGTCTGGTCGTCCACAAGTCCGCCATCATGGGCAAGGACGCCGACGCCGTCGTCCAGGCCTAAGGTCGTTCACCCCTAACCCCACCCTGATACAATGACATCCAGGACCTGGTTCTGGAAGATTGCGGTTTCACTCATTGCCTTGGCTGTCGCCTGGTACGAGTTCCACCCGATCGCTCCGATCCCTCTCGACCAGTTCGTGCCCACGCAGGTCATCGGCCGATCGCAGAATCCTGAATTCGATAAGCTCCACGCCGAAGCCCTTGAGCGCGTAAAGCTTTACAAGGACGCCGGCGTCGCCGCCGACAAGAAGTCGGTCTCTTACTTCCAGGCGCTCCGTGATATCGGCGAAGGCCGTGGTCGCGCCGCTCCGGTCGACTTCCGTCCGTTCTTCTTCACTGAAGACCAAATCGTCCGCGAGCCCGATCAGACCAAGCGTAACGGTATCGTCCTCAAGCAGCTCTTAGTTTCCTCTCAAGGACGCCTCAAACTTGGTCTCGACCTGCAGGGCGGGGTCTCCTTTACGCTCAAGGTCGATCCGACCGGCGCCGAATCCGGCGAGAAGAGCGCCGGCGACAAGTCCAACGTCTCGCACGCTGAGATGGTCAACCAGGCCCTCCAGGTCATGGAACAGCGCGTTAACCAGTTCGGCGTGGCCGAGCCGGTCCTTCGTCCCGTGGGTGACCTCTCCCTTGAGGTCCAGCTCCCCGGTGAAGATGCGGCCAATAATCCCGACGTCATCGACGCGCTGAAGAAGCCCGCGAAGCTCGAATTCCGTCAGGTGCACCGCACCGAACGTCCATCCGAGACCGACCGCGAGCGCTCCCTCCGCTCTTTGCCTGTCGACCCGATGCTGGGAGCCGCTTCCGCCATCTCGACCTACGAGGTGCTCACGCTCCGCGATATCGATAGCCGCTCCGGCGCGATCACGATCAATCGCTACTTCGTGAAGAAGACCGCCGACGCTACCGGTAAGATCATCAAGTCCGCCTCCGGTCGCTCCGACGACGGCATCTCCTTCTACGTGGACATGAAGTTCACCGACGAAGGCTCCAAGAAGTTCGGCGACCTCACCGCCAAGATCGCTGAAGGTAACTCTCGTTCCGTCGGCCAGCTCGCCATCGTCCTCGACGGTAAGCTGCAGTCTGCTCCGACCGTGCGCGAAGCCATTCGTAGCACCGGTGCGACCATCACCGGTTCGTTCTCCCGCGAAGAGGCTGTCGAGCTCGCTAACGTGCTCAACAACCCCCTCGAGTTCCCGCTGATCACTCAGGACGTGACCTCCGTCGGTCCTTCGCTCGCGAAGGACGCCCAAGGCAAGTCCGTGGTGGCCTCCCTTGTGGCCGTCGGCCTCGTCATCTTCTTCATGGTCGGGTTCTACGTCTGGGGCGGCTTCATCGCCATCTTGGGCATGATTCTCAACTTGGTGATGATTCTCGGCGCCTTGGCCTACTTCGGCGCCACGATCACGTTGCCCGGCGTCGCCGCGCTCGTGCTCACGCTCGGCATGGCCGTCGATGCGAACATCCTCATCTTTGAGCGCGTCCGCGAAGAGGCCGCCTTGGGTAAGGACCGTTCCGTCGCCCTGCGCGAGGGTTACGCCCGGGCCACCTGGACAATCGTTGATGCCAATCTGACGACTTTGCTGACCGCCCTCATCCTCGTCTTCATGGGCTCTGGCCCGATCCGCGGCTTCGGTATCACCCTCACCATCGGTATCTTCACCACGGTGTTTACCTCTCTGGTCACCTGTCGTGGTCTCCAGGAGTTGGCCATCTCCCGCGGCGTGATGACGCGCGTCTTCGGTCTACCCGTCTTCAAGCCGACGCTCGATATTCCGTTCCTCAACTTCGCCCGCCTCTCCTTCATTGCCTCGTGGGCCATCATTGCTCTCGGCCTCGGCGAACTCGCGTACAAGGGCAAGGAAGCCTTCGGCAAGGACTTCCGTGGTGGTGAATCTGCCCTCGTGGCCATCGCCCCCAGCGCCAAGGTCGACACCGGTAAGATCGCCGCGCTGGCGACGTCCATCGGCCTAGCCGACACGACAATCACCGTGCAGACCCCCGTGGGCGGTGGCGAACCGATCCTCCGTATCGAGACCGAACTCACCAAGGACAAGTCCAAGGGCGAGTTCGCCAACGTCGCGGCCATCGTCGGTGCCATCCAGGCCAAGAACCCTGAAATCCTCAAGGATCGCGCGGCCTCGGTCGATAAGCTGATGCTGTCCAAGGAGGCCATCGGCGGTTCCGTCAGCGGCGAGCTGCGCTCTAACGCTATCTGGTCCGTCGTCCTGGCCCTTCTGGGTATCGGTATCTACGTCTCCCTTCGCTTCGAAGCCGGCTTCGGCGTGGCGGCGATGGTGGCCACACTCCACGACGTGCTCATGACGATCGCGCTGTTCGTCTTCTTCGGCGGTCAGTTCAATGCGACCCTCATTGCGGCGATCCTGCTCATCATCGGCTACTCGATCAACGACACGATTGTCGTCTTCGACCGTATCCGCGAAGAGCTGCAATCGAATCCGGGGCGTTCGCTCCGCGATATCATTCACTTCGCTATCAACCGCACGCTTTCCCGTACGACCCTCACCTCTGCGACCGTCCTCCTCTGCGCCGTGGCCCTCTGGGCCTTCGGTGCTGGCGATGTCCGCCTCTACGGTGAGATCTTCATCTACGGCGTGCTCACTGGAACCTTCTCCTCCATCTTCATCGCGAGCCCCGTCTTCTACTGGTGGCATAAGGGTGAACGTAAGGGCGTCGATGCCGCGGAACTCCCGCGCACCTACTCCTGGGAGGCTGGCTCCGACAAGGACGCCTAAGGGTCACCCCGACATGGCTGCCTGGTCTCACCGGGCCGCAGACGCCGGGCTTGCCCGACGGATTGCGGCTGCGCTGGGGGTTTCTGAACCCCTGGCCACTGTTCTCTCCCGTTCCTTCACCGACGAGGCCGAGGCGGAGCGTCACCTCCGTCCGCAGCTCGCCCACGTCTCCGACCCATTCGCGGTCGGTGGCCTGCGTGAAGCTGCCGAACGTCTCGTGCTCGCCGCCGCCAAGGGTGAACGCATCGCCATCCTCGGCGACTACGACGTCGACGGTGTCTCGAGCACCGCGATGCTCGTCCACTTCCTGCGCCGTCTGGGCGCGCACCCCGAATACTTTGTCCCTCGACGTCTGGAGGAAGGCTACGGTCTCTCCATGGCTGCCCTGGAGCGCGTGCTCGCCGAAGCCAAGCCCCAGCTCTTCGTGGCCCTCGATTGTGGCACGAACTCCAAACCGGAAGTCGATCGACTGCGCGCCGAAGGGGTCGACGTGATCGTGGTCGATCACCACGTAGCCAAGGAATCCCGTGTCACCTGCACGCTGGTCAACCCGCGCGTCAATGACGCCGAGGATGCCCCGTGGCAGACGCTTTGCACCGCTGGACTGGTCTTCAAGCTCGTTCATGGCGTGCTCAAGGTCCTCCGCCTTGCTGGGGACGAGCGGGGCACGAATATCGTGGTGAAAGACTATCTCGATCTCGCCGCCCTCGGTACCATCGCCGACTTGGTGCCACTTCGTTCGGAGAATCGCATCCTCGCTGCCCATGGCCTCAAGGCCCTCGGCGAAGCCCGCCGCCAAGGCGTCCGTGCCCTTATCGCCGTCAGCGGCATGGAGCCAGGTGGGGTGCTCACTTCCGTCGACGTCTCTTATCGTATTGGCCCGCGGATCAACGCCAGCGGCCGTCTCGCGGATGCCTCGTTGCCGCTACGTCTGTTGCTTTCCGACAATGTGGACGACTGCTTGCGCGACGCCGCGCAGCTCGACTCCATTAACCGTGAGCGCCAAGAGATTGACAAGAAGGTCACCGAAGAAGCCATGGCCCAAGCCAAAGCGATGGGCGACCTCGCCGGTTATGTCGTCCACGGCGACTGGCATCCCGGAGTTGTCGGCATCGCCGCCGGCAAAATTTGCCGCGCGCTGGATCGCCCGGTTATCGTGCTCGGCAAGGAAGGGGAGAGTGCGAAGGGCTCCGGCCGTAGCGTTCCCGGTACCAATCTCGTTGAAGCACTCGGTGCCTGCGCCGACCTCCTGAAGACCTATGGCGGCCACCCGATGGCCGTCGGCGTCTCGCTCAATGTCAGTGAAGTCGAAGCCTTCCGCGCGCGCTTCGCCGCCGCCGTCGAAAGCCAGCGCCTCGCCGGTGTCGTCCAAGTCGATGGACGGGATATCGATATCGCCCATTGGATTAAACCTTCCGAAGTCACCGATCAGCTATTGGACGACCTCGATCTACTGCAGCCTTACGGGGAGGGGAACGCCGAGCCGGTCTTCGGCTTCAAGGGATTCGTCTTCGACCGTCCGCCCACGCCGTTCGGCGAAGGCAATTTCCGGCACCAGCTTTCGCTTAGCGGTGGGCGTCGCCTGAGCTTCGTCGCTTGGCGCATGGCCGATCGGATGCCGGAACCTGGTAAGGCGATTGAGATGGCCGTCAAGCTCCAGTGGAACCGCTGGCAGGGACGCCGCATCCCGCAGGCCGAGATCCTCGACTGGCGCTATGCCTCCTGATTACCTCTTGCCCCCGACTTCCACTGGTCGACGGTCTTCAATCGTCTTGGTGCGAATCGCGTGCGGCTCGTCGGGTATCGGGAGTAGGAAAACAAGTGAGCGGACCGCAGGCTGTTGCAGTGCGCGGTACAGGTTTCCAAGGTCGTAGCCGTCGTCGGCCTTAGTGTGAATCTCGGCCAAAGCATATTGATGATCGGGCGCCGGATTCTTGACGACGACCCGTGTATTGGTCTTCAGCGTGACCTTACGGTCAGGGTAGCGAAGTTGTACGTCCTTACCGGTGAGGTTGAAGAATTGGAATGAGCCGTAAGGGAAAGCCCCCTCGGTATCATCCAAGGCAAGAATCTGGTGTCCGTTACCGGCCGAAGAGAAGAGCAGCAAGTAGGTTCCGTCCTTCTGGAAAGTGTATTCAGCGGTTGGCGTTGAGGTCGGTCTGGGCGCTTTGCCGCCTTTTTTTTGATCACCTTTCGCTGGTTCTTGGGGCGAGGCCTCCAGCCGGAGGATTAAGAGATGGGCCTCTTCCGTCTCCTTGGAGGCCGCGGCGAGGATAACGGAGAGCTCTTGGAGTCTTTCGTTGAGGGCGTCGATTCGTTCTTTGTCTCCACGGGTCAGTTTTTGCGTTTTTTCACCTGCCTGAAGACTGACTGTGTCGCGCAATCGACCAATCTGGTCGAACTCGTTCGAGGCCTGCAAGGTCATGGCCTGGGCCCGCCTTAGGCGTTGGGTTGCGGCCGATATCTCCGGAGAGAGGGGCTTAGGGTTGAGGGTCTCTTCATCAATCGTGATGAAGCGGAGGGTGTGCGCACCTTGATACCTGATCTCGCGGGTAAAGGCATTATTGGGGATATCGAGCTGCCGTAAGGTTCCTCCCTCAAGGTAGCTTGCGCCCAAGATTGGGTCGTCGAAGGCAAGTGCCCGGAAGCGTATGCTGACACCGGCCTTCTCGGCGGTCTGGGCGGCGAGCCCGGACTGGAGGAGGAGGAAAAGTCCTAACCCAAGCAGGTGGCGGGGGTTCATAGGTCCTGCTGAGTAAGGATGCGTGCGGAGAGAATTACAAACCGGCGACCGAGCGCGCGATTGATGTTCGATAGAAGGGGGTTGTGGAGTCTACCATCCGTCGGACTGCAGACTTCCGTCTCAGGCGGCTGGCTTGGATCGCAGAATTCGGGGATGCGCTGAACGACGGCTTCAATCCAGCAGCCGGCGAGCGTCTTTGAGGGGTTGAGCGGGTCAGTGGCATCTCCGTAGCAGCGGATGACGAACGTATCTGATCGCGTGCTCAAGGCAGAACCGACCGCCGCCAGGATATCCGATTGCATCAGGGAGGCCGGCGCAGCTCTCAGGATGTGGCTTCGTGTTTGGTAGGGGGAATTCGGATTGGTCGCCAGGACGTTCCATGGTTGTGCCACCCATGGCACCATGCCCACAATCGATGTCGAGTTGAGGTTGGTGTTGGTGAAAGATGGTGCCGGGGCCGAAGTTCGGTTGGAGAGGTCGGCCCCAGCAAGGTCAGCCCGAATGATCGCGTTTTCCAAGCATCCTAGATAACTGACCTGCTGTGGATATGCCCCGCAATTGAAGCGGTTCACGAACTGCGATAGCCCGATATAGGGTAGGGGGACTTCGACGCCCCGATTCTTGATGGCGTGGTGCACGTCGAGCCCGATTCTGATGCCATACTCGTAGCGGTGGTTCTGGCGAATTCGGTTACGGGTTTCTTCGACAATGGCGCTGGCTAGTAATTTGATCTGGGTGTCATCTAAGGTCGTCAATCCCGTCCAGGCTTTCGCGACATTAAAGGCGTTTCGATGATTATAGTCGGCTTCGTCCGCGCGGATGGAGCGCGGAAAACGAGCGTTTTTGTCCGAGCCTGGTTGGAGTTCGCTGGCCGTGCCCATCGTGTTGCGTTTAGCGCTGGCCAGCAGCGCCGCCCAGGCGTCGACGGAAGTGCTGTTCACGTTGAAGGTGCCATCCGTTAGGACTGTGCCCGCGATGCGCCGATGGTCGGAGAGCATGGCGCGAACGGTAGCGGAATCGCGTGAGGCGAAAAGCTTGGTGCGTGGATTTGCAAGTCGTCCGCTGCCCGCGGCGAATTCATCGAGGACTTCTGCGAGGGTTTTCGCCTCGGTGATAACGGCACCCCGCGTAATTACTGGTGCGGCTCCTGAAAGGAAGAATCGGTCGAACAATGCCGAATTTATCATCCACGAGCTATCATGCATGGAGGCACCGTTTGACAACGAACCGCCTTGCGAGTTAATGACCCCGAATAATGGCGCGTAGCTGTTGCCTATCTGGAAGAGCGGTTCTTGGTCCCTGATGCCGTAATTTGCGTGGGTGAATTGCGCTAGCGTCATCGGCGGAGATAGCGGTACCTCGGTATAGACCGCAGAGGTTACGCCCCCTAGCTCCGGCTTGTTGCTCATGCCTCCGAATGCCTGCGTGCCGGAAGTAGCAAGGACTGCTGACCAGTCACTTTCTTGCCGAATCGTCATTTTGTAGCTGGGTGAGGTGTGCGCGTATCCTGCAGGCGTTGATGTTGCTTTCATTCCGTTCGCATCGGCGCGCGTCGACGCGGCCATGGGGTTGGAATGGCTAAAGACGGGAAACGGGAGCGTGTCCTTTGGCCACCTGATCCCGTAGTCATGTACGGCGAGTATCCTTGGCTCTGAATAGGTATCGGGTAGGGTGAGGCCTGTTCCACCTACGGACAAAACTGTATCGACTCCACTGCGGGTCAGGTCAGCGGCCATCATCGTGGTGAGTTCACTGCAATTCCCGTATGCTTCGGCTTCGGTCGCGTTTCCAGAGTTGGTTACGATGTCTCCTGGCCATGACCTGAGCAAGACGCGCGCCTCGAATCTTCCAACGTTCCGCAGCGTCACAGTTATGTTGTCTTGGCTTTTGCCAGAGTAGGAGAGGAGCACGGGGTTGTTTGCGGCATCTCGGCACGGCAACCTGAACCCACCCCGTGTGTCCATGCCCTCTGCTGCCACCAGGAGCTTTACCGGCATGGTTTCGGTTAAGGGGTTCCGGACGAATGGGCGTGTGCTGGGGAACGATGGGGCTTTGCCCATGGCCGAGTAAGATAGGACGCGAAACTCGCCGGGCTTTAACACCGTATTTTTCGCAACGTTGAACCGAAAATTTTCTACGGCATTCGTGGTCGGGTCCACTGATATGGCGAGTTCCTCGACCGTCTTATCCCAGGATGGCATTCCCGTCTTCTGCAGGCGTAGGACGAGGCTTCCCCATTTCCGGAACGAGATGCGCATGGCGGCGTCCTCTGAGCTCATCGCGGCGGCGTCAGTCGAATTTAGACGGAGTGCTACATTGTAAGGGTTATGCAGCACTACGACCGGTGTCACGGTAAGGTTAAGCACGCCGGACACGTCTTGGAGTCCCCAGACGAGGATTTGTCTGCATACGTATGGGCTGACTGCGACTTTGATCGGCCGCGGCATTGTTCGTCCTAGGAGGGTTGCTGAGCCCATGAAATCACCAGCCGAGTTCTCCCGATTGTAAAGGCGACTATAGTGGTTAGCATCCCCGTAGCTTGCGTCCGAGGCTAAGATTCTCCCGTTGGGGAAGTGCGCCCGAGCGTCTAATTCCGGGAGTTTGGCGTCTCCCCAGCTGATTTCTTTGTATAAGCGGTGATAACTGCGAAGCGCCTCCCAGTTCGGGCCGATGATGGTCCCTTGGGAGTAGATCCGCGATACGTTCTTGTTTGTCCCGTTGATGGATTTCGATGCTGACTTGATGTTCGCATACGCTGGGGCGACCGCCGAGGAGGGGATTGTTGGAAAGACGTAAGTGACGCCGGATAGTTGCGCTCCCTTCGAATCGAGCGGTATGGAGCCTTGGCCAAATTCGCTCGCCTCCCATTCAGGGTCAGTCTTCTCGAAGGCTAAGGAGAGGTCGACCTTGAGCCCTCCCCAGAGTGAGTCGCAGTTGACGCCACGGGACCATAGAGTCGCCTCCGTGAAGAGGCGCTTGGCGCGTGTTGGCGGCGTCGTTTCCGTGAGGCCAAGTCCGGGGCCCGTTAGGAAGGGAAGCTCGCTCATGTGGGTGATGCGTTGGTCGATGCCACTGAGGGGCATATTTTCCAATCCGGGAAGGATGCCGGTCCCCGAGCGCACGGTGCCACGCAAGGCTTCCTGCTGGAGTTGGGGCGTGGTTGCGCCCGTGGGCGGCGTGAGCCGAGGGTCCGTCAGGTTGATGCGCGCCTTCACGCCTTCGTCGCCGATCCAGTAGCAGTAGGAGCCATTGGAGGCGGTATCCGGTAGGGCGATACGGGGTAAGGCAATCCGGCCGTCGGGTTTCCCCGGGTCCTTCGCGGTCGCGAGCTCGGCTGGGCTCGCGCACATGTCGCCCACCAAGGGGACCAGGAGGTTGGCGGGAATGACGAAGTCGTTCTGCCACGGTACCCATTGCGCAGCGTAGAAGTCGGCTTCCCCGTAGAGGTTTACGGATTGCACGCCGGCGGGCCGGTCGGACCGTCCGCTCACAAGCCACGACGGGGGTTGTAGTTGTAGGTCGCTCCGCCAGACGCCAGTCCAGAGCGGGTTACGAATCGTGGTCCAATTCCAGCCTGACTGAGTGGTGTTAGCGAGGATATCTGCGCGCGCGGTTATGCGGCGGTCGGGTCCAGCTTCCTGTTGAAGGTGCGCTAAGGCGAGGCGCAGCGAGACGATGGCGTTTAGGTTGGCCCGCTGCTTGTGTTGGTGCTGCACGGAGAGGCGAGATTCAATCGTCACGAATGAAGCGACGGTGATGGTCGTCATGAGTACAATCGACATGACCAGAAGGGATAGCACGAGGCTGAAGCCTGTTCGCTCTCTCGGCGTCATCGTCGCAGTGGGCACACCCGCATTCTGGGTGCGGTCGAGACGCACTCAAGTTTAGACGCCAACGATGGTATAAGTAATATCTTTAAAGACAGAGCTGACGGTCCTCGGGGCCGGCGTGCCGCTCTCCTGAGCTGGCGCGATAGCCACTAGGCATCAGGGGGACTGCTGGCAGGGCCGGGTCTGTAGCGCCAGGTCAGTGACGGGCGATATGCGGATTGGGGTGACGGTTTAGCGTCGGGAAGCCGTCGTTTACTTTCCCTTCGGCTCAGGCACTTCCTTTTTGCCAGGAAGCTCCTTGGGCGGCTGCCGGTCTTCGATGACCTTGAATCGTAAGCGACTGGTATCGGCTTGGGTCGGATAGATGAAGTAGAGTTTACGGACGCCATCATTCTGCAGGATGCGCGTGGAGAAGCCGATTTTTTCTTCGCCGTTCTCGTGGCTCTTGATCACGAGGTCGTAATAGACGCCACTTTTCGCTCCAGACTTCGTGGTCTTGGAGGATTGGCTGGGAATCGGGAGCACGCCGACCGGAAGCTTCAC
>CAIKWA010000035.1 GCA_903831005.1 uncultured Opitutia bacterium
CGTCGGGGTGCTTGTCGTCGTCGATCATCTGGTACTCGATGCCGAGCCACTCGCCCTTGCCCTTGGCGTCCTTGATGTTGGTGACCCAATACTTGATGCCGTTGTTGCCGGCGGATTCTAGGCGCCATTCCCAGGTCAGTTCGAAGTTCGTGTACTCCTTCTTGGAGATCAGCGCGCCGGTGCCCTTCTGGGCGGCGAGGTGGATGACGCCGCCTTCTTGGGTCTTCCAGCCGCCGGCAGGAGCGCCGCCGTTGAGGTCGGTGAAGTCGGCGAGCGTAAGGGTGGCCTTTTCGCCGGCGAAGAGGGAGCCGGTGGCGAGCAGGGCGAGGAGGAGGGATTTCATGAGGGGAAGGGTTTTATGAGAGGTTCGCAGGTTGATTTGAAGTCCTTAATCGTGGTCAAGGGAGCACCTTGATTTCCTTGAGCCAAAGCAGGGATTCGGCCTGCCACTTGTCCCAGGACGGGCCCTTGTAGCCGTTGAGGCCGTGGCCGCCGTTAGGGAGCTCGACGAGACGCGCGGGCAGGCCGGCCTTCTTCTGGGCCTCGTAGAACATGCGGCTGTTCTCAATAGGTACAACTTTGTCGTCGATTGCGTGCGCGAGGAAGGCGGGCGGGGTGCCTGCCTTCATGTGTCTCTGGGTCGAGAAGTAATCCGACAGGCCGACGGCGGGCGTCTCGCCCATGAGGTTCTTCTTCGAGCCGCGGTGGACGCCTTCTTCCATGCTGATGACCGGGTAGATCAGAATCGAGAAGTCGGGACGGCTGCTCTGGCCCAGGACGGCGTTGGACGAGCGTGTCTCGATGGTCTCGAAATGCACGGTGGCGGTCGAGGCGAGGTGGCCGCCGGCGGAGAAGCCGATGATACCGACTTTCTTCGGGTCGATCTTCCACTGCGCGGCGTTGGCGCGGACGGTGCGGATGGCCTGTTGTGCGTCGAGCAGCGGGACGTATGGACGACCGGCCGGAAGGCGGTATTCGAGGACTATCCCGGCGACACCTTGGGCGTTGAGCCAGGCGGCGATGCCGTGGCCTTCGCCTTTCGTGACGAGGCCGCCGTAGCCGCCGCCCGGGCAGATCACAATCGCGGCACCGTTAGGCTTCTCCGGCAGGTGTACGGTGAGCTTCGCCTTGGAGGAGTCGGAGAACTTGCCGTCGCCTTCGGGCGCGTCGCCTTTCCAGAGAGGGAGCGTTTCCGCGGCGTAAGCCGAGGCGGTAAAGGCAAGGAGAGCGAGGAGGCGCATAGATTTTTAAAGGGGCGGGGTAGGGGTTGGGGTAGGGGTAGGTTTAAGGGTGAAGCGCGGGGTAGGCAGGCACAAAAAAGCCCCGGTTGGCCGGGGCTTTTGTCGGGTGCCTTGAGGCTTACTTGCCGAAACCAGCGGAGGCCTTGCCGTCGGCTTCGAGCTTGCCGACGGACCAGAGCAGGCCGCGGGCGACGAGGTCGAGGTAGCGGGCGTCTTCGACGGTCGCGTTGTTGTGGCCGATCGTGGTGCTGAAGATGCGGGTCTTGTTCGGGCCGAACTCGTTGGTCCAGACGACGATGCTGGTGACTTCCTTGGCCGGGGTGACCTTGCCGGCCTTGTCCTTCTTCTCCGGGATCTTCTGGGTGCCGGTGGCGAGAGTCTTACCGGTGAGCACTTGAACATTGTTGTAGAGCTCTTCGTTGACGGTGGTCCAATCAGCCAGGCCCTTTACGATCGGGTTTTCCTTATCGGTGAAGACGATGCC
>CAIKWA010000036.1 GCA_903831005.1 uncultured Opitutia bacterium
GAACGGATTTCCTCGTAATAACTCTCGTCCCAATCTTCCTTCATGCGCTTCAACGCATCAAAGTCATCGTCGCCCAAGGAAAGTTCGCGGGGGCCTTCCTCTTCCGATGAGTCGGAGGGAATTGGCGCATCTAGGCTTTCGTTGCCGACCGGCTCGACTTCCTCCAGCAAGGGATTGGCCGCCATCTCCTCCGAGATCTCACGCAGAAGCTCGGCCGCCGGCACCTGAAGGATGCGGAGCGACTGGCGAAGCTGCGGCGTCAGGACGAGTCCTTGGACCTGCTTCTGCGATTGATTGATGCCTGGATTAGCCATCGAGCGACTCCAAGCAAAGAGGCTTTTGCGTCGTTTTGCAAAGGGTATCGCCGACCCCATTCCGCTTGCGTAACCATCGATGGCGAACAGACTTGAGACGCACCGAAGCTGGATCGGCCCGCCTTATGCGTCACTTCAATCTCCTGCTCGGACAAGAAATTCGCGGTCCGTTGACCGAAGCTGAAGTCACGGCATTAATCGCCGCCGGCACGGTGACCGCCGAAACGCCCTGCGCTCCCGTCGGCGCCCAGGATTGGACGCCCCTTTCCCAGCATTTCCAGTTCCGCCCCGGCCTGAAAGTCCAATGGACGAAACCTGTCTCGACCGCCGACGAGGAAAAACTTGCGACTTTACGCATCGGTCCCGCCACCCGTAAACGGCTCATCGCCTACGGGCTCGCCGACGCAGTGACCGTGGAAGGCCTTACGCAGGTGCAGGCGGAGCAAGCCATTGCGCTCAAGGAGATCACCGTGCGCCGCGAACTCGGACGGCATCGGCTCACCGCCAGTGTCGCCTTGGCGCTGGGGCTATTCCTCGGCGTGCAGACCGGCCTCGCGGAGAACCCCGCCTCTGACCAGCTCGATAATCTCGTCGGTTTCTTCATCAAGGAACAAGGCAACGCCAAGGACTCCCTGCACAGGCTCCGCGGTTCCCTTCGCGAACAGGCCGACATCCGCGAGCGCGAGCGCGAACAGAAGCGCCTCGAAAGAACCAAACCGGCCGCGAAGTAAGCCGATCGCTCAGTTTGCGCGACGCGTCCAGCAATCCGGCTGAGAACAGTCGCCCAATGTCGAGGGCGTGAGACGCGTGACCTTGCCGGTCACACTGTCCACGATGGCCAGCCAATTCCCTTGGGTGGCGACTAGGTGACGGCCGTCGGCGCACCACGAGGCGTGCGCGAGGGGCGACGGGCTCGGGGTATCGATGGAGGTGACGGTGCCAGCGGCGATGTCGATGACGCCGAGACGCAGCCGCCCCTCTTGATAGGTGAAGACAAGCTGGTTGGGGACAACCGGGTTCCAGCGCGGCTCGGTGCTGTAGCTATGTCCAGTGGAGACGGCGCGCAAGGCACCGCCGGCGGAGCTGGCGAGGTAGATACCTGGACGACCAGTCGGACCGGCGGTCAGCGCAAAACGCGCGCCATCCGGCGACCAGGAGGGATCGGTGTTCACCCATTCCATGCTGGGCGCCTTAATCACGCGCACCGGTGCCTGGCCTTCCGGGCCGGCGACGAAGATGTCCATCGTACCCTTATTTGACGAAGCAAACGCGATGCGCCCATCGGGGCCGCTGCTCGCCGCACCCAAGGCGCCACGCACATTGGTAATCACCTTGGCGGCCTCGCCCATGCCGTTGGTCGAGAAGATCTCCGGCCAATTAGAACGGAAGGAAGAGATGAAGAAGACGCGCGAGCCATCGGCGGACCAGCGCGGTCCGATCGAAGTGTTGCGGTAGTTCGTCAGGCGAAGCGTCTTGGAGCGCGCGAGGTTGGTGACGTAGATCTCGGCGTAGCCGGTGAAGCGAGAGACGAAAGCCACCTTGGTGTCAGCGAACAGCGGCTTGAGCTGCCAGCGGCGACCGAGACCAACCAGCGCAGCATCGGCGACCTTCAAGGCCAGTTGATCTTCGTCCTTGGCCTCGACGTTGGTGGTGAAGGCGAAGCCGGCGTTGTCGCAGGCGACGACGGCGCTGAGGCCGGTGCGACCGAGGCGGACCTTGACCGAAGAACCTGGGGAGATTTGGATCGCGCCGTGCGTCGAGAGGGCGAACTGCACCAGACTACCAAGCGTCGGGTCGTCCGAGACCACCGCCACTGAGACGAGACCGCGGCGGGCCTGCGCGGCGATATCGTCATTGACGACGACATTGCCCTGGCCGAAGAGCGGAGCGATGAAGAGAACGGCGAAAAGGGCAAGGAGGCGCATCGGTCGGAAGGGTTCGGGAGGTTAGCAGTTTGACCTATGTTCGGCGGGGAGTTCAATCCCGCTGATGTCACTCGATAAGGAATCCGTCCAGAAGGCCCTCGGCCAGATCCGCTACCCGGGCTACAGCCGCGACATCGTCTCCTTCGGGCTAGTCAAAGGCATCGAGGTCACCCTCGATGGCAAGGTGAGCATCGGCCTGGCGGTCACGAGCGCTGACCCCGAAGTCCCCAAGAAGCTCTATGCGGAGATCGAGGCCGCCCTGAAGGCCCTTGGCGCCCACTCCCCAGAGATTGCCATCACGGTCACGGTCCCGAAGGGCGCGCCACCCGCAGCCGGCGCCCCGGCGGCCACGACCAAGCTCCCCGCCGATGCCGGCGTGGGCAAGGTGAAGCACATCATCGCCGTCGCCAGCGGTAAAGGCGGCGTCGGTAAGTCCACCTTCGCGGTCAACCTGGCCTGCGCCCTGGCCCGTGCCCTCTCCGACCAAGGCCGTCCGGGCAAGGTCGGGCTGATGGATTGCGATATCTACGGCCCTTCGGTGCCGCTGATGATCGGCGTCAACGCCCGCCCCCTCCTCGACGGCGACACGCTCATCCCCCTCGAGAACTTCGGCGTCAAAGTCATGTCCATGGGCCTCCTGATCGACGCCGATGCCCCCGTGGTCTGGCGTGGCCCGATGATCATGAAGACGATTTCCCAGTTCGCCACCAACGTCCGCTGGGGCGAACTCGACGTCCTCCTGATCGACCTGCCCCCAGGTACGGGCGACGCCCAGATTTCCATTGCCCAAGCGATGGCCCTCAGCGGCGCCATCATCGTGACCACCCCACAAACGGCGGCGGTCGCCGTCGCCCTCCGCGGCGCGGCGATGTTCGAAAAAGTCGGGGTCCCCATCCTCGGCGTGGCCGAGAACATGAGTTTCCTGGAAGGCGCCGATGGCTCCCGCCAATACCTCTTCGGGCAGGGTGGCGGCCTGAAGGTCGCCACGGCCCTACAGACGATCCTCCTGGGTGAAGTCCCCCTCGATCAGACGATTCGCCAAGGCGGCGACCACGGTATCCCCGTCGTCATCAGCCACCCGGACAGCAATCCGGCCCGAATCTTCCGTTCCGTGGGCCTGACGGTGCTCCAGGGCCTAGAAAAGAAGGCGTAACCAGGCCGTCGCCTACGGCTTGCAAGTTCGTCATATTTCCCCCAATCTCCGGACCAAGAATGAGTGATCTGCATGAGGAGCCGAAGACCGACGCCGATTTGGCGTCCCGTTCGTCCCTGTATGCCGAATTCCTTGCGGAGCGTGAGGAGATCCTCCGCCACAAGTGGATCGAGTCCGAGAAGGCCGGCCGCGATATCGGCTTCGAGCGCGCGCTGATCGATTGGACCCGCCACCACCGGGCCCGCTGGCGCCTCCTCCGCCGTTCCACCAAGGCGGCCTAAGCCACCTCGTCCGCCTGCCTCCCCCAACAAGAAGGGCCGGCTCGCATCGCTGCGGCCGGCCCTTCTGGCGGAGGGAAGAAAGGAGCTTAGCCCTTGATCTCCTTGTGCAGCGTGTGACGGCGCAGGGAAGGATTATACTTCTTCAGTTCCACCTTCTCCTGAGAAAGCTTCTTGTTACGGGTGGTCATGTAACGGGAAGGGCGCTTGCCCTCCTTGCGGGCTTCGGTGCATTCAATGATAACGATTTCGCGAGCCATGGTTTTTGTCGGTTGGAAGGTTGAGGTTTGGGAACGGCCTCGGTCGGAGCAAGCCCGAAAAAGAGCCGGGCGGCCTTTTGGGCCGCCCGGTTCGTTCCGAAGGTGGGGTTAATCAGCCCCAGAGACGCTTCTTATGGCGATTTTCCTTCGAGCGCTTGCGGCGCTTGTGCTTGTTCATCTTCAGACGACGCTTCTTCTTGAGGC
>CAIKWA010000037.1 GCA_903831005.1 uncultured Opitutia bacterium
GGCGCTTGTGCTTGTTCATCTTCAGACGACGCTTCTTCTTGAGGCTTCCCATGGGTGATAGTGACTCGCAACTTGGCGACCCCTCGGCCGACAGTAAAGCCGAAACTAAGCCGAAATAACGGTCTCTTCCACCCAGGCTCCCGGCCCCCATGCCCTGTGAACGTCCGCCCGCAAGCGGGCGTGGTCGAAACCGTCCGAGACGAAGCCAAAACAGGCGCTGCCACTGCCAGTCATCTGCCAGTTCACCCCGCTGATCAGACGGAAAGAGGCGAGCCCGACCGGCAGGGCGAGGTACTTGGCGAACACGGGGGCAGCCAGATCGTTGCCCAGAACCGACGGATCCGCAGCTGGCTGGGCAATCCAGGCGGCGAGTTCGGCCTCAGCTTGGGCCGAAGGACGGTATTTCCCAGCCTTAGCCAAGAGGCCATAGGCCTCCGGCGTCGGAATCCCGAACGATGGTTTTAAGAGCACGACCTTTCTCCCGGCCAAAGCGGCGCGCACGGCGGCCGGCAGAATTTCCAAGCGCTCTCCCCTGCCCCGCATGATCGCGGCTTGGCCGCGCACAAAGAACGGACAATCGGAACCCACCTCGGCGGCGAGCGCCTCGAGGAGTTCCAGACCGAGCGGATTGCCAGAAGCTTGATCAAGCAGACGCAGCGCGGCCGCGGCATCCGAACTACCGCCGCCGAGTCCGGCGCCATGCGGCACCTTCTTAGTGAGATGGAAATGTCCGGTCGGGGCGGACGGACGATGCTTCGCGTAAGCGGCCGCGGCCTTGAGCACGAGGTTTGTGCCGTCGACGGGCAACGAAGCGTCGTCGCACGTCAATCCCAACGGACGACTTACGTCGAGCGTCAGCGTGTCAGCTAGGTCGAGCGGGGCCACGAGGCTGATGAGTTCATGGAAGCCGTCCGACCTCCGGCCAGTGATGGCCAGCGAGAGGTTCACCTTCGCGTGGGCGGCTGAAACGAGCACGCGGCCACGATGGTCCAGCGCCTCGGCGGAGGCGAGGCGAATCAACGCTCAGGCCCGCGGGTGCGACTTGCGATGCACCTCGCGCAACTTAGCGACGCTCAGGTGCGTGTAGATTTGCGTGGTCGAAAGCGAGGCGTGACCGAGCTGCTCCTGCACGAGCCGGAGATCGGCGCCATTGGAAAGTAAATGCGTCGCGCACGCATGGCGCAGTTTGTGTGGAGTGAGGTCCGCGGGCAGTCCAGCCAGCGCAAGCTTGCGCTTCAGCATAAGCTGCACCGCGCGCGGATTCAGGCGACCGCCGCGGGCAGCAAGCAACAGCGGTGCCCCGCGGTCGGGTGCACCGCGCAAGGCGAGATAATCTTTCACAGCCTTCACGGCGCTATCGCCAACGGGCACGACGCGCTCCTTCGAGCCCTTGCCCATCAACTTCACGAGGCCACTACCGAGGTCGAGGTCGCCGCCGTTGATACCGCAGAGTTCGGACACACGCAGCCCGCCACCGTAAAGTAATTCCAAAATCGCCATGTCGCGGGCGACCTCTTGTGGGTCATCTTTTACGGAATCTTCCGCGGCATCCATCAGCGTGTCGGTCTGCGCTTCGGTCAGGAACTTCGGCAAGGACTTCGGGAGCTTCGGCAGCACGAGGCCGGCCGCCGGCGTGGTGGCGATGCCACCGCGCTCACGGAGGTCGGCGAGGAACGCGCGCAGCGCGGAGACCTGGTTATGCACGGAGCGGCGATTATGGGTGCCCTGCCGCTCGATGACGAAGTCGCGGAGGTTACGGGCGGTCAGCTTCGACCAATCGCCGTCCCAGCCGCCATTGGACTTCATCCAAAGGGCGAAGCCCTTGAGCGAACGCCCGTAGGTCAGGCACGAAAGCGCGGCCAGCCGCCGACCAGCCAGCTGACGCGTCAGGAAAGCGGACACCAAGGCCGAA
Source organism: uncultured Opitutia bacterium (assembly GCA_903831005.1). Lineage (GTDB taxonomy): Bacteria > Verrucomicrobiota > Verrucomicrobiia > Opitutales > UBA953 > UBA953. The sequence continues at coordinate 1,913 of CAIKWA010000037.1, forward strand.
CCTGGCCAATCCGTTGGCTCCCCGTCGTCTTGCTGGACGGGGCGACGCTTCACGGCTGCGGCTGTTTGCCGTGCACGGCCCGCACCGTGATGCCGATGCCACCGCGGACGCCGAAGGCGCCGGTGACTTCGCACCAGATCGGGTCGATGGCCGCGACGAGGTCGTCGAGGATCTTGTTCGTCAGGTGCTCGTGGAACATCCCCTGCTGGCGGAAGCTCCAGTAGTAAAGCTTGAGGGACTTCGATTCGACGATGCGCGGACCGGGCACGTAGCGGATCGTGATCTTGGCGAAGTCGGGCTGGCCGGTCGCCGGACACAGGCAGGTGAACTCATCGGTCGAGAGCTCGACGGTGTAGTTCCGGCCCGCGTTGCGGTTCGGGAAGGTCTCCAGCGTCTGCTGGGGCTTGTTCTGGGTATTCCCGAGGTGGGAGAGTCCGGTGAGGTCCTGA
>CAIKWA010000038.1 GCA_903831005.1 uncultured Opitutia bacterium
AGACTGTAACCAAGTCGGGCCTCCTCTACCAGTGCGGCTGGTCGCCCCTCGAAGGCCATACCTTCGGTAGCACCATCGAACGCACGTTCGTCAACGGCGTGTGCGTCTTTGAAGACGGCAAGGTCCGACCCGATGCGCCGCGCGGCATGCGCCTGACGTTTGACGGGAACGCGCGGTAGGTGCGGGCTTTAGGTAGGGATGCGATTGCCATCGCATCCGTTCGAGACCGTCGAGAGGTCCATCACCGGGGCTTAACCAAGCCCAGTTCATTCGTATGTCCGCAGGCGAACGGACGTGATGGCAATCACGTCCCTACCCCCCTGCCGCCCTTCGGCTGCAGGACAAACCGCTGACCGCTTACCGCTTGTGTTGTCTTCCGCCCTAAACTCCATACTCCCGACCCTAGTCCCCGCCACATGTTCACCCTTCTTAAGACCGATACGACCACGGCGGCGCGCCTGGGCGTTCTGAAGACCCCCCACGGGGAAGTCCGCACGCCGGTCTTCATGCCAGTCGGCACCCAGGCCACGGTCAAGGGACTCTCTCCCCAGCAGGTCGCCGAGACGGGTGCCCAGATCCTGCTCAGCAACACCTACCACCTGAACCTCCGCCCGGGTCGCGAAATCGTCCGCGCTGCCGGCGGTCTCCATAAGTTCATGCACTGGGATAAGCCGATCCTGACCGATAGCGGCGGCTTCCAGGTCTTCTCGTTGGCGAAGCTACGTACCATCACCGACGAGGGTATCCACTTCAACTCCCACCTCGACGGCAACAAGCTGTTCCTCGACGTAAAGGACTGCTTCGATATCCAAGACGCACTGGGCTCCGATATTGCGATGGTGCTCGACGAGTGTCCGCCGTACCCGTGCGAGCGCGCTTCGTGCGAAGTCGCAGTGAACCGCTCCATCCGCTGGGCCAAAGAGATGCTTCAGCTATCGAAGGACAGCGGCTTCCTCGCCTCGGGACGTCACCTCTTCTGTATTAACCAAGGCTCGGTCTACGATGACCTGCGTGTCCGTTGCGCCGAAGAACTCGGTGGCCTCGATTTCCCGGGCCACGCCATCGGCGGCGTGAGCGTCGGCGAGCCCGAGGAGCACATGCTCCATCAGGTCGGCTTAGTCGCACCGCTTCTCCCGAAGAATAAACCGCGGTACGTCATGGGCGTCGGTACGCCACCCCAGCTCCTGCGCATGGTCGCGCTGGGGGCCGACATGTTCGACTGCACCATGCCCACCCGCATCGGTCGTCACGGCGGCGCGTTTACGCCCGATGGCCCAATTAGCGTGAAGCATTTGCGTTACCGCGAAGACCACCGCCCGCTGGTCGAAGGGATGGATAATTACACCTGTCGCCACTTTTCCCGCGCTTACCTGCGTCACCTACATCACGCCGGGGAACAGCTCGGCGGCACCTTGCTCGCCCTGCACAATATCCATTTCCTGCAGGATCTCATGGCCCAAGCCCACGTCCACATCGCCGCCGGCGACTTCGCCTCTTGGTCCAAAGCCTGGTGCGAGCGCTACGAAGCTGGCGCCAAGGACGAGATACCGACGGACTGAAGGCTGACCGCGTTCGCCGCATGGTGAACGCCATGGTAGGGGCGAGACTACGTCGCGCCCGAGGGCACGGCGTAGCCGTGCCCCTACCTCCGGCCACCATTCGGCGGCCGAATCAGCAAACTAGGGCAGCACGCGGTGCTGCCCCTACCCAAGGCACTTAAAGCGAGAAACTCTCCCCGCAGGAACAACTGGCCTTGGCGTTCGGATTGGAGAACTTGAAGCCGCCACCGATCATCTTATCGGAATAATCCAACTGCGTGCCGCGGAGATAGAGGGCCGACTTTGGGTCGACCAAGACTTCGACGCCTTCGGAGCGCACCAGGATATCGGCCGGCTTGGCCTCCCCCACGAAACGCATCTTGTAGGACAACCCGTTGCAGCCGCCGCCGGAGATTGCGACCCGCAGGAATCCGCCCTGGGCTTCGCGGGCGGCCAAGGTGCGGACCTTCCCCCCGGCCGGAGCCGTGAGACGGATCAGACGCTCGTCGGCGACGCGCGGGCTGGCGACTGGGGTGGCGGCATCCATCTTTCCCTAGGATTGTGACGAACCTGACCAAAGACAAGCCACCTCGCTGATAAGGCCCCTCTCCCGTAGGAAAACAGGCTTGCCCGCCTCCCTCCCGGAAGGGATATGATAACTTCCCGGGTCACGGTCGCGTAGCTCAGTTGGTTAGAGCGCAGCATTCACATTGCTGAAGTCACAGGTTCAAGTCCTGTCGCGACCACCACCCGGGATCTCACCTTGGCCTAGCACCTAGGGTAGTTTCTATTAGTTTATAATATTACGGGTCAGATTGTAATTAGGTGTTCCCAGCAAACTGTCGCTTAATTATTCCTAGGGTTCATCGCTGTCACCTCCCTGCGGGGATACGTCCACCGATTACTCTTTTCCTGCCCAACTTCTCCCCCAGATGTCCGAATCCTCGAAACTTCCTGAAAATCTCGCTGAACTTCTTGCCCATCTCCACGAACGCCAGGAGAAGCGCGGCAACTGCACGATGAGAGATCGGGCTGAACTGTGGTTGCGCCACGGCGGCGAGAACCTGGACCTCAGCCCGCCCAACTTCCACCACGCACTCGCGACCTGGCTAGCCAATGCCGGCCTTGTCCATAAAGACAAGTCTCAGGACGTGGCCGCCGTGCTCTACTGCCTCGGGGTGACCAACTCGAACAACCTCTTCCAGAAGGTGAATCAGGGTAAACTCGTCCCCATGGGCATCGGTAAGAACGGCCGACGCAACGCTAAGGGCCAGCGGAAAGCCTGAGTGCGAGGGGTGCCGTGACGAAGAGGTGACGACCCCGCCGAACCCGTTGACAATGCCCCGGGGCTTTGGATGATGGCGGCATGAGCCGGCATCAGCAGAGGCGTCAGCAAGAAGTGGCCCGCGCCCGTTCCTTTCTGGAACGACGCATGAACGACCTGCGTTCGCGGCTTGGTCTCAAGGCTGATGCGGTACCCCTGCCTGGCGAAGCCGCCTACGAAGACACCGAAATTGGCCGCGCCCCCGGCCAGCTACCGGCCGCATCCCCCTTCGAATCCACCGCCCCGACCAAATTCCGGGTCATCTCCTACGACGAGAATAGCTGCAAGGTAGACGAGTTCTCCGATTTAGACTCCGTCGGACGCTATGCCGGCAAGCCGGGGATGGTCTGGATTCAGGTCCTCGGCATCACCGACCCCCAAATCGTCCACATCGTCGGCGCCTTCTTCGACATCCCGATGCTGGCCCAGGAAGACATCCTGACGGCCACCTCCCGCCCGAAGTTCGAAGAACACGGCGACAAGCTCCTCGCCATCGCCCGAGCGGTCCGCATCGGCGTCGAGGAAGACACCCCGCGCGGCCAGCAGATTTCCATCGTCGCCGCGCAAAACTGGGTCATCTCCTTTCACGAAAACGACGAGAAGGTCTTCGAGGCCGTCGAGAAGCGCATCGCCGACAACAAAGGCAATATCCGCAAGTGGCACGCCGGCTACCTCGTCTACTCCCTCCTCGATACGCTGGTCGACCGACTCCTTTACCAGACCGAAGAAATCGAGGACGCCACGACTGAGCTCGAAGACTCGATTCTGAAGGGTACCGACGACTGGGACCTCAACGAGGTCTACCGCCTGAAGCGCATCGTTGTGCGCCTGAGCCGTCTCGCCCAGCCCCTCAAGGACATGGTCAGCGTGCTCGAGCATTATGAGCACCCCTTGCTGCCGACGTCCTTGGACATGTACCTGCGCGACCTGTACGACCACGCTATCCGCGCAGCTGACCGGATCGAACATGCGCGCATGATTCTCCAGGACCTCCAGGAATACCACCACACCCAGCAGGAGCGTAAGACCAACGAAGTGATCCGCGTGCTGACGGTGATGAGCTCGGTGTTCATCCCGCTGACTTTCCTCGTAGGCCTCTGGGGTATGAACTTCCACTTCATGCCGGAAATCCACACGGCGTGGGGCGAGAAATACGGCTACTTCCTGGCGCTCGGCTCCATGGCCACCCTCGCGACGGGCATCATCATTTGGATGAAGCGCAAGCGGTGGTTCTGAGGGCGCGAAGCGCCTTAATAGAGGACTGAGTCGAGTGCTGGATCGATGACTGAATCGATCACAGAAGAGACACGTCAGCCAAAACCAACGACTGCCAGCCTAAGGGGTCAAGACACCCTGCCCTATCTGCCCTCGACGCAGTCATCGATGCTGCCCTCGATTCAGTCATCTCTCTTCACGCGCAATCCTGCGCGTCGACGTCGATGACGTCGATGACCTCGTCGTCGCCGAGAATCTTGGCCCTGAGGGGCAGGATTGCCGCCAGGAGCGACTTCACGCCACTGACGAGGTACCAGATGTGCACACGATGCTGATCCTGGACCTTCTCAAACGGGCAAGGGGCTGGGCCACGAATCTCGCAGAGCCCAGGATGCAGGCGCTCGAGTTCCTTGACCCAGGCATCAGCAACGAAGTTAACCTTCTCGGCATTGCGGCCGCGGAAGACATGGCGAATCAGATGCCGGTCCGGCGGATAGCCGAATTCAGCGCGCTTCTCGAGTTCGGCGGCCGCGAAGCCGTGGAAGTCCAGTCGCTTGGCGAACTGGATGGGGTCCGAAGCGGGCTGAAAGCTCTGCACGACCACCACGCCCTCGAGGTCACCACGGCCGGCGCGGCCAGCGACCTGGGTGAGCAGCTGGAACGTGCGCTCCGCGGCGCGAAAGTCCGGTAGCTGCAGCGAGAGGTCGGCGTCGATGATGCCCACCAGCGTCACCCGAGGAAAGTCCAGCCCCTTGGCGATCATCTGCGTGCCGAGGAGCATATCATATTTACCCGCGCGGAAATCCGAGAGGACCTGCCGGAACAGATCCTTCTTACCCATCGTATCGGCATCGATACGGGCCACGCGGGCGCGCGGGAACAGCTGGGCGATAGTCTCTTCCACCTTCTGAGTGCCATAGCCCTTCCAGCGAACCTTCGGGGAGCGACAGCTCGGGCAGAGTACCGGGGCGCGCTCCTGGTGATTACAGAGATGGCAGCGAGCGGTGTCATCGGTCCGGTGGAGCGTGAGCGAGACGCTACAGCGCTTGCACTGCACGGCCTCGCCGCAATCCGGACAGACCAGCGATCGCGAGTGGCCGCGGCGGTTCAGGAAAAGGATCGTCTGCTCGCGTCGCTCGAGGCGGGCGCGGATACCGTCGGTCAGTTCGCGCGACAGAATGTGCTGACCCTTCGAGTGCAGGACTTCGCGACGCATGTCCACAATGCGAAAGGCTGGCATCGGACGGTCATCGACACGTTTGGTCATCACATCCAACGCATAGCGGCCGGCGGTGGCATTCTTCCACGTCTCCAGCGAAGGCGTCGCCGACCCCAGCACGCAGGCCGCTCCGAGGACCGAAGCACGCATCACCGCGACGTCGCGGCCGTGATACATTGGCGTCTCACCCTGCTTGAAAGAAGGCTCGTGCTCTTCATCGACCACGATGAGACGCAGGTTTGGCAGAGGGGCGAAGACGGCGGAACGGGCGCCGACCACCACCCTCGCCTGTCCGAGCGACATCGCCATCCACGCATCGAAGCGCTCTCCAGCGGAAAGATGACTGTGCCAGACCACGACCTTGGCGCCGAGGTCGGCGAGGCGGGAGCGGAGGCGTCCGACCGTCTGCGGCGTGAGCGCGACTTCCGGGACGAGGAAGATGGCTGAGCCGCCTTCGGCCACCACCTTGCGAATCAAAGCCACATAGACCTCAGTCTTACCCGAGCCCGTGACGCCGTGAAGCAGGTGCGCCCGGAAGGCCTTCGAGTCGAGCGTCTGCGTGACCGAGGTTACCGCCGCGACCTGTTCGGGATTAAGGGTATGGCCAGCCGAGGCGATAGTCTCCCCTTCGGCGTATGGGTCGTTATAAGCGACGCGCCAGAGCACGCTGGCATCCTCCTTGACCGTGCCGGCCTTGATGAGTGCGTCGACGGCCTGCTGGGCGACGCCAAGGCCTTCGACCATCTTGGCGCGATCGGCGGGATCCTTCTGTCCGGCGAGGTAATCGATGACCTGTGCCTGACGCGGGGCCTTCTTGCGAAGCTTCGTGAGAACCTCCGCCTCCGGCGGAGCGACGAGCGTGAGCAGACGACGCAGGACCGGACGCACACCTTTACGCACCGCGGCGGGCAGGACGGTCTCCAAGACCGAATTGAGTCCGCAGCCGTAGTAGCTCGCCATCCATTCGGCCAGCTTGCAGCAGTCCGGCGTCATCACCGGCTGCTCATGTTCAAGCGAGATCACGCTGCGCAATTTCGCCGAAGGCGGAGCCTCAGCGGGGTACTTCCAGACCACCCCGATACTCGTGCGACCGCCGAGCGGAACGCGAACCAGCTGACCAACCTGCAGGACATCCTTTAGCGCCGCCGGGACTGAGTACGAGTAGGCCCGGGCCCCGCCGTCAAACGGGACCACCTCGGCAACGCCGGGTTCAATTTCTCCGAAGAGATCGGGCACAGGGGGAGGTTCGCCGAAGCGAAGCAGAGATTCAAGCGAGGGTTGCCGACACCGCCTGATTTACGCTCAGGCGTGGATATCCGTCGTCGGAACGCCGGAATGAGCCGCGATCCGGGCGCACATCAGGGCCCAGAAACAGCCGATGCAGTTAGCCACGACCAGTTGGAGGTCGGTGGGCATGCTGTAGAAGATCAACGTACCGGGGAACCAGACGAAGTAGTTCGTGAGCAGATTCGGGAGCACCAGACGGCGGTACCAGCCCGGACCCATCGCAGCGCGCAGGCGGGCGGTATCCCAGCCGCAATCCTTCCAGAGGTGGGAGATGGCGTTAAACGGCGCTCCGATGAAGATCGTGAAGCCCGCCATGTCGACGAACACCTTGAGCAGGACGGTCTGCAGGTTAGCTTCGCTGCCGAACCAGGCAGCCTGCAGGGTGTAGAAGTAACTTACCAGCATCCCCATCAGTGCCCACCAAATCATGCTATGCAGGAGGTCGCGGAAGGGATGCGCTGGACGCAACCCAGGGAAGACCATCCGGAAACACCAAGGGATCAGGCCAGAGGTGATGGCCGTGCAGATCGCGGCAAAGGCCATCGGATTGGCCGCGTTGACGGCACCGATACGATTGAGAGCCGTAGCGACTTCCGGGATGTTGTAATAGGCGACGACCAGTCCGGCGGCCGCCAACATGATGATGGCCAACGGCAGGGCGATGTCCCGCAACGCCTTGATGCCGGCGGTCAGCGGCGAAGCGGAGGAGTCTCTCATCCGAGGAACTTGCGGAGCAGTTGATCGATGAGGACCGGGTTGGCCTTGCCCTGCGTGCGCTTCATAATGGGTCCCTTGAGCGCGTTGATGGCCTTCTCGTTGCCCGCACGATATTCAGCGATGGACTTCGCCACGGCCGGATCGGCGATGACTTCCTGGACAATCTTCTCGAGTTCGCCGGTGTCGCTGTTCTGGCGGAGGCCCTTCGCGTCGACAATCGCCGCGGCGTCCTGACCAGACTTGAACATCTCGGTGAAGACTTCCTTGGCCTGCTGTTTGGAAATCACGCCTTCATCCGTGAGCTTCACCAAGCCGGCGAGCTGCGCGGGCTTGATCGGGCAGGAGGCGAGTAAAATGGGCGCCGGAGCGGACTCGTTATCGGCACCAGCGGCACCGGCCGAAGCAGCGAGGTCGCGGAGGAGGTCGTTGGCAACGAGGTTGGCGATGCCCGACGGGTTGGCCGGATGGGCGGCCACGGCGAGTTCGAACCATTCGGCAAGGGCGCGGTCGTGCACGAGCACCGAAGCGGCGGTGTACGGCAGACCGAGCTTATCGACGTAGCGGCGCTGGCGGTCGTAGAGATTTTCCGGAGCTAACTTGGCGAGACGGGCGACGGTCTCGCGGGAAATCTTCAGGGTCGGGATGTCCGGATCCGGGAAGTAGCGGTAATCGTGGGCGTCTTCCTTATCGCGCAGGACGTAGCCCCGCGCGAGTTCAGCATTCCAGCCACGGGTTTCCTGCGTGATTGAGCGACCGGCTTCGAGTTCGCGGATTTGGCGGGCGGTCTCGTAGATGACCGTATCACGGACGCTCGAAATGGAATTGAGGTTCTTAGTCTCGGTACGGGTGCCGAGCTTCTCGGCGCCACGACGGCGGATAGAGACGTTACAGTCGCAACGCAGCTGGCCCTTCTCCATGTCGCAATCGGCCACGCCCGCCTGGGTGAGCATCGCGACGAGCGAGCGCAGGAAGGCTTCGGCTTCGGCGGAGGAACGGAGGTCCGGCTCGGTGACGATCTCAAGCAGAGGCACGCCAGCGCGGTTATAATCGACCAGAGAGCCGCTCCCCGCGTGGCTGAGCTTGCCCACGTCTTCTTCGAGGTGGGCGTGATGGATGCGGATGAACTTATGCTCGCCCATCACATTGCGCGAGGCGCCCGGGAGTTCGATTTCAACCTGGCCGCCGACAACGACTGGAAAATCCTTCTGCGTGAGCTGGTAGTTCTTTGGATTATCCGGGTAGAAATAGTTCTTACGATCCCAGGAGCAGTGCTCCGGAACCGAGGCTCCGACAACGAGGCCGAAGAGGATAGATTTCTCAACGGCCTCGCGGTTCACCACCGGCAGCGTACCGGGAAGGCCGAGGACGACCGGGTCGACCTGCTCGTTGGGTTCCTTGCCGAATCCCCAAGGGGACGACGCGAAGACCTTGGCGCGGGTGTGCAGCTGCACGTGGACCTCGAGACCGATGACGACTTCCCAATCAGAAGGAGGGGTGCTCATAGGGCAGCTTGCTGGTGAGCGAAACCGTGGGCGGCCTCGAAGAGACGGCCCGCGGCGAGAAGTTTAGCTTCGGAGAGCGGTGCGCCGACGAGATGGAAACCGACCGGCAGGTGGCCGGACTTACCGCAGGGCACCGAGATCGCCGGAAGGCCGGCAAGGTTGGCGGGAATCGTGAAGATGTCCTCGAGATAAAGCTGCAGTGGATCCGAGGCCTTCTCACCGACCTTGAAGGCAGGCGTCGGGACCGTCGGGGTGAGCAGCACGTCGACACCGGCGAGGGCGGCGAGGTATTCGGCGCGGATTTTAGCGCGGGCGCGCAGGGCGCGGACGTAATACGCATCGGCGTAACCGGCGCTGAGTACGAACGTACCGAGCAGGATGCGGCGCTTCACTTCAGGACCGAAGCCTTCGGAGCGGCTGGCGGTCATCATTTCGACCGGCGTGCCGGCGGAGGCGGAGCGATGGCCGTAGCGGACGCCGTCGTAGCGGCCGAGATTCGAGGAAGCCTCGGCGGTCGCGACGACGTAATAAGTCGGCACGGCGAGATCAGCGGAGGGCAGTTCGACCTCGGAGATTGCGCAGCCCTGGGCGCGGTAGAATTCGACGGCGGCATTGACCGCGGCGGCGACTTCGGGAGCGACACCCTTGCCAAGGAAACCTTTCGGGATGCCGATGCGGAGTTTCTTGGCTTCACCGGCCGGCGTGAGCGCGCGGTCGGAGGGGCCAAAACAGGTCATGTCACGCGCGTCGGCCGAGGCCAGCGCGTTGAGGAGCAGCTCGCAGTCTTCGATGCTGCGGGCCATCGGGCCGATCTGGTCGAGGGAGGAAGCGAAGGCCACGAGACCGAAGCGGGAAATCAAACCGTAGGTGGGCTTCAGGCCGACCACGCCGCAATGCGAAGCAGGCTGGCGAATCGAGCCACCGGTGTCGGACCCGAGCGAGAGTGGCACTAGGCCGGCCGCGAGGGCCGCGGCGCTACCGCCGGATGAGCCGCCCGGAATGCGGGCGAGGTCCCAAGGATTGAACGTCTTGCGGATCGCGGAGTTCTCCGTGGAGGAGCCCATCGCGAACTCGTCCATGTTCAGGCGGCCGTAGAGGATCGCGCCGGCGGCACGGAGGCGTTCGGCGACGTGCGAGTCGTAAGGCGAGACCAGCGATGCGAGCATCTTGCTCGAGCAGGTGAGCGGCTGGCCCTTCACCGCGATATTGTCCTTGATCGCGACCGGGATGCCTTCGAGCGGACCCCTGCCCTGTCCGGCCTTGCGGCGGCCGTCGGAGGCATCCGCCTGCGCGAGCACGTCAGCCTGGTCGAGATGCGTGAAAGCACCGACCTTGTCGTTCACCGCTTGGTAGCGGGCGATGAGGGCTTCGCAGAGGGCGCGGGACGTGAGCGTGCCGGCCGCGAGGCGGCGGCCGAGCTCGGCGGCGGAAAGCGTATGGAGCGCGTCGGCCATGGCTTACGATTCGTCGTCCACGACGCGCGGGACGGAAATCTGCCCGTCGCGAGAAGCAGGAGCAATACGGGTGACGGCATCGGCGCCGAGAACGGGACCCGGCTCATCGGAACGGAGCGCGGCTTCGTTGACGACGCGGGCGTCATCGATCGTCGCGGGCAGGTCGGCCTCCGCCAAAGCCTGGAAGTGGCCCAGGATCTGGTTGAGCTGCGACGAGTAGAGTGCCTTCTCCTCGGCCGTGAGGCTGAGGCGGGCGAGCTTCGCGAGGTGGTCGATATCGAAACCTTCGGCCATGGGAATCAGCGGCGGACGGTCCAGCCGGCGCCCTTCTCGAGCGTCGCGATGACCACGCCGAGGGCATGGTTGGTTTCTTCGTCGGTGAGCGTGCGCGCGGCGTGGCGCCAGCGGATTTCAAAGGCGAGGCTGCGGTGGCCTTCGGGGAGACCTGGGCCGGTGAAGACGTCGAAGCAGTTGACCGACTCCAACACGAACTCCTTGCCAGCAGCCTTGGAGGCACCTTGGCGGACGCGGCTTTCGACTTCGGCAGCGGCGACGTCGACGGGGACGATGACCGCGACGTCCTTCGTGACGGGCGGGAAGGACGAGAAGGCTTCGAAGCGCGGAATCTTACGGGCTTCGGCGAAGGCCGAGCGCGGGAAGCAGACTTCACCGGCGATGACCGAGCTCTTCAGGCCGAGCGAACGTGTCCAGCGGAGATCGAGGACGCCACAGGCGCCTTCCGCGGCACGGCCACGGTCGACGAGGGCGGCGGCGTGGTCGGCCTGCCAGAGACCGCCCGTGGCGGCGGCGAAGGAAAGGCGGACCGAAGCAACGCCAGCGAGCGCGGCGGCATCCTGCAGGAGGCGCTTGGCGCGGAGAGCGTCGAAGGCTTCACGGGACTTCCACGAACGCGTCACTGGTTCGGCGACAATCGCGAAGGCGACCGAGATAAATTCGCGCACCGTACCGTCGGCCTGGGGGCGGAAGACTGTACCGACTTCGAAGAGACCATGCGGATCGGCGTGCACCGAGAGATTGAGCGCGAGCGCTCCAGCGAGACCAGGAACGAGCGACGCGCGGAGGTGCGTCTGTTCGGCGGTCAGCGGGTTATCCATCGCGACCAAGGCGGCTTTATCGGCGCCAAGGGTACGTTCGAGTTCCGCGGCGTCGCGAAGGGAGTAATGACAGCACTCAGTGAAACCGGCGCCGACGAGACGGGCGGAGACCTCGCGGGTGAAGACGGACGTCAGCGCATCTTCATCGCCGGGGAGCGGGGCGATCGGACGGCCGGCGGGCACCTTGTCGGTGCCGTGGATGCGGATGAACTCTTCGACCAGGTCGATGGGACGGGTCACGTCAGAGCGGAACGAAGGCACCAGCACCGAGAAACCGGTGGCGGAAGGCTTCACGTTGAAACCGAGACGAGCGAAGGCCGCGGAGACATCGGCGTCGGCGATGGGCGTGCCAAGCTTCGCGGCAACGAAGCCAGCGGGCAGTTCGATGGTCACGTCAGCGCGCGGGGGCTTGCCCACGGCGACAGCGGGTCCGGCCACCTGGGCGCCGGCGAGTTCGATGAGGAGATCCGTGGCGAGGCGCGAGGCGAGCTCGACGCCGGCCGGATCCACGTCACGGGCGAAGCGATGGGAAGAGTCGGTCGACACGCCGATACGGCGAGCGACGCGGCGGATTTCGCCGGGGCGGAACCAAGCGGCTTCGAGGAGAATTTCGGTCGTCGAGTCGGTTACACCGGAATCGACGCCACCCATCACGCCGGCGACGACGAGCGGACGCTGGGCGTCGGCGATGACGCAGACACCGGTCTCGAGCTTCACCTTCTTGCCGTCGAGCAGGACGATCTCTTCGCCTTCGCGAGCCGGGCGGGCTTCAATGCCTTCGGAGACTTTCTTCGCGTCGAAAGCGTGGAGCGGCTGGCCCAGTTCGAGCAGCACCCAGTTCGTGATATCGACCACGCTATTGATTGGGCGGAGGCCAGCGGCCTCGAGGTCACGGCGGAGCCATTCCGGGCTCGGGCCGACCTTCACGTTCTTAAGCGTGCGGAGCGTATAGTAAGGGCAGAACTCGGAGGACGAGCGGACGAACTTCACCGCATCGGCGGCGGCAGGCGCGGCGGCGAAGCCAGCAGCGGTCTTAACCGTGAGCGGCTTGAGCGTCAGGCCCAGCGCGGCGGCCAGGTCGCGGGCGACACCACGGATACCGAGGCAATCACCACGGTTAGGCGTGACCGAGATCTCGAGCACCGTATCCGGCGCGCCGAAAAGGGAATTAAGCGGCGCACCGAGAGCTGGCTGGCGTGGCGTGAGGATAAGCAGGCCGTCCTCGCCCTTGCCGAGGCCGAGTTCCTCGGAGGAGCACATCATGCCAGCCGAGTCGACGTCGCGGAGTTTCGAGACCGAGATCGCGAAACCGCCCGGCATCACCGTGCCTGGGAGAGCGACCGGGACGCGGTCGCCCGCCTTGAAATTCTTGGCACCGCAGACAATCTGGCGGATCGCACCATCGCCGACATCGACCTGACAGACGCTGAGGCGATCAGCCTTCGGGTGTTTCTCAAAGGACTTGATTTCACCGACCACCACGAGGGGCAGCGGGGCGAGGCCGAAGGTCGTGACCGACTCCACTTCGAGACCGAGCATCGGGAGGACTTCCGCGACGCGTTCGGCGGTGACGCCGGCGAGATCGAGATGACGGGAGAGGGCTTGGAAAGAGACTTTCATGGCTTAGGCGAACTGGCGCAGGAAGCGCGTATCGTTGTTGTAGAAGTGGCGGATGTCGTCGATGCCATGGACCAGCATCGTGATGCGTTCGAGGCCGAGGCCGAAGGCGAGGCCCGACCATTCGTTCGGATCGAGACCGCAGAGTTCGAGCACCTTCGGGTCGACGAGGCCGCAGCCCATGATTTCCAGCCAGCGGTTGGAGAGACGGCCCAGGTTAGGCGAGCGGAGGTCCATCTCAAAGGACGGTTCCGTGAACGGGAAGAAGGACGGGCGCAGGCGAATCTCAGCATCGGCGCCGAAGGTCTCCTTTACGAAGAAGTCGAGCACGCCGCGGAGATCGGCGAGCGTCACGTTGCGATCGATCCAGAGTCCTTCGACCTGGTGGAAGTTAGCGGAGTGCGTGGCGTCGACCGCGTCGCGGCGGAAGCAGCGGCCCGGGGCGACGATGCGGAACGGCGGCTTGCGCGAGAGCATCGTCCGGACCTGCACGCTGGACGTGTGCGTGCGGAGGAGGATCGCCTCGTCGGCCTTGCGCGGCGCGTCGGCAGAGCGGAACGCCTTCGGCATGTAGAGCGTATCCTGCATGTCGCGGGCCGGGTGATCCGCGGGCGTGTTGAGCGCGTCGAAGCAATGCCACTCCGTCTCGACCTCGGGGCCGTCGGCGACGACGAAGCCAAGTTTACGGAAGGAGGCGAGGATGCGTTCGCGCGTGCGGGAGAGCGGATGGAGCGAACCCGCCGGAGCATCGGGGCTCGGGAGGGTCGGGTCGACGGACGCGCCGAGGGCGGCGGCGATTTCGGCGTTCTCGACCTTGATGAGGAGCGCGGCGAGGAGTTCTTCGACGGACTTCTTCGCCTCATTGATGAGCTTGCCTACGACCGGACGTTCTTCCTTCGAGAGGGTGGCCATCCCCTTCATCACCTGGGTCAGGGAGCCATTGGGGCCGACGACGCGCGCCTTGAAGGCTTCGAGCTCGGCGCGGGTAGCGACGGCGGAGGCTTCCTGGGTGGCGGCGGCGACGAGTTGGGCGAGCTGCTGCTGCATAGGTTGATTTGTGCGTTGGAGGGGATAATCGGCAAGCGAAAGCACCTTAAAACAAAGAAGCCCCGGAGGGCCGGGGCTTCGTGAAGGGACGTTAAGTCGTCTTAGACGAGAGCGGCCTGGGCCTTCTTGACGATCGCCTCGAAAGCGGGGGCGTCATGGATAGCCAGTTCGCTCAGATTCTTACGGTCCATCGTGATGTTGGCCTTCTTCAGACCAGAGATCAGACGGCTGTAGGAAATGCCGAGGGGACGGCAAGCGGCGTTGAGACGCACGATCCAAAGCTGACGGAACGTCGACTTGTTCTTGCGGCGGTCGCGATAAGCGAACTTCTGCGCGCGCTGAACGGCCTCGAGGGCGTAGACGTACAGACGGGATTTGTTTCCGAAGTAGCCCTTA
>CAIKWA010000039.1 GCA_903831005.1 uncultured Opitutia bacterium
AGTTCGCCTCGGGGAAGACCACCCCCATCAAGCTGGAGCGGCTCTGAGGAGTTTTACCCAGTCAGCCATTGGAGGGGAAAAGATTCGGAACTTCGTGCTTCCGGACTTGTCGGCATCAGAAGTGTCGACACTTTAAACCCATGGCAGAACCCCAAGCCAAATCATCCGCTCGTGCCCAGCGGAATAACCGGGCGACCACCGTCCATCTACGGCTCCGCAAGGAAATCGTCAGCGGCCACTTCCCCCAAGGCTCCGCCCTCGCCGAACCTACCCTCGCCGAACATTTTCATACCAGCCGCGCTCCCGTCCGCGAAGCCCTCATCGCCTTAGAGCGCGAAGGGCTAGTTAGCTTTGAAAAGACCGGCCGCACCAAGGTGCGCACCATCGCGGCGAAAGATCTCCGGGAGATCATGGAAGCCCGGGCCGCCCTCGAAAGCATGGCCGCTAGGCTCGCCAATTGGAACTGGACGACTGCCGATACCGATTTTGTCGCCAAGAACATCGAGCAACAAACGAAGGCTGGTTCGTTCGCCGAACTTTCGCGTCTGGACATGGACCTTCACCATTATGTCGTAACCTGCAGCGGCAACCTGCGACTATTACAACTTTGGGAGCCCCTCCGCTGGCAATATGAAGCCTACCTGGTTGAAATCTTCAAACGCCGATCCGCGGATGATTATCGTCCGGAGACGGAAACCGTCCTCGCTCACCGCAAACTACTTGCAGCGCTCTCCACCGGAAAGCCAGACGAAGCCGCCCAAGTGATGATGGACCACGTCCTCTTCAATATCTCCTGGGCCGACTGAGAGCCATGCGCCGCTTCCGCCCCATCACCGCCCTTCTCTTCGCGCCGCTCGCCCTGCTGGCCGCCGGCGACGACGACTTGTTCTTCGAGTCGAAGGTGCGCCCGGTGTTGATCAAGCGGTGCTACGACTGCCATTCGACGGAGAAGAAAACCAAAGGCGGCCTCGCGCTCGACACGCGCGCCGGCTGGCAACACGGCGGCGACAACGGACCCGCGATCATCCCGGGTGACCTCACAAAGAGCCTCGTCATCAAAGCCGTGCGCTATCTCGACAAGGATTTCGCGATGCCCCCGAAAAGCCGCCTGCCGGCGGACGAAGTCGCCATCCTCGAGGAATGGGTAAAGCGCGGCGCCCCTGATCCTCGTAACGGCGAAACCGCCAAGGCCGCCAAGCCGAAGCGCACCATCAATCTCGATGAGGGACGAAAGTTCTGGACCTTCCAACCAGTCGCTAATCCTGCCGCTCCCGCCGTCAAAGACTCCACTTGGCCGAAAGATCCAGTCGACCGTTTCCTCCTCGCGAAAATCGAGGCCAAGGGACTCAAGCCCGCCGGCGACGCCGACCGCCACACCTGGATTCGCCGCGTCAGCCTCGACCTCACCGGCCTCCCGGCCTCCGCCGAGGAAGTCCTCGCCTTCGCCGCCGACAAGTCCGACGCCGCCTACGCCAAGGTCGTCGACCGCCTCCTCGCCTCACCGGCCTACGGCGAACGCTGGGCCCGCCACTGGCTCGATCTCACCGGCTATGCCGATATGATCGGGACCTCTAATGACGTCTTCGCTGAGTATGCCTGGCGTTATCGCGACTACCTCATCCAAGCCTTCAACCAGGATAAGCCGTTTGATCAGTTCATCAAGGAGCAGCTCGCCGGCGACCTCATGCCTGCCTCGTCTCCGGAGCAGCGCGCCTCCCATCTCGTCGCCACGGGCTTCCTGATGGTCGGTGACATCGAGATCGTCAATCCCGACAAGGCCAAGATGGAGGCGGACCACATCGATACCCAGCTCATCAAGATCGGCGGGGCTTTCCTGGGCATGACGATGGGCTGCGCCCGTTGCCACGACCACAAGTTTGATCCCGTCGGGGTCGATGACTACTACGGTATGGCCGGCATGCTGCGCAGCTCGCCCTCTTCCGTGAAGCTGGAAGGCGTCGGGGTCTGGAGCACGATCCGCAGCGTACCTCTCCCGGAAACGCCGGCCCAGTTGGCCGAGCGCCAGAAAGCCGAAGCCGAACACGCCGCTAAGATCGCGGCGCTCAAAGCGGAGCAAACCAAACTGACCGAAGAGAATAAAGCCGTCGGCGCGAAACTCTCCGCCCTTGAGAAAGCCGCCAAAGCCAAGACCGCCGTTCCAGCCGACAAAGGAACGCCCGTCGCGACCGCTCCGACCCCTAAGCCTTCCCCGGAGCAAGAAACCCTGACCAAGCGCCGCGACGAACTCACCACCATCCTGAAGACCAAGAACGACGAGATTCAGCATGCGGAATTCTTCAAATCGAAGACGCCCAAGGCCTTCGCTATGCAGGACGCTGAGAAGCCTGGCGACATGCCCATCTACGTGCGCGGCAATCCCTACGCCACCGCCGCCGTCGTCCCTCGTGGCGCCCTCCGCGTCGCCTCTTGGGAGAAGTTCCCCGCCATCCCGGCCGGCCAAAGCGGCCGCCTCCAGCTCGCCGAATGGATTGCCGACCGCCGTAACCCACTCACGGCCCGCGTGACGGTGAATCGTCTCTGGCAGAAGCTTTTTGGCGAAGGCCTGGTCCGCAGCGTCGATTACTTCGGCGATCGCGGCGAACGCCCCTCCCACCCCGAGCTGCTCGACCACCTGGCGACGCGCTTCATGGCCGAGGGTTGGTCGCAGAAACGTCTCCTCCGTGGACTCGTTCTCAGCCACGCTTATCGCCTCAGCAGCGCCAACCACGCCGAAGGCCTGAGTATCGATCCAGAGAACCGCCTGTTCTGGCGCATGAACCGCCAACGCCTCGAAGCCGAAGCCATCCGCGACTCCCTGCTCAAGGTCAGCGGGGAACTCGCGACCAAGGCCGGCGGACCAGCCCTGGTCCTGGAGAACCCGGAAAACACGGGAGAATACAAGAGTCACGTCAATCCCCCGATTTACAGGCATCTCAGGCCCCGACCCTCCCAAGAATTCGAACGCACGGTCTACCTCCCGGTGATGCGCAACAATCCGACCGCGGGAGACAAGATCCGGAGCTTCTTCGACTTCGTCGATCCGGCCGGCCTCACCGGCCAACGCAACCAGACCGTGATGCCGACGCAATCGCTCTTCCTGCTGAACAACGACTTGGTCCGTAAACGTGCGGGCACACTGGCCAAACAGCTGATCGCCGTGCATGCGGACGAGGATGCCCGCCTCGAGTCGCTTTGGCTGCGGGCATGGAATCGTCCGATCACCGCCGAGGAGCGGACCAACGCCCGTAACTTCCTGCAGGAGATCACCCCGCTGCTCAAGACGCCACGTGCGCCCGATGCCCTGGAAACCGCCCGCTGGCAGGAACTCTGCCACAGCCTGCTCGCCTCCAACGCCTTCATCTACCGCCTTTAAAACCCCACCCCCATGCTCCCTCCCATTAGCCGACGTCAGATGCTGCAGCGTACCGCCTGCGGCTTCGGTGCCCTTGCTTTCCATAACCTCCTCCAAGCGGCCGTCGCCCCGGCCGCGCCCCACTCCAACGGCGTTAAGCCCAAGGCCAAGCGGGTGATCTTCCTCTTCATGCAGGGCGGCCCCTCGCAGATCGATCTCTTCGATCCGAAATCCTTCATCAACGATCGCCACGGCAAGAGTATCGACTCGCCCCTGCGCAAGGAAGTCACCCAG
>CAIKWA010000040.1 GCA_903831005.1 uncultured Opitutia bacterium
ATCGAGTATGGAGTATAGGGTAAGCAAGGACTCAGGGGGTTGGGATGACGAGCACGTCGTCAATCTCGATGCCAGCGGTGCCGCCGTTCTGCATCCAGAGGAGCTTGCGCTTGGTGGCGTCGAAGTTCGTTCGCTTCAGCGTGTGCTTCCACTTGCCGTCCACGGACATGTCCACCGTGTCGCCTTTGAAGACAAGCTTCACGCTTCGCCACTCGTTGTCGGAGAGGTCGACCTTCTCGGCGGGCAGCACTTCGTTGGTCCGGTAGGCCTTGCTGACCGGATCGGCTTCGCGGGTGTTCTGGCGAAGCGGGTGTTTAGGGTCGAGAGTATGGGCGTCGACTTCGAGCACGACGCTGTCGCGGTTAAGGCGGACGCGGAGCATGTGGTCGACCGAGCCGTAGCCGTCGTCACCGTCGACGAAGAGCCAGAGCATGCCGCCTTTCTCAAGGTGGCGGTAGCGGAAAGTCATCGTGAGATCCTTGCCGTCGAGCGCCAGGTAGACCATCGGCGGGTATTTGCCCCCGCTGGAGCCGCGCGTCCACATCACCCCGTCGCGAACGGAGGTGTTCTTATTCGGGAGCGGCGTCAGGAACTTCTTCGCGTCGAAGCCGGCGCCGAAGTCCTCGCGCACCGAGAACGACTCCGGCGTCGCGCAGCCGACGAGAGCCAAGGCCACCAAAGCCGCGATGAAACGCATGCTCAGGCAAGGATACCCTTGATGACGTGGCGTTCCTCGACGCCGGTGAGGCGTTGGTCGAGACCCTGGAACTTGTAGGTCAATCGGCGGTGATCGACGCCCATCAGGTGGAGGATCGTGGCGTTGAGTTCGCTGAGGTGGACCGGATCCTTGGTCACGTTGTAACTGAAGTCGTCGGTCTCGCCGTAGGAGATGCCGGGCTTCACGCCGGCGCCGGCCATCCACATGGTGAAGCAGCGCGGGTGGTGGTCGCGGCCGTAGTTCGTCTTGGTGAGCGTGCCTTGCGAGTAGACCGTGCGGCCGAATTCGCCGCCCCAGACCACGAGCGTGTCTTCGAGCATGCCGCGCGATTGGAGATCGAGCAGCAGGCCGGCGCAGGCTTGGTCGGTCTGCTGGCACTGACGGGCGATGTCCTTGGGAAGGTTGCCGTGCTGATCCCAGCCGCGGTGGAGGATCTGCACCACGCGGACGCCGCGTTCGACCATGCGTCGGGCGAGCAGGGCGCTGTGGGCGAAGGTGCCGGATTCCTTCACTTCAGGTCCGTAGAGATCGAGGGTCGCCGGGGTCTCCTTGGAGAGGTCGGTCAGGTCGGGCACGCTGGCCTGCATGCGGAAGGCCATCTCATACTGGGCGGTGCGGGTGAGCGTCTCGGGGTCGCCGAGCTCGCGGTGGCCGGCGGCGTTGAGCTGGGCGAGGGCGTCGAGCGTGATGCGACGGTCGCCAGGCTGCACGCCGGGCGGGTTCTGGACGTAGAGCACCGGATCGCCGCCGGAGCGGAGAGCCACGCCCGTGTGGCGCGTCGGCAGGAAGCCGCTGCTCCACATGCGCGTGAACAATGCCTGGCCGCCGACGCTCTTGGACGTCAGCACCACGAACGAGGGGAGGTCGTCGCTCTCGCTGCCGAGACCGTAGCTGATCCAGGAGCCGATGCTCGGCTTGCCGGGGATCTCATTGCCCGTCATCGCGAACGTGCAGGCCGGATCGTGGTTGATGGCGGTCGTACTGACGGACTTCATCACCGCGAGCATGTCGACCACCTTGGCGGTGTGCGGGAGGAGTTCGCTGATCCAGCGGCCGGACTTGCCGTGCTGGGCGAACTTGAACTGGCTCGGGGCGACCGGGAAGCGCGCCTGACCGGAGGTCATCGTGGTGATGCGCTGGCCGTTGCGGATGCTCTCCGGCAGGTCCTTGTCGAAGTGGGCCTCCAGCTGCGGCTTGTAGTCCCAGAGGTCGAGCTGGGAAGGGGCGCCGTTCATGTGCAGGTAGATGATGCGCTTGGCCTTGGGGGCGAAGTGCGGGTAGCCGGCGAGCGGCTTGTGCACGGTGTTCGCGGCCTGGGCCTCGCGGGAGAGCAGGCCGGCGAGGGCGACGCCGCCGACGCCGAGTCCGGCGGTGCTCAGGAAGCTTCGGCGGTTCAGGAGGCGCAGGTGGTCTTGGATCGGGTCATTCATCGGTTGAGGGTCTCGTCGAGGTTGAGAAGGAGGCTGGCGGTGAGGGTCCATGCCGCGACTTCGGGCGCGGGCAGGGAAGCGTCAGGCTTCGATTCGCCGAAGGTGATCAGCTTGGTCGCGTCGGCCGGCTGGGCGGCATAACGCGCGCGGTGGGCGCGGAGGGCGTCGAGCGTGACCTGAGTCTCGCTAGCGGCCGGACGACGACCGACGGCCGTCAGCCACGCGAACGCGGCCTTGGCTTCATCGCTGGCGCCGCCTTCCTTGAGGATGCGCTGGGCGAATGCGCGGGCGGCTTCGACGTGCTGGACGTCATTCAGAAGCGCGAGGGCCTGGAGCGGCGTGTTGCTGAGCTCGCGGCGGACGCAGCTCGCTTCGCGGGCCGGCGCGTCGAAGGCGATCATCGAGGGCGGCGGCGCGGTGCGCTTCCAGAAAGTGTAGAGAGAGCGACGGTAGAGCGCCTCGCCGGTGTCGCGGGTGTAGCGGGCCGTATTGCTACCGGTGAAGCCGACCGGTTCCCAGACGCCGTCCGGCTGGTAGGGGCGCACACCCTTGCCGCCCATGCGCGGGCTGAGCAGGCCGGAGACGAAGAGCGCCTGGTCGCGGATGACCTCGGCGTCGAGGCGATGGCGCGGACCGCGGGCGAGGAGGCGATTCTCGGGATCCTTGGTGAGGAGTTCCGGCGAGGCGGCGGCGGAGCGACGATAGGCGGCGCTGGTGACGAGCAGGCGGACGAGCCGCTTCACATCCCAGCCGGTCTCGCGGAATTCCACCGCGAGCCAATCGAGGAGTTCCGGGTGGCTGGGCGAATCGCCCTGCGAGCCGAAGTCGCCGCTGGTCTTGACCAGCCCGTAGCCGAAGAACTGCTGCCAGTAACGGTTGACCGTCACGCGGCTCGTGAGCGGATTGGCAGGGGAAAGGAGC
>CAIKWA010000041.1 GCA_903831005.1 uncultured Opitutia bacterium
AGGCGCCGGGCCGACGCAGGTCATCGTAGATCTTCGGTGCTTCGGCGAACGCATGACGCGACGTCAGCAACGAGGCGACATCGAGAGCGCCGGAGGCCATGAGCGCGAGGACCTCGTCGAAGTTGGCGCGGGCGGAAGAAGGGTCCGACGAATCAGCGGTGCCGTAGGAACGGGAGACCTGGAACGAGACCTCGTTCTGGTAAAAATCAGCGCGGTTGAGCGTGAGGCCCGCGACGCCCACGAGCACCACGCGACCGTGACGACGACAAAGGCGGGCAGCTAAGTTGACTGGTTCATCGGAAGAAGTGCTGGCCGTGATAAGCACGCCTGCAGCGCCGCCGGCCAAAACTGCTGGAAGCGGAGTGGCGGGCGACCAGATGACCGCACCAGCCAACGCTGCCGGGGCACACTTTGCAGAATCGGGATCGATGCCGACGACGTCGATTCCACGGGCTCGGAGCAAGCGGACCGCTAGCTGGCCAATGAGCCCCAGGCCCATGACCACCACCGTCTCGCCGGGCTGGGCGTCGACGAGGCGCAGGCCTTGCAGCGCGACCGCGGCAAGCGGCGTAAAGCTGGCGTGCTCATCGGAGACAGCAGAAGGAATCCGCGCGGCGAAAGCGGGCAAAGCCGAAACCACTTCGGCGTGCGGCGAGTTAGAGACCACGCGATCACCAGCGGCGAAGCCCGGGACGTCGCCCGTATCGAGGACTTGGCCGACATGGCAGTAGCCCAGCGGGATTGGCTGGGCGAGCTTGCTGCGGACCGCACGCCACGTGGCGAAGATTCCTTCGCTGCGCGCCTTGGCCATGACCGCGCGGAATTTCTCCGGCTGCTGGCGAGCCTTGCTCAGCCAACTCCCGCGACCAAACTCGACGAGCATCCGTTCCGTGCCGAGCGAGACCAGCGAGTGCGTTGCGCGGACGAGCAGCCGTCCTCGCCGCGGCCCGGGGGCGGGGACGGCAAGGAGCTCGGTACGACCCGAGCCCAGATGCTGGATAAGCTGCCGCAAGGTCAGGAAAGTTCGCGCTCTCGCTCGGCCGAAGACTGTTCGGTGAGGCAAAGCATGGCGGCCGCAATGAAAGCGGCCGCGAACATCAACGGCGTAAACCAGATGAGGAGGTCAATGGCGGCATGAGCCGCCATCAGCAGAAGCACCAGTGCGAGCGGCACTGTCTCCGGATGACCCGCGTGGAAGGCGTGGACGATGCGTCGACCCAGCCAGAGGAGGCCGGCCAAGATCGGCAACACCCCGAGAATGCCCCACTCCGCGAGCATCTCCAACCAATCATTGTGCGCATGAATTGAGCGATAGAAGAGCCGCCCATCGCGCTGTAGCTCCTTCTGCTGCGCCTGGTAAGGAGGTGCGATCCAGCGATAGGAGCCAGCGCCGAAGCCGACCCAAACACGCTCACTCTGGGCACCGTCCGCGATGAGCGCCAGAGTGGCGCGACGAAGCGGCGCCCGATCGTCAGTGCCGGCTAGCTGGTACGCCGCGGCCTTCTGCTTGAAACGGTCGAGGATGGGATTGAGGTCGGCCGTGGCCAAGATTGCGGCGGCGGCGACGGCCATCGAAGCCCCCGTGATCGCGATGATCTGCCGACGCGAACCACGCGAACCAGGGAAGCCGAAGAAATAGGCGAGCGGAACCGAGATGAACATGAGCGCCAGGGCCACCGCGACGCCCGCGGTGCTCCCGGTGAGAGCGACCAAGAGGCTGAGGGAAAAGGCGAGGAACGCCCCGACGAGGTGCGGCCCGCCCCGCGCCGCGTCACCGGACGCACGCCGAATGTGCCAAAAGGTGAGCGCCAACGCGAGGGCCACGTGGAGGTAAAGATAAACCCCGGCGTGGTTGCGGCAAAGGAACGGCCCGAAGCAGACGGTGTTGAAGGGCACCGGATAGCCGAGGATTGTGCCGTAGGAATACTGGCTGAGAAAGCCGAAGACCCCGATGACGCCGGCCATGAGCACGGAGACCCAGGCGAGGATCACGTAAGAACGGCGGCGGCGAAGTCCGGCGCGTAACGCGCAGAAGAGCAGCCAAGGCGCGCCGAGGATCATCATCAGGCGCCAGGCATTCATCGGCTGCTGTGACGTATCGTCGGCGGAGAACGGTGCGCTCAGGCCCGAAGGAAGCCAGCTCAGGTATGGCTGTAGGCGGACATCGAACTTGCCAACTTCGATGCCCGGCAGGCCTTGCTTCGCCCAGAAGGCCTCGCGGTCCACGACGATGCCCCAGGCATTGAGATCCTGGATGGCGAAGTAGGCGAAGAGCGCGACGCCAGCCCAGAAAGGAACCGACCGGAAGAGTTGCTGGCGCGCGTCGGCGGCGGGATAGGATGTCAGGTCACGCGAAAGGAGAAAGAAAGCCAGCGCCGAGCCGAGGAGCGCGCAGAATGGGAAGCTGACGTAATCTAGCCAGCGATAGGTCAAGAGGCCATGACCTTCGACCGCCGCGGAGATGAGCGCGGCCAGCAGGCCGACGAACCAGACCGCCATCGCGAGTCGTTGCACACGCGCCTCGGCGAAGACCGCCAAGAAAGCCGCGGTCGCGAAACCTAGCGCCGCGCAGACCGTCCAAAGCACCACGCCGGCCCAACCCCACGGAGCGAGCAACAAGATGATCCCAGCGAGGATCATCACGGTCAGTTCACGTGACGTGAATTTGGAGGAGGAGGACATTTATGGGAGGACAGGAGGGCACGAGGGCCGGAGGAAAAGAGGGAGATGCAGTGCAAAGGTGCAAACCGGAGCAGAGCGCCTGTGCAAAAGTGCAAAGGTGAATTTAGGGGTAGGGACAGGGGTTGGGGCGGGAAAACATCCAGGATTTCCGGCCTCAGATTAAGGCTACTGGTCCCTGGGTTTGTTCGCTCAGATTCGGGTGCTGGTTTTGTAGACCTACCCCTGCCCCGGCCCCTACCCCAATCCCTAGAAATACTTTTGCACCTTTGCACAGGCCACAGGCCGATTTGCACTTCTGCACTTAGGACAGCACGTGGTGCTGTCCCTACCTGTTGCCATCGATTCAAACAATCCCCGCCTGATAAATATCGTGGATGCGGATGAGTCCGAGGCAGCGGTTGGTCGCAGCGTCGGTGACCGGCAGCACGGCGATCTGCGAAGGGCGGTCCTCCATGATACGAGCGGCTTCGCCGAGAGACATCGGGGCATGGGCGCGCACCGGATTCGCCGTCATGATGTCAGCGGCACGGGCCGTGTTGATATCAACCCCACGGCTGAGCGCGCGGCGGAGGTCGCCATCGGTGATGAGGCCGGCAAGCGACCCGTCGGCGGCGAGTACGCACGCCGCGCCATGCGGATGGAGCGTCATCGAGATGACCGTGTCGCGAAGTGAGTCGCCCGGCTTGGCGCAGGCACACCGCTCAAGCGGCTGCAACGCCTCGCCGACCGTGAGCGATAGATTACGGCCAAGCTGTCCAGCCGGATGGAAGCGCGCGAAGTCGGCGGGGCCGAAGCCGCGCTTCGTCATGAGGGCGGCCGCGAGGGCATCCCCAAGAGCGAGCGTCAGGAGCGCGCTCGTGGTCGGCACGAGACCGAGCGGATCGGCTTCCGGGCGGGCGCCGATGTCGAGCACCACGTCGGATTGAGTCGCCAAAGGCGACTGCGTGTTGCCGACAATGGCGATAATAGGGGACCTGAAGGAGCGTAGTACCGGGATGAGGCGAACCAGTTCGGCCGTGGTGCCGGAGCGCGAGATTACCACCACCGGATCGCCCGGCTGAAGGATGCCAAGGTCGCCGTGTACTGCGTCGCCGGCGTGGAGGAAAATCGCTGGCGTACCCGTACTGCAGAGCGTCGCGGCAATCTTCTGACCGATGAGGCCAGACTTACCAACGCCACAGAGCACGACCTTGCCGGAATGCCCGGCGATGAGGTCGACGGCCTTCGTGAAGGAGCCGTCGAGGCGCGTGGCAAGTTCGGCGAGCGCGGCGGCTTCAGCCTGGAGGAGGGCGCGGGCGGAGTTCAGGGGGGTGGGCATGGTGGTGAAGCGTTGGTTGATTAGTTGATGGGTTGGCCAGTTGGCCGGAGGGAAAATTAGAGGCTTAGTTGATTAGTGGGCAAGGGAGGCAGACGGCGTAACTCAAAGGGGAACCGGAGACCCTATGAATGGCTGGACGTTTTGGGTAGGGCGGCGATTGCTATCGCCGCCGTTCGAAACCGAGGCCGTAAAGTCGTCGGGCTTTAGCCGAATCAATCGCCTTTCAGCGTCTTCATGCGAACGGACGTGATGGCAATCACGTCCCTACCCAGGACGGCTGGTCAGCCGATCATCTTCCGCGCGGCTTCGAGATCCTCAGGGGTATCGATGGCGACGGGATGATAATCGGTGACGACGGTCTGGAAGGTCAGCCCGTGAGCAAGGAAGCGGAGCTGCTCGAGCGATTCGGTCGCCTCGAGCTCGGTCGGCTTCAACTGAGCGTAACCAGCGAGCGTCGCGCGGTCGTAGCCATAGACGCCGATGTGGACCCAATAGTCCCGCTGCTTGACCCATTCGGCTGGATCGACGCCCCGAAGGTGCGGGATCGGGCTACGGGAGAAATAGATTGCCTCGCCATTCTCCGCGCGGACGACTTTGACCACGCTCGAAGCCAGAAGACGTTCGGTGGCGTGGATTTTCGAGACCGCCGTGACCAACCGGCACTTCGTCTCCTTCCAGCGCGTGATGAGTCCGTCGAGGAGGTCCGGCTGGATGAACGGCTCATCGCCTTGGACGTTGAGGAAGAATTCGCCAGGTAAGCGGTCGATGATGCTGGCCATACGCGCGGTGCCGGACGGACAAGCCGGATCGGTGAGCAGTACTTCGGCGCCGAAGCCACGCGCAACGGCGGCGACTTCCTCGGAATCCGTGAGCAACACGACACGGTCCGCCTGATGAACCTGCTTGGCGCGTTCCCAGACATGCTGGACGACCGGCTTACCGCCGAGATCGAGTAGGACCTTGCGGGGCAGACGCGTGGAGGCGATGCGAGCGGGAATGCAGAGGGTGACGGAGGGCATGGGGCGGAAAAGAGTAGAGGGCTGAATGGATGAGGGGTAGACCTAGAGGCAGTGCAAAGGTGCAAATCGGAGCGGAGCTCCTGTGCAAAAGTGCAAAGGTGTTTTTAGGGCTAGTGCCAGAGCTAGGGCTAGGGCTAGAAAACTTTCAGGTCACGGGTTTCGGCCGTCGGGTTCAGGTCACTGGTCACTAGATGCGTAAACTCAGATTCGGGTACTGAAGTTGTGTGCCTGCCCCTACCCCTGCCCCGACCCCTTGAAATACATTTGCACCTTTGCAAAGGCCGCAGGCCGGTTTGCACTTTTGCACCCAGGGTGCTTACCGCCGCGCTTCGGCGTGGTTCGCGAGATACCAGGCGTAGGCGCCGCGGATGCCTTCGGAAAGGGAGATGCGGTGCTTCCAGCCAAGTGCACGAATGCGGCCGACATCCATCAGCTTGCGCGGCGTGCCATCGGGCATCGACGGATCGAATTCCAACTGGCCCGTGAAGCCGACTTCTTGGGCGATCAGCTCGGCGAGCTGGCGAATGGTGAGTTCTTCGCCGGATCCGACATTGATATGTCCCGCTTGGGAGTAGCGCTCAAGGAGGAGGACGCAGGCTTCCGCGAGGTCGTCGGCGTGCAGGAATTCACGAAGTGGTGTGCCCGTACCCCAGAGTCGGAGCGATTCATCGCCACGAAGCTTGGCCTCATGCATCTTGCGGATGAGGGCAGGTAGTACGTGCGAATTCTCCAACGAGAAATTATCGCCCGTGCCGTAGAGGTTACAGGGCATCGCGCTGATGAAGTCGCAGCCGTATTGGGCGCGCGCGTGGTCGCAGAGCTTGATACCGGCGATCTTCGCGACCGCGTAGGCCTCGTTAGTGACCTCGAGCGGACCGGTAAGCAGGGAATCCTCGCGAATTGGCTGGGGCGCGTGCTTGGGGTAGATGCAGCTCGATCCGAGGAACAGCAGCTTGCGGACGCCGGCGCGGCGGGCGCCATCGATGACGTTGGCGGCCATCACTAAATTATCGTAAAGGAAATCGTACGGCTCGTTCGAGTTGGCCTTGATGCCGCCGACGCGGGCGGCGGCCATGACCACAGTGGCTGGCTGCTCGGCGGCAAGGAAGGCGCGGGTCGCGGCGCCGTCGCGGAGGTCGAGCTCGGAGGACGAACGGGTAACGATGGCCGTATGGCCGGCGGCGCGGAACGCTCGGACGATGGCGGAGCCAACCATCCCGCGGTGGCCAGCGACGTAGATCTTCGCGGTGCGGTCCATCAGCGGTTCGCGTGGGCGACCAACTTCAGGTCATGATCGACCATCTTCTGCACCAGCTGCTCGAAGGACGTCTGCTGCGGGTTCCAACCCAACTCACGGATGGCCTTGGCCGGATTGCCGAGGAGTTGCTCGACCTCGGTTGGGCGGAAGTAGCGCGGGTCGACGGCGACGAGGGTCTTTCCCGTCTTGCGATCGATACCCTTCTCGTCGGCGCCCGTGCCCTGCCAGTCGAGTTCGATACCGGCGCGGCGAAAAGCGTGGGTGCAGAATTCACGGACCGTGTACATCTTGCCCGTCGCGATGACGAAATCGTCTGGCTGCTTGTGCTGCAGGATGAGCCACATGCATTGGACGAAATCGGGGGCGTAGCCCCAGTCGCGCTGGGAGGAGAGGTTGCCGAGGAAGAGGCAATCCTGGCGGCCGTGGATGATGTTGGCGACCGCGAGGGAGATTTTGCGGGTAACGAACGTCTCGCCGCGGCGCTCGGACTCGTGGTTGAAGAGGATGCCGTTGGAAGCGAACATGCCGTAGGCTTCGCGGTAGTTGCGGGTGATCCAGTAGGCGTAGATCTTGGCGACGCCGTAAGGGCTGCGCGGGTAGAACGGCGTCGTCTCGGACTGCGGGACTTCGACGACCTTGCCGTAGAGTTCGGAGGTCGAAGCCTGGTAGATGCGGACCTTCTTCTCCATCTTCAGGATGCGGATCGCCTCAAGGAGGCGGAGGGTGCCGATGCCGTCCGTGTCGGCGGTGTATTCCGGGATATCGAAGGAGACCTTCACGTGGGACATCGCGCCGAGGTTGTAGATCTCGTCCGGCTGGACGTCGCCGATCAGGCGGATCAGCGCGGTCGAGTCGCCGAGGTCGCCGTAGTGGAGCTGGATCTTCTTCGTATGGATGTCGCGGACGAGGTCCTCCATATAGAGGTGCTCGATGCGCGAGGTGTTGAAGGAGGAGGAGCGGCGGATGATGCCGTGGACCTCATAGCCCTTGGCGAGGAGGAACTCGGCGAGGTAGGAGCCGTCCTGGCCCGTGATGCCGGTGATGAGCGCGCGTTTTTTCATGTGAGAAGTGATGAGTCAGGAAGGGGGCTGGTTCAAGCGGAAGGCTTGTTGGCCTGGGCGATGATGCGGGAACTGCTGTCGATCTTGGCGCCCAGGCCGTCGATGAGCTTGGCGCCGTGCTTGTTGAGCACCGTCATCTCGGGGATGTTGCCGGCGTTGCGGTCGCCGCCCTTGCAGAAGACGGCCTCGTGGCCTTGGGCCTTGGCTTCGCCGATCAGCCAATCGAGGGTCGCGCAGACCGAGCCATCCGTGTCGACCGAAAGGACCGCGCGATCGACGACGCGCAACGCGGAAGTCACCGCGAGGCGGGTGTCCTGGTCGATGAAGGCCTTCCCCTTCTTCAGGGCCGCCTGGGCATCGGTGTTGACGATGACCCAAAGCACGTCGCCTTGGGCGCGCGAGAGGTCCAGCAGCTCGAGGTGGCCGCGGTGCATCGGGTCGAAATAGCCGGAGGTGATGGCGATACGCATGGGAGGGATGGCAGATTAAAGATGACGGATGGGGGGTATTTGATTTTGTGATGCCCGGGCAGGCTACCGCACGTGGAGGCGAATTCGCCTGCAAGTACGGTTGGAAGAAACTGTCACCGGCCGAGCCGGCAGAAAGGGTCAGGCTCCCGGAGGGGGGAGCAACAGGGGTGCGAGCTCGAGGGCTCGGCTGTTCCAGCGATTGAGCCGGGTGAGGCGCTCGACGACTTCGGGATTGGCGCCGTGCTGTTGGACATCGGCGAGGACGCGCTGAAGGGAGGGCTGGGCTTGCTCGAGGGCCGGCAGGACCTGGCTACGAAGCAGGGCCACGAGGGAGGCGGCCAGCGAGGGCGTCGGCTGCCAGCGTTCGCGGCGGGCACCCTTCTCCTTTACCGAGAGGATCATCTCATGGCCTCTCAGGAACTTAAGTCCTTGACTGACAGAGCCTTTACTCATGCCAAGCCGGCCCTGGATGTGGTCAAAATCCAAGGGGCCGGGGGAGATATATAGCAAGGCGTAGATTTCGGCGACCGAGCGCGGAACCCCTAGGATACCGGCCATGCGTACGAAGAAGTCCGCCAGCTCGATCTCGTGGGGCTGGAGGGACTCGAAAGTGGGGCGACTTTTACGGCGGCCAGCAGACTTTTCGGAAGGAAGCTTCATCGGGGTTAGGCCAACTGGGCTGAGGGCGAACCGATGTTTCAATAATTTTTGAACTTAGGCAAGGGGCAATGTGAGTAAGTCCAAACCAAAGGACCGCCCTCCCCTGCGGAGAGAACGGATCGAAAAGCTTCCACCTGGCGCCCCCTTGGGGATTCGAACCCCAGTTACCTCAATGAAAACGAGGTGTCCTGGACCGGGCTAGACGAAGGGGGCGGTCGGTGGAAGTGAGGAACTTAGGAACGAAGGCCTTGTGGTCAAGATTTTTGAAATACCCCCCTGACGGGTAACCCTTCCTGGGGGCTATCGGCCGAAAAGGCTCCGATCTTCGTACGGATCCTTGGCTTTACCATCAGACTTGCGGCCATGGATTTGCTGCTGCTGGTTACCGTACCAGGCGGCCCATGCCGCCGAGGTGATGAAAAGAATTAGGAAGGCACGGATGGCCCACTTCCGGGCCGCGCTAGGTTGAGGGACTTCGCTCATTTCTAATATAATTTAGTCTTTTAATGGGGCTTGGCAACCTCGGGGGATTTTTTACATATGTGATTACCCCTAGTCTTACCCCCACTCCCTGATTCTGCATGAGTTCCAAGCAGAAGCCACTGGTGGTCATCATCGAAGACGATCGTAGCCTCGCCGCATCGCTCGCAGACGATCTCCTGACCGCCGGCCTTTCCACCCAAGTCTTTCACAAGGGCGCCACCGCGCTCAAATTTGTCGGGGAATCCTATGTCCATCTGGTTTTGCTCGACCCGAGTCTGCCTGACCTAGATGGACTCGCCGTGCTGGATACGATCCGCCGGATGAGCCATTCGCCCGCCGTGATTTTCCTCTCCGCGCAGCGGGATGGTAAGCATGTCGCGCGAGCGCTCGAAGCGGGAGCCGATGATTTTATCGGCAAGCCGCACCACTCCGAGGAACTCGTCGCGCGCGTCCGCGCCGTGCTCCGCCGCAGCGAGACGTCCGGCGACAGCCGCCTCACGGGCAACGCGGCGCTCGGCACCGATGTCTTCATCTTCAACGGCGCCGAAGTCCATCCCGAGCGGCTCGAGATCGTCTTCGCCGGCAACAAGAGCCGCAAGCTGGGCCGCAAGGAGCTCGGCATCCTCTATCACCTGCACGCGAATCCCGGCGTCATCATCAGCCGGCACAGCCTGATCCACGCCGTGTGGGGCGTGCATGCCGACATCCGCAGCCGTTCGCTCGACCAATACATCGCCAAGATCCGCGACGCCTACGCCGCGTACGGTAAATCCTTGGAGTGCCTACGAACAATCCATGGTATCGGCTACTGGTACGAACCCGCGCCGCCGGCTGCCGAGGAAAAGGCGGCCCGAAAAGGTCGCCGGGCTTGATTACTAGCCGCAGGCCGACATTGGTAAGGCCATGGAAATTCGTTGTTACCTCAAACCCAGCTGCGGCTGGAGCAACGGCGTGCGCGCCATCATGGCGAAGTACGCCCTGAACTACCAGGACGTGGACATCATCAATAGTCCGACGAACTACGCCGAAATGGTGGAGAAGAGCGGTCAGCGGCTTTCCCCGTGCGTCGAAATCGCCGGCGTCATGTTGCCCGATATTTCTGGTGCCGAAGTCGAACAGTACCTGCTCGCGAACAAGCTCGTGGCCCCGAACGATAAGGCTCCGGCCGTGCCCATCGATGCGCCTTGCACCGACGCCGAGCACGAGAAGATGCGAGTGAAGACGGTTAGGTTTTTCTGAGAGACAAAGGTATCGGCGGTTAGCGGATAGCGGATAGATGCGCATTAGAAGGAAACCGGAGGCCGGAGGAGAAGCCGTGCAAAGGTGCAAATCGGAGCAGAGCTCCTGTGCAAAAGTGCAAAGGTAGAACCAACTTCAGGTGACGGGTGACGGGCACGGGCGCCGGCGACTCGGGCATCGGCATCTCGGCCATCAGCAGCGGGAACCCGGAGCCGGGTGCCGAAGGCTGAACGGCCGACACCAGAAAGGCTGATGCCCCGATGGCTGTCACCCGTCACCCATTGAGTGACTCCCACATTTGCACCTTTGCACAGGCCGCAGGCCGATTTGCACCTTTGCACCTCGGAATCTCCGCGCCTACGGCGCCTTTACTCACTCTTCCCGGCCGCAAAATCGGCAAGCGAGTCGGAGACCCACTGGCGTTGTTCGACGCCGAGCTCGGGGAAAATCGGGATGCTGAGCACTTCGGCGGAAAGCTGTTCGGCGACCGGCACGCGGTCGAAGCCGCGATACTTCTGATCCGCGAAGCACTGCTGGCGGTGGAGCGGAATTGGGTAGTAGATCTCGCAGCCAATCTTGCGTGCGGTGAGGAAGGCCTTGAGCGCATCGCGGCGGCCGCCGGTCACGCGGAGCGTGAACTGGTTCCAGATACCCTGGCCAGAGAAGTCGACCGGCAGGAGGATCTTTGCGGCCTTGTCGGCGCCCGCCCGATTCTCGGCGATACCCGCGCGACCCTTGAGGGATGCGTGATAGAAAGCCGCGTTACCCGCCCGCGCGCAGTTATATTCCGGCAGGTGCGGGAGTTTGATGTGCAGCAGCGCGGCCTGGAGCGGATCCATGCGGAAGTTAGCCCCGACCTCGCGGTGGAAATACTTCGGCTGCATCCCATGCACGCGGAGAATGCGGGCGCGCTCGGCGAGCGCATCGTCCTGCGTCGTCACTAAGCCGGAGTCGCCCATGCCGCCCAGGTTCTTGGACGGGAAGAAGCTCGTGGCGCCGAAGTCGCCGGAAGACATCGTGGCACGGCCCTTCCAGCGCGCGCCCATGGATTGCGCAGCATCCTCGATCACGCGGATTTTGTGCGCCTGGGCGAAAGCCTGGAGCGCATCGAGGTCGAGCGACTGGCCGAAAAGGTGGACCGGCATGATGGCCCGGGTACGCGGGCCGACCTTCCGAGCCGCGTCAGCGAGGTCGATGTTGAAGTGGTGCGGGTCGACGTCGATCCAGACCGGCGTTGCGCCGAGGCGGACGACGGAGCCTGCGGTAGCGAAGAAGGTGAAGGAGGGCAACAGGACCTCGTCGCCTTCGCCAATATCAAGCGCCATGAGCGCGAGCAGGAGCGCATCGGTACCGGAAGAGACGCCGAGGGCATGCTTTACGCCGAGGAACGATGCGCAGTCCTTCTCAAAGGCCTCGAGGCGCGGACCCATGATGAACATATTCGACCGAAGGACATCGCGGAAGGCGGCCTCAAACTGGGCCTCGAGGGTGCGGTTCTGTGGGCCGAGATCAAGGAGCGGGACGTTCGTCATGGCGCAAAGGAGTTTTCCCACCGACGGCCCGCACGGGCAACATCATTCAGCCGGACGGCGGGAGCGAAAAATGAGGAAGAGCCCGAGCGCCGCGAGCGGCAAAGTCCAGAACTGACCAGCGGTGAGCCCGAGTACATGACCATCCTCGGCGGAGCGGAAGCACTCGCAGACGATACGGGCGACGGAATACAGAAGCAGGAATTCGCCGGCCAGACGGCCGGGCGGAAGCCGACGGGGATAGCGGATCAGCACCCAGATCAGCGTCAACAGGCCTTCGCCGAAGGCTTCGTAAAGCTGCGACGGGTGACGCGGCATCGCGCCTTCGCGGGGGAAGATGACCGCCCATGCGACGGAGGACGGATTGCCAACAAGTTCGGCATTCACGAAGTTGGCCAGACGACCAAAGAGGAGGCCGGCGGGAGCTAAAGCACAGAGTAGGTCGCCGACGGCCAAGAAGTTGACCTTTGCGCGGCGCGCGAACCACACGCCCGCGAGGAGCACTCCCAGGAAGCCGCCATGGCTGGCCATACCTCCCTGCCAGACGCGAAAGACCATCAGGGGATCGGCGGCAAATTCCTCGCGGGCATACAGGAAGACATGACCGAGACGCCCACCCGCGACGACGCCGACCATGACCGCAGTAATCAGGAGCGACTCGTCATGGATGTCGCGCAACGGCGTCAACCCGGCCCGACGCCAGCGTCCTAGGAGATAGGCTGCGACCATGAATCCGGCGGCGTAGGCCAGCCCATACCAGTGGATGCCGTGTAATCCCCAGGACTTCGGGAAATGAAGCGCGACTGGATCGAGGTCGTGCGTCCAGAAAGCGAGCGCAGCAGCGATCATGTTCCGGCCTTGGGTGAAGTCTCGGGGCCGGAGCGACGGCCGACACGATGGCCGCGCTGCCGCGCCAGTTCGCGCATGTCCGGATGCGGGTCGTCCTTCTCGTAGATCTCAACGCCGAGCAGCGACTCGAAGACATCCTCAAGCGTGATCACCCCCGCGAAGGCGCCGAACTCATCGACAACGACCGCCAGGTGCTGGTGCGCACGGACGAGATCATGGAGCGCATCCGAAAGTGTGGCGCTCTCGGGTACGATATGCGGCTTACCCATGAGTTCACGGACGCGGACTTCACGGCGATTTTCACCCGCGGCCTTGAGGATATCGCGCCGCCGCACGACGCCGACGATACGATCAGGGTTCTGCTCCCAGACCGGCATGCGGCCATGTGGCACGGTCGGATAAAGACGAAGGACATCGGCAACCGTGAGGTCGGCCTCAATGGAGGTCACAACCGGGCGGGGTGTCAGGACATGCGAGACAGGGATGTCGTCCAGCCGGACGGCGTTGGCCACGAGGTTGCTCTCCGCTTGCGTGATCTTGCCTTCACGGGCGGCGGCCTGGGCGAGGCTGCCGATGTCAGCATCGGCACGATCAACACCCGGCTCTTCCGGCGGAGCGAGCGAGTCATGGAGTTTACCGAAGGTCCGGAGAATCTTTGCGGCGCCGCGGACGAGCTTGAGCGAGGAGGCAATGCGGGGGGCGAGCGTAACGCGGAAGTGCATGCCCACCTTGCGCGGGAGCATAATCGTCAGCCAGGCCATCACGAAAGAGACAGCGATAAAGGCGAGGGCCGTAAGGACGGCGACCGGCCAACTCTCGGACATTCGCTCCAGGAACCGCGAGCCAATCAGAAAGCCGCCCAGGAGGGCGCTCATGCCGACAAAGGCCCCGGAGAGCACCTCGAAGGCGGCAAGGGTGTTGCCTTGGTCGCCGCGCGATCGCTCGATCGATACCGCGGCCTTGGCATCCTGCCGGCGGAGGTCTTCCAGCTCCGTATGCGAAAGGGCCGAGACCACCCCGGCAACGAGCGCAATCCCCGCCGCACTGCCGTTAAGGAGAACGAAGACCGGCCAGAGATACCAAGCAGAGTCCATGTCCACCTTACGTAGGACGAACCGCCGAGTTTGGCGAGGGAGAATCCCAACGTTGACCCTGCCAGCAGGGCTTGGAATACTCACCGCATG
The DNA here is from genome assembly GCA_903831005.1 of uncultured Opitutia bacterium. Lineage (GTDB taxonomy): Bacteria > Verrucomicrobiota > Verrucomicrobiia > Opitutales > UBA953 > UBA953. Next base: position 13,753 of record CAIKWA010000041.1, read on the forward strand.
ACCCCTCGCGAGCTCCAGATCGTCTCCGCCTTGGCCGTATTTCTGACCGCCACCCTGCCTGCTGCCGCCGGCGCAATCGCCTTTCGCTCACAGCCCATCCTCGTGGCGACAATCACCGGCGAGGCTGGCGCCCTGCCTGCCCTGACCGGAATCTACTTCAACCACTTTGGCGCAGTCCTCATAACCCTACTCGTCCTCGGCCTCGCTGTCACCGCCTACGCCGCACGCACGCACCTAAGTAAGGACGAGGACCCAGTCGTGCGGATGGCCAAGCTATTGGTCGCGACCTGCTTCTCCGCCCTAGTGAGCGTCGTCTTTCTCGGCCTACTTGTACTCGCCACCGCCTTGCCAGTCTACGCGAAGCTGATGCAACGCTGAGCCCGCCACGCGGCGAGCAAGGCCTGGGCCCGCATCGCTTCGACCTGCGGGCCAGACGGCTGCCAGTGGATTCGGCCGTCGGCATGATAAGAGCGGGCGAGGACGGAGCCGCCATCGAACGTCGAACGGAGTACGAGCATCGATTCAGCCGAGACCGGGAAGCCTGGCCAGGATACGTCGCGGACCGGCCGACCGGCCTGGATAAGCACGCCTCGAAGCTGCGCCGACGCCGTACCGGGTAGCCGGCCCGTCTCAACCGAAGGAAAATTCCAGCAGGCGCCGTCCCACCAAGCCAAGGAGCTACGTGCGCCTTCGCTGAGGCAACCTCGCGCGTCTAGCTGGACGCCTTCCGCATCAGGCCGATCGGCGACTCCGCGCAGTTCGCGCCAGGCCTCCGCGGAATTCTTCCACGGGCCGCTCTTGGGGCGAGGCAACCATTCTGGGGCGTCGCGGCGAAGGGTCAGCTGATAGAGATCGATCGCCGAAGGCGTGGGCGGTAACGGCCGGACCGTGAGCCACTCGGTGGCCATGCCGTCACCGCGCGGCGCCACGAGCAGACGGACAATCGCCTCAGTCAACGTATTGCGTCCAAGCAGGCTGCCCAAGGGGGCTGACCAGCGGGCAATACTTGCGTCCGCGCCGAGCATGAGACGCGCCGGATCGAGGCCGAGACGCGGACAGCCGAGGGCGAGGCGATCCAAATGATCAGTAAGGCAGGCGAGGCGACCTGCACGTAAAGCGAACGTCTCGAAGAGTGACGGCCCCGGAACCAAAGAGGAGACCTCGGCACCATCGACCACGGTAACCCATTCGCCCTGGCGCCAGCCAATCATCGGACCAAGGCCGCGCGTGCGGCGGCCAGCAACGGGGCCTGGGCCTTGCGGAGGCTTTCGGCGTATTCGCGGGCCGGAACGGAGTCAGCCACGATACCAGCCCCTGCCTGGATGAACGTGCGATCCGCAGCGGACCAGAGGGAACGGATGATGATGTTGAGGCAGAGATCGCCAGAAGCACCAATCCAACCAAGCGAACCAGTATAATAGCCACGCGCGACCGGCTCGAGTTCGGCGATGACCTGCATCGTGCGCACCTTCGGTGCGCCCGTGACGGTGCCCCCCGGGAAGAGTGCGCGGACGACGTCAGCCGGTCCGGCGGACGCCTGCAGTTCGCCTTCGACCTGCGAAACCAGATGCATCACGTGCGAGTAACGCTCGACCGCCATGAATTCGGGCACGCGCACCGTGCCTGGCCGCGAGACGCGGCCGACGTCGTTACGCAGCAAGTCGACGAGCATCAGGTGTTCGGCCTTTTCCTTCGTGTCGCCGGAAAGTTCCTGCGCCCAAGCCAGGTCGGCGGCCTCATCAGCGCCACGCGGGCGCGTACCGGCGATCGGACGCGAGGCGACCCGGCCAGCAGAGACTTCGACGAGCAGTTCGGGCGAACCGCAGACGAGCGTCGCTCCCGGCAAGCGGACCAGCCCCATGTAGGGCGAAGGGTTCGCCGTCCGCAGAATCTCGTAAGCCAGCGCCGCATCAAGGGGCGGCACCTCGAGGCGCGTGGAAAGATTGACCTGATAAGTATCGCCAGCAGCGATGTAATCTAAGCAGCGTTCGACGGCGTGGACGAAAGCCGGCTCATCGAGCGACTGCGCGAGCGGTGCCAGCGGGACGGTGGATGGAGGCAGGGGGGCCGCCGGTTGCGCGCAAGCAGTATCCCACCGGGCGGCGAGATCGAGGGCGCGGGCGCGGGCAGCTCGGAGGGCGGAGTTCGGTGAGCCGACCGGGCAGAGCACGACGATCGTTAGCTCGCATTTTACGGCGTCAAAAACGCAGGCCTCATGCGCCTCAAGAAATGCCGCGAGGGGCGCCAGGACGTCGGCCGGCGCGGGCTTCACCGGCTCGAACTGCGCGGCGAGCTCATAGCCCAGCAAAGCAATTAGCCCGCCTTGGAAATCTGGCCAGCCGGTCAGGCGAGGGGCACGGACTTCGCGTGACCAGCGACGCAGGTAAGCCAGCGGTTGTTCGGCGGCCTCTTCATGCGCGCCATCGGCGGCATGCATGACGACGCGGCCATCGGCGAAGAAAGTCGTCGTCCGGGCGGCGAAGGGGACGGCGATGGTCAGGCTGCCAGAGCGACCGCTCTCGAGCACCGCGTGGTGGCGGCCAGTGAAGAAACCTTCCCAAGCAAGTGGCAGCCGCTCGGCGTGGAAGCGCGCGAGGTAGGGCAGGTGCGTCCAACCCGCGCCGGCGGCGGCCCAGTCGGCGGCCGTGACTTCGGCAACAATCGTAGGGGCGTCAGGCATCGGCGTAGTTTAGCTTATAGCCGGCGAAATCTGGTCCGGAAAGAATTTCGCCGGCGCGTTCCGCGGTGAGGCCGTAGACGTGGAGTTCTTGCCGAGAGCCTTTGGAGACGACCGTGATGCGGAGGCCGCCGCCGATCTTCATAACCTTAATGGAAAGCGTGCTCGCGCGGACGCGCGCACTGATGACACCGCGGGAGACGCGACCATACCGCTCGAGGGCTTCAGCCACGGGACGGGCGGCATCCGTCAGCGACGTATGCGACCCAGCCCTGCCCCGCCCTTTGACCATACTCAGGCGATCTCCCAGTTATAGGGATGGGAGGAAAGGAACTCGCAGCCTTTCTTCGTAACCACCACGCAATCCTCGAAACGGCAGCCGCCGATACCAGGATAGTAGAGCCCTGGTTCGACGGTGACGGCATTGCCCGCGATCAGCGGGTCCGGGTTACGCGTGGAGAGTGCCGGATCTTCGTGGATATCATAGCCGAGCCCGTGGCCCGTGCCGTGGAAGAAGCCAACGTAGACGCCCTTCACCAAGCCCGTCTTGTAGCTACGCGATTTGAAATAATCCTGCACTACCGTGTGCACCTTGGCGCCGGTCACGCCTGCGCGGATGGCCTTGATCGCGCGGCGCTGGGCCTCGAGGACCGCGTGGACCATCTTGCGCTGCTTCGCGTTGGCCTTTCCTTTAAGGTAAGTGCGGGTCATATCGCCGTAATGATGCGATGCGATATGGCGCGGGTAGATATCGCAGACGATGAGCTCGTTGGCACGAATCGGGCCGGAGCCGGAGCAGTGACAATCGACGGCCTGATCGCCGGGGGCGATGATCAGACCAATGTCGCACATCCCACCCTGACGCAAGATAGCGACCTGCGCCTCTTCCTTTAGAATCTCGGCCGTAAGGGTCTTCCCCTGCCACTGCAGCACGCCTTTCTTGTCGGCTTTAGCTTCGGTCAGCACCTTCTCGACGGCCTTGAAACCGGCCACGGCCGCTCGGTTGCCGGCGCGGATGCCAGTAAGTTCCGCCTGCGACTTTACCTGACGCTGAGGAAAGAGCTCGGGGGCGCCGCGCTCGTTCTGCTGGGCGCCGACGGCGTGGAGCTCGAGGCCGAGCTCGCGCAGCCGCTGGAATAGTCCGACCGGAAAATCTGCGGGCACCCGGAAGCGGTGGGTACCCCGCTGGAGGGCGGCGAAGACAATCGCGTCGGCCACGCCAGCCTTCGGGTTGGTCTTACGGAGGTCGCCGATGATGGCGGTTAGGTTGAGCACTTCATCGAAAGCTGATTCGTCTTTTGCGCGCCCGACTTCCATGCCAGGCAGAAGGCCAATCCGGCGGCCCTTGACAGAGAACGCCGGAAAGGGATCTGAGGCGTGGAAACCTCCGAACCAGCGAAGGTCGGCGTTCTTCGAGGGGGTCGCCATCAGCAGGATGTCGCGGACGGCTGAGGCGGAGGTACGGGCGGTGCGGGCCATGAGCGCAGGATGCCTGAAGTCCGCCCAGCGTGAAGCGCAAACGCTATCGCCCTGGGCAGGGGTCGGGCCTAACGTGACCCATGCTCGCCCAAGCCGTCCGTCAACCCTTCGACCTCGGGGCCATGCTCATCCCCGTGCTGCCTTGGTGGGAGCTCTTGATCCGTGGTATCATCGTCTACGGCTTCCTCCTGTTCCTCATCCGCCTCACTGGCCGGCGACAAACCGGGATGCTGACGCCCTTCGACTTCATCCTGCTTCTCATCCTGAGCAACACCGTGCAGAACGCCATGAATGGAGGCGACAACAGCCTCGGGGGCGGACTCTTTCTGGCGGGTACGCTTATCTCCATCAACTGGTGCATGCTTCTGCTCTCACGGCATTTCCGCATCGTCCACTGGGCGCTGGTCGGGCGACCTCTCTTCCTTGTCCGGGACGGAGCCGTGCAAGAGAAGGTCATGCATCGCGAGCGCATCACGCACCATGAACTCATGTCCGCACTGCGCTCGGCAGGGCTCGCGAACATCGAACAGGCCAAGGATGTAATCCTTGAGACCAACGGTACCATCAGCGTCATCCACCGCGCCCTGCCTTAATCAGGTCAGCAAATCCCGCTTTCCCAGGCCAGTTTTCCGCTTCAGGCTGGTCAGGCGGACAACGGGCGAGGCTTGACCCCGGGCGGACGGCTAGGAATAGTGAGCGTCCTTGGCCACGCGGGTATCGTTCAGTGGTAGGACACCACTCTTCCAAAGTGGATACACCAGTTCGAATCTGGTTACCCGCACCAAGGAAAGCGCCGTCGCTCAGTTCCTCCAGGGAAGTTGACCGGCGGGCGTAACCTCGAGAAATTCCTTCCAGCACTCAACCTCTTCGACTGAGAGCGAGGACGCGACGACCAGGCGCCACTTGGGCTTCGTCGGGGCGTGCCGGAGTGTCATGCCCGCTTGTTCCGGCAACCGGTTAGCCTTACGCGAATTACAGCGGACGCAGGCCGTCACGATGTTCTCCCAGTTCGTCTTGCCACCGATATCTCGCGGGACGACATGGTCGAGGTTGAGTTCCTCGTCGCGGAACGGGCGGCCGCAATACTGACAAGTGTTAGCGTCGCGGAGGTAGACGTTGCGCCGGGAGAACCGAATCTCGCGCCGCGGCACGCGATCGTATTCGCCCAGTAACAGGACGCGCGGGATACGGAGCACGATACAGGGCGAGCGGACCGACTCAGCCGCCGGCGGCGGCTCCTCGAGGGAAAAACGCATCCACTCTTCGGAGCTCAGCACGCGGTGGCCGGACGGGTCGGCATGGATTGCCGAGGCGCGGCCACGGAACAGGAGGCTCATCGCACGGAGCACGCCCACGATATTAACCGGCTGCCAGAGACGGTTAAGGACGAGGACACGTTGTTCAAGGCGCGGGGGCACTGCACCAGAGTGATAAGGCGAGAAGTCGAAAGGGTCAATCCCCTCGGCTTAACGGACTTTCTTTGCCTTCGGGGCGGGGGCCTTCGGGGAGGAAGTCGGAACCACCACGGCTTTGGGCACCGGAGGGGAAGTAAAGGTATCGGGTAGGGCGACGAACATCGCCCCGGTGATGTTGGCCGGGATGAGGAATGGCACGCCGTCGATCTGTACGCGTAAGTTTTCGACCGCGGAGGAGCGTAACTCACTCGGACCCTTCACATTGATAACGACTGGCTTATCGCGCGGGGAAAGCATCCCGAGCCCAGGAGTCTCGCCCGTGTTCAGTTCGATGACTTGGTAGCGAACCCCAGACTTGACCGACGTAAGGGTGATCTGGTGGGGTCGGCTCGCCGGCGGCGCGGGGGCCGCAACCTCCGCTAACGGCTTAGGCTGCGACCGCTTCGCGGAGGACGAGCTTAGATAAAAAACGCCGCAATAATTGCGATGACGGCAATGCCGATGACGGCGTAAATCACCGTATCGCGGCTGAGCGTGATCGAACTGACGGCGGACTCCGGCTCAAAGGCGGCATCTTCGTCGGCCCCAGCTTCAAGCGGGCGGCGGGAGGCCTTGGCGGAATGATGCGTATTAAAATCGGCGCCAGCCTTCTCGTCGTCGAGGCGAAGGTACTTCGCGTAGACCTTCACGAAGCCGCGCTTGTAGACGTCGGCGAGCGGAATGGACTCGAACTGGTTGGCCTCCATCGACTGGAGATAATCGGTGCGGATTTTGGTGAACTCCGCCGCTTCGCGGAGGGTCACGCCCAGTCGCTGACGGGCTTCTTGGAGGCGTTCGCCGAGGGTTTGCATACCCTGAGATTCGCCCGAAGGCCGCGAATAGGCAAGCCTCTGGTGGCTAGACCCGCAATCAGGAGAGTAATTGCCAGAGGCCAAGCCAAGGCGAGGCCAGCAGGACAATGCCTGAATGCATCACCCGGAGGAATGGCGGTAGGTTGACGAGGATAATCAGGATGATGAACCCCCAGCGGGCAAGGGAGAGGAAGATTTCCTCGGAATAAAGACCAAGGCGCAGCGCTAGGCGGGAGCCATCTAAGGGCGGAATCGGGATGAGGTTAAAGACCACGAGGCCCGCGTTGAGGTAAATGCCGCCGACCAAGAAGCGGACGATGACCTCCTGCGTCTTCGGGTCAAAATTCCCCAGACCGCCGATGAGAGCGAAGACGAGGCAGAGCACCAGGTTCATCGCTGGGCCAGCTAAGGTGATATAGATATCGTCCATCCGGCGGGTCTTCGGATTGGGTAGGGAGATTTGAACAGGCTTACCCCAGCCGATGAGGCCGAAGCCCGGGCTGAGGAAGATCATGACCGCCGGGAGGGCGATGGTGCCAATCGGGTCGGCGTGAGCGAAGGGATTGAGCGTCACGCGACCCTGCATCCGAGGCAGGGGGTCGCCACGCAGATCCGCCATCCAAGCATGGCCGAACTCATGTAAGCCGATCGAGATGATGAGCAGAATGAGCTGGAGTAGCCCGTCGCGGAGAGTCTGGGGATCCATCTCAGTTGCCGCCGTAATTGGCGCAGGTGGGTTCGGAGATCGGCATGGCGGACGCAGGAGAGCAAACGCAGGGCGGCGGGTTAGCCAACCCGAAAGCAGTAGCCGCACTCGCTCCTTGAGCAATCGGTGCCGTCGGCTAGACCTTGAGGTATGTCGCTCGCCGCCCGGATCCGACTCGCGCAGAAGCGTGGCCTCAGCCTGCCGGCGGCGCGCACGCTGGCCCGCCTGTCCACGCCCAAGGCCATTCAAGACTTCCTGGTCGATTTCCCGCAGAACTTCGAGCCCGAGGGCGATACCGCCCGCTCCGTTGAGCAGACCCTGAAGTATCGCCGGGCCCATTGCATTGAAGGCGCCATGGTCGCCGCCTTTGCGCTCTGGCTGCAAGGTCACCCTCCCCTACTCCTAGACTTCAGCGCGCACCAGGACATGGATCATGTCATCGCGCCTTTTCGCGTGAACGGAAAGTGGGGCGCAATCTCGAAGACCAACTACGTCTGCCTACGCTGGCGCGACCCAGTCTATCGAAGCGTCCGCGAGCTCGCGATGTCGTACTTCCACGAATACGCCAAGGGCCCACGCAAGACCCTACGCAGCTATTCCAAGCCGTACGACCTCAGCGTCCTGCCGCCCGAGAAGTGGGTCAATAACCCGAAGGATTGCTGGGAGATTGCCGACCTCATCACCGCTGCACGGCACTACGAGATTGTCACCGACGCCGAGGCCAAGGCCTTGCGCCACCGCGACGACGTCGAGGTGCGCTCGGACAAAATCACCGTCTTCCCGATTCCGAAGTGGAAGCGGCAGCGGCTCTGAGGGTACTCAGCGCCGACCGTCGTACCAAATATCGCAGTTCTCCGGACGCTTCGCCGCTCGGCCGGCGGTGAACAACATACGAAAGAAGAAGCGGGCCGCTTCGGTGACGGTATAGAGCTTCAGCTTGCGAGAGGACGTGCGTAGCGGGTGATCGGTCAAAATGACAAAACGGCGGCCGGTCCGGCGAGCCAGGGACTTGAGGCGTCGGCTGAGGAAGACCTCCTCGCCGGCGTAGTATTCGGTGCCGAAGCCGGCAGCCTCGCGGAATGCGGAAGCTTCGACCCAGACGCACGACCCGGCGGCCCAACGCGCAAGGCGACTCCATAGATTCCAGAATCCGCAGACGGTTCGCGCATAGTGCGGCGTGCCTGGCTCTAGCTCGACCGTACTCCCACCGCCGAGTGCGCGACCCACGGTGATCTGGTCAGCGATGGCCGCAAAGAGCTCGGTCGAAGGAGTCGAATCCGCATCAATGAAGACCAGCCACTCACCGGAAGCCGCGCGGGCTCCGGCGTCGCGGGCTCGGCCGATCTGGTTCACGGGCTCGAAGACGACGGTTACGCCGGCGGCGCGGGCGCAAGCCGCGGTGCCATCGGTGGAGTTATTATCGCAGACCACACACTCCCATGTCCACCCGCGTGAAAGGAAAGCCGTGGCTGCTGCCTGCACTGAAACGAGCGTTGCTGGTAAGAGCTTCTCCTCGTTGAACGCCGGGATGACGACGGAGACGCGCATCACGACGACCGAAGGGTTCAGCTGACGTGCTCGAAAGCACAGGCCGCCGCACCAACGACGCCGACATTGCCACCGAGGCCAGCTGGGACAATCGTGCAGACCGCCGAGAGGCGCGGAAACGCGTAGTTACTAGCGCTCTTGCGCATCGGAACGAAGAGAGCGTCGCCGGCCGCGGTCACGCCGCCGCCGACCACAATCACGTCCGGATTGAAAGTGTTGATCACCGCACCGAGGCCGCGACCGAGGTAGTTGATGGACTCCGCCCAGATCTCGTTGGCGAGCGCGTCGCCTTCGGCCATCGCCTGGAAGAGGTGGTGCGTCGTGACTTGGTCGATGCTGCCGGCGAACTTGACGATGCTCGAGGGGCGGCCGGCCGTGAGG
>CAIKWA010000042.1 GCA_903831005.1 uncultured Opitutia bacterium
CCGTGCCTTCGATGCTTTCCTTGAACGCATCCATGTGGCGGGACGCCCAGATTTCTTCACCTCCGCGATGGAGCAGGCGGGATTGTGCAATACTTGGAGCGACCAATGCCTCGCGCGCATCCCGCGTTCGGGGCCTCTCGTCGTGGTCGCGAATCATCCGCATGGTCTGGCCGACGGCTTGGTGGCGATGGATTTCCTTTTACGGGCCCGTCCGGATGCGCTGGTCGTCGGTAATCGCTGGCTCAGTCAGATTCCGGGCATCCGTCCTTGGTTGATCGAGGTCAATCCCTTCAGCCCGGATGTGGCCGATCCGGGCAATATCGCCGGCACGCGTCGTATCCTTGCGCATCTGCGTGCGGGTGGCTGCATTATGACTTTCCCCTCCGGCGAGGTTTCCAGTCTCCGCCTGAAATCTCGTCGCGTGGACGACCCGGTCTGGTCGCCACAGGTGGTACGCATGGCCCGCAAGGTCGGTGCTTCGATTCTTCCCATGCGAATCGAGGGCCGGAACTCCGGGCTCTTTCAATCGCTCGGCCTTATTCACCCGAAGGTCCGGACGATGCTCCTCCTACGCGAGTTCTTGCATCACCACGGTAAGGTCATCCGTCTCCGCACGGCCAATCCCGTGACGCCGGCCCAGTTGGCGGATCATCCAGAGGACGAGGAAGCCACGAGTTTCCTTCGCCTGCGTTGCGAGCTGCTCTCTAGTCGCAGTGATCGCGAGAAGCCCGCGGCCGCCAAGCCCGCGGCCCCGCAGACCCCTATCATCGCACCGGTCAATCCGCTGCTGCTGCGTGCCGAGTTGCAAAGCCTGCCTCCGGAAGACCTTCTGCTGACCAGTGGCGACTTCAAGGTCTACCGCTTCTTGGGCAAGGATCTGCCGCACACCCTTCGCGAAATCGGCCGCCTGCGTGAGACCACCTTCCGTTCGGTTTCGGAGGGTACCGGTCTCGATTGCGACCTCGACGCTTTCGACGCATGGTACGATCAGGTAGTGCTTTGGGACGACAAGGCATCAGCGATTGTCGGAGGCTATCGCCTTGGACCGACGGACCGTATTCTGCCGCTGCAGGGTAAGCATGGCCTCTACACCTCGACGCTCTTTGAATTCAAGGGCGACTTCTTCCGTCGCATGGATCCCGCGCTCGAGATGGGGCGTTCGTTCATCCGGCAGGAATATCAACGTAAGCCCACCAGCCTGCCACTCCTCTGGCGCGGTATCGGCCGATATGTCCTCCGCTTCCCGAAGTATCACCTCTTGTTTGGTCCGGTGAGTATTAATCCCGAGTACGGTCAAGCCTCGAAGGAACTCATCTTGTCTTACCTGAAGAATAATCGTTCGGCTGACGATCTTCTGCCGCTGGTGCGGGCGAAGAATCCGCCCCGTTCGATGAGCCTGCACGATGCCGACCTGGATGTCCTGCAGCGTTGCGCCTTTGACCTTGAGCACGTGTCGAGCCTCGTGAGCGATCTCGAGCCCGACGCCAAGGCAGTACCGGTGCTTCTGAAGCACTACCTGAAACTCAACGGCCGACTCATCGCCTTCAATGTCGATGAAGGATTCGGCGGCTGCCTGGACGGACTCATCGTCGTGGACCTGACGCAGACGGACCACAAGCTGCTCGCGGCCTACATGGGTGATGAAGGAGCTCGTCAGTTCCTGGAATACCACGACTTCGACGGCACTAAGGCCAAGGCATGAAAAAGGGCGGGCCTTGCGGCCCGCCCAGATCGGTCGATGACGAGGGGCTTAGGCCTTGGCCAACGCCTGCTCGAGGTCGGCGATGATGTCTTCGATATCCTCAATGCCCACGGAGAGACGGACGTAGTCGTCCGTCACGCCGGCGCTGTCGCGTTCCGCGGCGGTGAGCTGCGAGTGCGTCGTGGAGGCCGGGTGGATGGCCAGCGAGCGGGCGTCGCCGATATTGGCGACGTGGCTGTGCAGGATGAGTGAGTCGATGAACTTGCGGCCGCCTTCGTGGCCGGACTTGAGGCCGAACCCGACCAGCGCACCGTAGCCGTTGGTGAGGTACTTCTGGGCGAGGTCGTGGTATTTCGAGGACTTCAGGCCTGGGTAGTTGGTCCACTTTACCTTCGGGTGCGATTCGAGGAATTGGGCGACCTTCATCGCGTTGGCGCAGTGGCGCTCCATGCGAAGGTGGAGGGTCTCAAGGCCTTGGATGAGCAGGAAGGCGTTGAAGGGCGAGAGGCAGCTGCCGACGTCGCGGAGGAACTGCAGGCGCATCTTCATGATGAAGGCGATGTTGGCGCCGCCGGCGGGTGCGAACGCCTTGAAGGCTTCCCAGTGAGGCAGGCCGTGGTAGGACATATCGGGCTCGGTAAAGCCGGGGAACTTGCCGTTGCCCCAATCGAAGTTGCCGCCGTCGACGACGATGCCGCCGATCGAGGTGCCATGGCCGCCGATGTGCTTGGTGGCCGAATGGACGACGATGTTCGCCCCGTGTTCGAACGGACGGTTCAGGTAGGGCGAGAGCGCGGTATTATCGACGATGAGCGGGACGCCGACTTCCTTGGCAATCTTGCCGACCTCGGCAAAGGGGAAGATGTTGAGGCGGGGATTGCCGAGGCCTTCGCCATAGAAGGCCTTAGTGTTGGACTTCACGGCCTTACGGAAGTTCTCGGGCTCATCGGCATCGACGAACGACACTTGAATGCCGAGCTTCGGTAGGGTGTAGTGGAAAAGATTGTAGGTGCCCCCGTAGAGCTGCGAGGTCGAGACGATGTGGTCGCCGGCTCCGGCAAGGTTGAGGATGGACGCGGTGATGGCGGCCTGGCCAGAGGAGTGGGCGAGGGCACCCGAGCCGCCTTCGAGGGCCGCGAGGCGCTGCTCGAGGACATCCGTCGTCGGGTTCATGATGCGGGTGTAGATATTGCCGAGCTCCTTTAGGCCGAAGAGGTTCGCGGCGTGCTCGGTGTCGCGAAACTGGTAGCTGGTGGTTTGGTAGATGGGGACAGCGCGCGAACCGGTAGTCGGATCGGGCTTCTGGCCGGCGTGCAGGGACTTGGTGCCGAGTTTCATAGGGGTGGTGATAGGAGGAGTGTTCGTTATCTCTTTTCGGTGGTCCTGGAACAAGCCGGAATCCCTTTTATAACGTTGTTCATTCCGCCCCGCGGGAGAGAATGTCGCATGCGCTTAGGTTTGCCCCTGCTTTTGTTGCCCTTAGCCCTATCCGCTGCCGAATGGCGAGAGGTCTGGCGCGATGACTTTAACGGCAAGGAACTCGATTGGACCAAATGGTCGGTTGAGGAAAATGGTCACGGTGGGGGGAATAACGAATTGCAATACTACCTCGATCGCCCGGCCAATCTTCGCGTCGAGAACGGTCATCTCGTCATCGAGGCCCGTCGCGACAACTTGAATGTGGCCGGGGTGCAGAAAAACTTTTCCTCGGCCCGCATTCGGACCAAGCGCCGGGCGGACTGGCTTTACGGCCGCTTTGAGCTATCCGCCAAGCTCCCGGCCGGGAAGGGACTCTGGCCGGCTTTTTGGATGCTGCCTGCCGATGAGAAGTATGGTGGCTGGGCTTCCAGTGGCGAAATCGATATCCTGGAGTTCAAGGGGCAGGAACCCAATCAGGTCCACGGAACCATCCATTATGGGAACGCCTGGCCCCATAATAAATCTAAGGGAAAAGTTTACCGGCTGCCGAAGGGTGACTTCTCTCAGGGTTTTCATCAGTTTGCGGTAGAGTGGGAGCAGGGGGTGATTCGCTGGTTCGTCGATGGCGTCCAGTATCAGGAGCTCAAGGAGTGGTCGACGGTGGGTGGGCCGTTTCCGGCGCCTTTCGATCAGAAGTTCTACCTGGTGCTTAACTTGGCGGTCGGTGGCGGGTTTGGTGGCCCGGTCGATCCGGAGACTCCCTTTCCAGCTCAGTTCCAAGTGGATTACGTCCGGGTCCTGCAGCGGTAGCTTCCGTAGTTCCGTCTCGCCCAGCGGGGGGCTCCTTCGCTAACTGACCAGCCTATGACCGTGTTCCTGCATGACACCATGTCCCGCGAGAAGCGGCCGTTGCTGCTCAAGCCCGGCCATGAGGTTTTCGGGATGTATTGCTGCGGTCCGACGGTCTATGGCCCGGCCCATATCGGCAATTTTCGCACTTTCGCCGTCCAGGACGTTCTGCGCCGCACCCTCGAGGTCGCCGGCCTCCAGGTGAAGCACGTCCGCAACATTACCGACGTTGATGACAAGACCATCCGGGGGGCCCAGGCCGCCGGCCAGACTCTGACTGCCTTCACCAAGGGGTGGACCGATAAGTTTCATGCCGATTGCAAAGCGCTCGGCCTCCTGCCGCCCCATGTCGAACCAAGCGCGGTGGAGCACATCCCCCAGCAGGTGGCGATGATCAAGGCGCTCGTCGATCGCGGGCATGCCTACGTCGCCAAGGATGGGTCGGTCTATTTCAAGGTCTGTTCCTGCACCGATTACGGGAAATTGACCCGCATCGACTTCTCTAAGCTCCAGACCCAGTCCGTGAATTCCGCTGGCGAAACTAACGATGCCGACGAGTATGAGCGCGAATCGGCTTCCGACTTTGCGCTGTGGAAGTCCCGTAAACCTGAGGACGGGGCCAACTTCTGGCCGTCGCCCTGGGGTGAAGGCCGTCCCGGTTGGCACATCGAGTGCTCGGCCATGTCGCTTGCCCACCTCGGTGCCACGTTCGATCTCCACGGCGGGGGCATCGACCTCTGCTTCCCTCACCACGAGAACGAAATCGCCCAGTCCGAGTGCGCCACCGGCGTCAAGGGCTTCGCGGCCCACTGGTTCCATAGCGCCCACCTGATGGTGGACGGAGAGAAGATGTCCAAGAGCGTGGGCAACCTGTATACCCTGACCCAACTTGAGGATAAGGGTTTTACTGCCAATGAGTTACGATACACCCTTATTGGCGGACATTACCGGAGTCCCCTCAACTTTACCTTCGCCGGACTAGAGGGCGCACGCTCCGCCATCACCAAGCTGGAGCGATGGACTGACCGTCTGCTCGCCTTGGCCGGATTCTCTCGCGCCGATTTCGTCGCACCCGCGATCCATGAAGTTCAGACTGCGTGGGGTCGTTTTGCGCCCGCGTGGGAAATTCTCCAAGAAGACCTCAACGTGCCGGGTTGCCTGGGTCAGATTTTCACCGTGGTGGGAGAGAAGGACGAAGTTTCGCCCCACCAAGCTCGTGAGGACGTGTGCGGTCTCGCCAAGATCCTCCATGCGCTTGGCGTCGTGCTCTTCGTGCCGAAGTCGGAACTCGGCGTGCCGGCGGCGATCGCCGACCTTGGCGCGCGACGCTGGGCGGCCAAGCAGGCGAAGGACTTCGCCGCCGCCGATCGGCTCCGCCAGGAATTGACCGCGGCCGGCTGGACGATGCTCGACCGGAAGGATGGCTTCGACCTCCGGCCGCTCTGAGCTTCGGTCCATAAGATTCTTTTTAAAATAATTGTAGGGGAATTCCGAAGACGGTATGTTCGGCGGGCTATGTCCAATCCCACACCCTCCCGTCCGCTCAGTCCCACCTTCTTCCCGTCGCTCGCGTTCCTCCTCTTTGGAGTCGCGCTGGCGCTGGGTTTCGTCACCGCCACCGATAAATTCGGTCGGTCGTTGACGCAGATCCGCCAGAACCGCCCCGAGATCGTCGTTAAGGGCGTGGCCACGCAGGATTTGCGTTCCGCCCAAGGCATGGTCGGCGCCGACCTCGCTTGGCGCGGTGAAAACCAAGACGTTGGCCGCGACGCGATGCTCGCCCAGCGCACGCAGTTGACCGCGTCGTTGCGCAAGGCTGGTTTCGCCGAGAATGAAATCATCTTTGAGGCGACGACCGTGCGTCGCCTTGAGCCGGCCGTCTACATCGAGCCGCCGCTCGCCGCCGGCGAGAAGCAGCCGGTGCGCGGACGTCAGCTCATCGACTTCGACACCCACGCCCGCGGCCAGGTCCCGGAATATGTCTTCGCACAGCACCTCACCTTGCAGTCCGCCGACGTCGCCCGGATCTTGGCGTTCTCCCGTCAGGAGTTCTTCCCGTCTGGCGGCGTTACGTTCGTCCGCAGTACGCCCATCTTTCGCCTGCTTAATCTCGCCGACGTGAAGAAGGATCTGCTCGAGTCGGCCGCGAAGGACGCCCAGCGACGCGCCCAGACGATGGTCAATGGTTCGGGAAGCCACCTCGGTTCTTTGCTCGAAGCTGCCCAAGGCATCATCCAAATCAGCGCTAAGGACCGGATCGACGAAAGCGACTCCGGCAACGTCGACGTCTTCTCCATCGATAAGACCATCCGCGTGGTCGTCACGATGCGTTTCGAACTCGTCAAAGAGTAGGCCCGCGGCCCGGGGCAGGGCGGGGGTCCGCCTCCGTCCTTGCCCTCCGCCTCGGGAGTCCCTAGCGAGTGGGGTATTCCGCCATGTCCTCCCGCCCGCAGATGACTCCCCTCGAGGAGATCCGTCACTCCGCCGCCCATATGCTGGGTGCCGCCGTGCTGCGCCTGTTTCCGCAGGCCCAGCTCGATATCGGGCCACCTACCGACAACGGATTCTACTACGACTTCGACCTGGACCACACGTTCACGGCCGAAGACCTCGTGAAGATTGAGGAGGAGATGCGTCGCATCTCCAAGGAGAACCAGAAGTTCGAGCGCTTTGAATGCACCCGCGAGGAAGCCGAGAAGCTGATTCGTGAACGCGGCCAGAATGCCTACAAAGTCGGCCGCCTCGGCGACATCCCCGCCGGCGAGATCATCTCCTTTTACAAGAACGGCGAGTTCGTCGATCTCTGTGCCGGCACCCACGTCCGTTACTCCTCGCAGGTTAAGGCGTTCAAACTCCTGCACATCGCCGGTGCCTACCACCGTGGCGACGAGAAGAACAAGCAGCTGCAGCGTATCTACGGTACCGCCTATGCGACCAAGGATGAGCTCGAGCAGGCCGTTGTCCGCGCCGAAGAAGCCAAGAAGCGTGACCACCGTAAACTCGGCAAGGAACTGAAATTGTTCCATATCGACGAGAAGGTGGGGCAGGGCCTTATCCTCTGGACGCCCAACGGTGCCGTTGTCCGCCAAGAACTCCAGAACTTCATTTCCGAACGCCTGTTCCAGACCGGCTACAAGCAGGTCTTCACGCCGCACATCGGTAACCTTGACCTCTATCGCACCTCCGGGCACTTCCCTTACTATAAGGATTCGCAGTTCCCCCCGCTCGTCGAGCGCGAGGCGATGGAGATGCTCGCCAAGGAAGGCTGCGCTTGCGGCGAACTGACGAACCGCCTGGCCGACGGCACCGTGCAGGGCTTCCTGCTGAAGCCGATGAACTGCCCACACCACATCCGCATCTACGCCTCCCAGCCGCATTCCTACCGCGACCTGCCAGTACGCCTCGCCGAATTCGGCACGGTTTACCGCTGGGAGCAGTCCGGTGAGCTGAGCGGCATGACTCGCGTCCGCGGTTTCACTCAGGATGACGCCCACCTCTTCTGCACCGAAGACCAGGTCCTGCCGGAAGTCCTCGGCTGCCTTGAACTCGTCAAGATTGTCCTCAAGACGCTCGGCCTGAATGACTATCGCGTGCGCGTCGGGCTGCGTGATCCCGACTCCGCCAAGTACACCGGTGCCGCTGAGAATTGGGATAAGGCCGAAGCCGCTTGCCGTGCCGCCGCCGCCACCCTTGGCGTGGCCTTCTCTGAAGAACCTGGCGAAGCCGCCTTCTACGGCCCCAAGATCGACTTCGTGGTCAAAGACGTCATCGGCCGCGAATGGCAGCTCGGCACCGTGCAGGTCGACTTCAGCCTACCGGAACGTTTCGACCTCACCTATAACGGCGCCGACAACAAACCACACCGGCCCGTGATGATCCACCGCGCGCCGTTCGGTTCGATGGAGCGCTTTGTTGGTATCCTGATTGAGCACTTCGCCGGCGACTTCCCGACCTGGCTCTCGCCTGAGCAGGTCCGCCTCATCCCACTCAACGACGACCTCAACGCCGATTGCGAAGCGATGGCCGAGATCCTTAAGGTCGCCAAAATCCGCTGCAGTGTCGACGGTTCCTCCGATAAGCTGGGCGCGAAGATCCGTCGCGCCGAGATGTCCAAGGTCCCGCACATGCTCGTCGTGGGCGCCAAGGAAAAGGAAGCCGGCCTCGTCAACGTACGTTCACGCGCGGACAAGTCCTTCGAAGGGAACCGCACTCTGGCTGACTTTGTCGCCTTGGTGTCGGCTGAGGTCGCTGAGCGTCGCCTCAAAGCGCACGTACCGACGACTCCTGCTGCTCCCGCCGCCCCGGCTGCCCCTCAGGCCTGACCGTCACGTGGTTTTAACGGGCTTGCCGGGTAACTGAGGTTGCCCGGATGGTTCCTTTTGGCTTATACCCGAAATATGAACCAACCCCGCCCTTCATCCCGCCGTGACTTCCTGAAGTTCGCCGGAATCGGTAGTCTTGTCTTCGGCGCCGGCTCGGCCCGCGCCCTGGGCGCCGCTGGCCGCGAAGTTTCCGGTAACTCTGCGAAGCGCCAGGCTAAGAACGTGATCTTCATGGTCTCCGACGGGATGTGCTTCTCGGTGCTGACCGCTGCCCAGACTTACCTTACCCGCACGGAAAAGCGTTCCTCCCATTGGATGAAGATGTACGGCGAACTCCCCGTGGTCCGGTCGCTCTGTGAAACCGACTCCGCCAGCGGTATCGTCACCGACTCCGCTGCCGCCGCTAGTTGCTGGGGCATCGGCGAGCGTATTGATAACGGCGTGATTAATATCACCCAAGACGGACGTAAGCCCATCACGCTCGTCCAGAAGATGAACGCTGCTCGTAAGCGCTGCGGCCTCGTCACCACCACGACCGCCACGCACGCCACCCCGGCGGGCTTTGCGACCACCGTCGCTAGGCGCTCGGATCAGAAGGCCATCGCGGCCCAGTACCTTGAGCGCGGCGTCGACGTCGTCTTGGGCGGTGGCACGCAGTATTTCAGCGAAGAACTGGTCGCCGCCTATCGTCAGGCCGGCTACGGCCTCGCCCTTAATCGTGGACAGCTCCTGGCTGATACCGGTAAGGCTCCACTGCTGGGACTTTTCAGTAAGAGCCATATGCCTTTCGAGATTGATCGACTCAACTCCGCTGAACTCAAGGCCTCAACGCCCACGCTCTCCGAGATGACCAAGGTCGCCTTGCAGCGACTCAGCACTGCCCCCCAAGGTTTCTTCCTCATGGTGGAAGGCGGGCGCGTCGACCACGCTGG
The DNA here is from genome assembly GCA_903831005.1 of uncultured Opitutia bacterium. Classification (GTDB taxonomy): domain Bacteria; phylum Verrucomicrobiota; class Verrucomicrobiia; order Opitutales; family UBA953; genus UBA953. The sequence goes on from CAIKWA010000042.1 coordinate 9,225, forward strand.
GCACGGGAATGACGGCGCTGCTGCGATTCACGAGCAGATCGCTTTCGATGAAGCCATCGCCACGGTCCTCGCCTTTGTCGACAAGAACCCGGACACCTTGCTCATCGTTACCACTGACCACGGTACTGGTGGCTTCAACGTCAACGGACTCGGCAATGAAGATTTCTTTACCACCGAGCCTGCTTATTCCGAATCTTCGCCCGCCTTCGACCGCTTGACCGGCTTCACGTCGTCGCTTGAGCTACTGAGTCTTCGAACGAAGGGCTTGGCTCCAGAGGATTTCCTGACCGCCGCCGAGTCGGCGACCGGTTTGAAGTTCAAGGCCGACGACCGAACCAAGGTCACTTCGACCAAGACGCTCGCGGCTGCGCTCATGAAGTACACCTCGATCGGCTGGACCAGCAATAACCACACTGGCGAGATGGTGGAGTTCTGTTCCTACGGTCCAGGCTCGCAGCTCTTTACTCCGCACCTCCGTAATGACCAGGTCCACGCGAAGATTCTCCAGGCGACGGGTGTGGCCTGAGCTAAGGGGGCCAGGCACAAAAAAGGGCGTCCCGAGGGACGCCCTTTTGCTTAGCCGTGGGGGTCGGCTTAGAGCTTGTTGTACTTCACACCGCAGCCGTAGGGCTTGGTGTTGGAGACTTCCGGCGACTTACCTTCCTTCACGGCCTTAACGGCGGCGAGGACGTAGTTGGTCGCCTTCTCGATGTCGGCGGACTTGCTGGAGGGGATGCTATCAATCGCGCCCTTGTAGACGAGGACGCCTTTGCCATCGATGACGAAGCAGTGCGGGGTCACCTTGGCTTCATAAGCGCGACCGATGCTCTGATTGGAGTCCTGGATCACGGTGCCAGGGTAGTAGGTAGAGCTTTCCTTGATTTCATGGCCACCGGTGTTGATGACGAGCCAGACGACGCCCGAGGCGATAGCTTCTTTCTGGAACTCCTGCATCTTGCCCGCGTCGTAGAACTTGCGGACGGCGGGGCAGCCAGGGTTATACCATTCGAGGACGACGGTCTTGCCCTTGAGGTCGGCGAGGCTGACGGTCTTGCCGTCGAGGGTCTTGCCGGTGAAATCAGGAGCAGCTTTGCCGACTTCAGCGGCCGCGAAGGCTGCCACGGCGGCGAAGCACGCGAGGAGGGAGGTGAGGATACGCATTTGGGTGTGGGGGATAGGTAACTTTTTGTATGGGGCGGTTGACAGTTTTCAACCCCTTCGCGGGGAATTGATTCTATAAATATGACCAAAGGGTGCGTTTTTACCTAGTTTTGACTCATGGGTTGCCAAATTGACTGAAAACCCCGAATTAATCCTCCTGTCTATGGCTGACGCCCGCTCCATCGCCTTGGTCTGCGCCAATGAAGCTTCCCTTTGGGCGGAGCTGCAGGCCCGTGCCTCCGTCGTGGCCCAGGGCGAACCAGCTTTGGCGCCGATGCTCCACCGCTATGTCCTGGATCGTTCGGGCTTCGGCGATGGGATCATTCAGCGTTTGGCCGAACGCATTACGCCGACGGGACAGGATTTGCCGGTCATCCTTCATGTCCTTGGCGAAGCCGTGGCTGCCGACCGCGAAGTGCTGTCGCAGATGCGCGCGGACATTCGTGCCACGCTTGAGCGCGATCCGGCGACGGAGCACGCGCTCATTCCGTATCTTTGGTACAAGGGTTTCCACGCCATCTCGATGCATCGTCTGGCGCATGTCCTCTGGAAGGCCGGTCGCAAGGAACTCGCCATCCATCTGCAGTCGCTTGTCTCCGAGCACCTTGGCGTCGATATCCATCCCGCCGCGCGCTTCGGCGTCGGCATTCTGCTGGACCACGCCACAGGCTTTGTCGCCGGCGAGACCAGCGTCGTGGCCGATAACGTCTCTTTCCTCCATGAGGTCACCCTCGGTGGCACCGGCAAGGCCCGCGGCGACCGCCATCCCAAGATCCGTTCGGGTGTGCTCGTCGGTGCGGGCGCAAAGATTCTTGGTAATATCACGATCGGCGAAGGCGCCAAGATCGGCGCAGGCTCCGTGGTGCTTAAGGATGTCGCCCCGCATACCAGCGTGGCCGGCGTGCCCGCGGTCATGATCGGTCAGACCACCGTCGACGCTCCGGCGCTCGACATGGATCACTCGCTCTAGGCCATGCCACACTCGCGTCCAGCGCAGGAACGTCCCGGCGACGCCCGCGTGCTGGATTGCCTTTACCGCGTCGGCGCCTTCGTCAACGCGACGGAAGACCCGCGCGAGGCGCTCGACTTCATCCTCGAGGAGATCGTCCGCACCCTGAACGCCTCGAGCGCCTCCATTGCGCTCGTCGAGCCAGCCACGGGTTCTCTGCGCATCGAGGTGAGCACCGGCCTGGACGCCGCCTCGACCACCCAGATCATCGATCAAGGGCAGGGCATCACCGGTTGGGTGGCGCTCTACGCCAAGCCGCAGCGTATTCCCGACGTCTCGAAGGACCCCCGTTACGTCGAGATCCGCAAAGGCATCCGTTCCGAACTGGCCGTCCCCATGGAGCTCATGGGCAACGTCATCGGCGTGGTGAATTGCGATTCAGACCGGCTAGATGCCTTTACCGAGCAGGACGTCGCCTTTCTGGCTCTTCTCACCAACGAGGCGTCGAAAGCCGTCGGTCGTATCTGGCTGTTGCGCCAGCTCCGTTCCAAGGCAGCCCAACTCGAGGCTTTGGTGCGTGCGGCGCAAGGGCTCGCCCGCGAGCGCGATGAACCCGGCATCTCGCAGGACCTCGCCCGCCATACCCGTGGGTTACTCGGCGCTCGTGCCTGCGCCTATTACAAGATCGTCGATGACGTCCTGTTACTCAAGCATCTCGATGGGGAACTGAGCGGGAGCGAGCTCGCCTCGAGCATCGCCGTGAACCAGACCTCGCTCGGTACCGTCGTCGGTCGCGGCCGTCCGGTTGTGGTGCCACTTGCTGGTAAGACCGAAGAGCATCTGTTCACCAAACTTTCCGAACCGGTCGCGTCGTCTTCGCTGCTGGCCGTGCCAGTGCGCTACGAAGACGACACCTTCGGTGTGCTTATGTGCGTCGCGATGGGCGCGTACCGCTTCTCGGATGATGATAAGCATCTCGTCACTGCGCTTTCCTCTTTCGGTGCTTCCTCGATTCAGAATTCCCGGCTTTACGCCAAGGTCTTTACGGTCGAGGAAGGCCTGCGTCGCAGCGAGCGCCTCACGGCGCTCGGGCTCCTTTCGGCTGAGGTCGCCCATGAGATTCGCAACCCTCTGACGGTGATGAAGCTCCTTTCGGACACGCTTTCCCAAGGAATGGCTCCCGGCGACCCCAAGGTCGAGGACCTTGGCGTCATGCGTGAGAAGATTGCCCACATGGAAGGCGTCGTCTCGCGGGTGCTCGGCATGAGCAAGGCCCAGTCCGGCGCTTTCCGTGTCGTCGACCTCCGTAAGGCGACGGACAACGCCGTATTACTTCTTCGTCTCAAGTTGCAGCAGCTCGGCGTGAAGGTGGAAGTCCATGGCGATCAGGTCATCCCGGACGTCGAAGGTAATCCCGGACAGATTCAACAGGTCTTCCTTAATCTGATGATGAACGGCGTCCAGGCCATGACCAGCGGCGGACTGCTGTCTCTGCACCTTGGGGTTGAGCCGGGCGCGCAAGGCGAGGTGGTCGTGGTCCGCATCACCGACACCGGCACGGGTATTCCTCAGGAAATCTTACCTAAGATTTTCGACTCCTTCTTCACCAGCCGCGAAGACGGTACCGGCCTCGGGCTCGCCATCGTGAAACGCATCATGCGCGACCACCGTGGCGACATTATCGTCGAGTCTACGGGACCCGGCGGGACGACGTTCAAGTTCTGGTTTCCCGTCGGGAAGTGAGCAGTCGCTTCGCCGCCGTCCAAACGACGGGGATGAAGGAGACTATAATCACGATGAGGATGACCTTGTGCAGCTGATCGGCCAGGGGCGTGCCGCCGACCACGTGACCCAGCCAGACGAGCGAATTGATCCAGAGGATACCGCCGAGAGTGTTCCAGCGGAGGAAGCGTCCAGCGGGCATGTCGCCCATGCCGGCGGCGAAGGGGACGAAGGTGCGCATCAGTGGCACGAAGCGGGCGAGCACGATAGCGAGCGGCCCTTTCTCCGCGAAATAGTCGCGGGCGGCGGTGAGGTGCTTCCGCTTGAACCACCAGCTGTCGGGTTTCGTTTCCATGGCGTGACCGTATTTGCGGCCCAGCCAATACCCGGTCTGGTCGCCGACGATCGCCGCGACGGTCAACGCACCAGTGACCATCCACGGGTCGAAGTAGGCCGGCCGATCGCCATTTGCGATGGTGAGTACGCCGGCGGTGACGAGCAGGGAGTCGCCGGGCAGGAAGAAGCCCGCGAGTAGTCCCGTCTCAGCGAAGATGATGAGGCACATTAGCCCGATGCCGCCTGCTTGGATGGTCTGGCTCAGTCCTTCGGCGGTGTGTAGATGGGACCAGAAGTCGCTTAGCCAAGATTCCATATCGTCAATAAGGCGGAATCTTTCGAGATGGCAATCGCCTTGAACGAAGGAGTTTTTGTCGTCACGGTGGGGGTGCCGCATGTCGCCCGAATACGAGTCCTCCTCCGTCCTGCTCCGCCGTGCCGCGTTGCAGTATGGTCTGGCCGGTCAGGCCGCCCTGGAGGGAGAGTTCGTGCCCCGAGCCAAAGCTTTCCTGGCCGACGCCCGCGAGATCCAGCTGGCGGCCCATCGTGCCGGCGTCCTCGGCGGCGAGGTTGCGAAGCTCCGGTCCGACGCGATCGACATCCTTTTTGACGCGCTCTTCCTGAAGGCGGGCCCCGCTGCTTCCGCGATCAGCCTTGTCGCTACGGGCGGTTACGGTCGCGCCGAGCTCTGCCCGCTGAGCGACGTTGACCTGCTGGTGCTCGTGCCCCGACATTCGGCCGCCACGAAGGCGCTCGTCGAATCCATCCTCTACCCGCTCTGGGATCTCGGCCTCAAGGTTGGGCAGTCCGTCCGTACGGTCACGGAATCGACCAACTACGCGAAGGACGACCTCCATCTGCATGTCGCCTTGCTCGAGACACGTCATCTGTGCGGCTCGGCTGAACTCTACGGCCAGCTCGAAGCCAAGACCGCGGCGTTACTTTCCGGTCAGGCGTGGAAGCCGTTCGCCCGTGCCATCGTGGAATCACAACGTAAGCGTCGCGAGAAGGCCGGCGGTAGCGCGTACCTTCAGGAGCCCGACCTCAAGAACGGCGTCGGCGCCCTTCGGGACGTGCAGGGTTGCATCTGGATTGCCCGCACGGCGCGCAACGGCGTCGGCCCCGCTGGTCTCGCAGCCTCCGGCTTCCTGCCTTCCGTCGACCTGCAGAAATTTGAGGAGGCCAAGCAGGTACTCTTGCGCCTGCGTTGTGAACTACATTTCCAGGTCACCCGTCCGACGGAACAGCTTTCGCTTGAGCGCCAGAACACGATGTCTGAAGGCCTCGGCTATCGTGGCACGCTCACCGAACGGATCGGTGGGATGATGCGCGAGTATTTCGACGCCGCCGATCACGTCCGTCGCTGCGCCGAAATCGTCGAAGGCGCGGTCATGGGCGAGCCCGAGCCCGAAGGGTGGGGCGCCCCTTTCATCATGGACGGCCTCCGGGTCGTACCAGGCGGCACCGTGACCGCTGAGCATCGCCTGGTCTTCGAGGAAGACCCCGGCCGTCTCGTCCGTCTATTCCGCATCTGCCAGATTCACGAGGCCCGGCCTGACCGCGCCCTGTCTCTGCTGGTCCGTGAGCGCGCCCACCTGCTCACCCCGACGCTTGCGACTTCCGAGGAAGCCAGCAGCGCCCTGCGTGCGATGCTCACCGAGGGTGGCCGGGTCTATGGCACGCTCAACGCCCTGCGCGAGCACGGTCTGCTTTACCGCCTCGTGCCGGAGTTCGCCGGCCTGCACTGCCTCGTGCAATTCGAGTTCTACCACCGCTGGACGGCCGACGTGCACACGCTGCGCTGTTTAATGGAGCTGGACACGATTTACGCCGGCGAGGCGGATGTCGATCAACGTTACCGTGCGGTTGTCCTCGGGTCCGAAGCTCCTTCGCTACTCTATGCGATTCTCTTTCTGCACGATATCGCGAAGTCGGGTGGGATCGAAGGTCATGCCGAACGGGGCGTGCCGATTGCCGACCGGATTCTTGAACGACTCGGCTTTGACGCGCGGGAGCGCGAAATCGCGGCCGGCGTCATTCGTCATCACCTCGTCATGGGTCTTTATTGGCAGCGTCATGACATCGACGACCCGGCTAACATCGAACGTTTCGCCCGTCTGCTCGGCGACGAGCAGGTGCTGCGCAGTCTGTTCGTGCATACCCGTTGCGACGCGCGTGCGACCTCCCCGGACCTCTGGACGGATTTCAAGGACGGACAGCATTGGTCCTTGTACCGCCGTACGCTCGCCAAACTCGCCGGCGAGGAAGAGAGCGATCATGGTGCGGTCGTCGCCGCCTTGCGCGCTTCCACCGCTGGGCTCCTTGCCGAAGAGGTGCCAGCGGACGAAGTCGAAGCCCACTTTACCACGATGCCGCAGGGGTATTACCTGCATGCCGCACCGGAGGACGCCGCGCATCACCTGCGAATGATTCATCGCCTCATTGCCTCGGTCTCCGAGGCCGACGCTGAGGTTTCCCTTCGCCCAATCGTTGAATGGCATGATGATGCCGGCTCGGGTCAGTCACTCGTCACCGTTGTAACCTGGGATCGTGCGGGTCTTTTTAGTCGCATGGCTGGAGCCTTCGCCGTGGCCGGTATCAACATCGTTTCCTGCCGCGCCTTTTCACGTGATGATGACGTCGCCATCGACTTCTTTAAGGTCGTGCTTCCCGTTGGTAAGGAAGTTGCCTCCAAGGAGCGTTTCACCGCGGCCTTGGCAAAATCCCTGCTCGAAGGCACGGACCTGGTGGAGGATGTGGCCGCCGAAGAGCAGCGTGCCCTCATGACCGCCCCACGTCGTAAGGCGTTCGTCCCGCTCGCAGCCAAGGTAGAGGTCTATTATGAGGTCGACCTAACCCGTACGGTGATCGAGATCCAGTGTAACGACCGGTTGGGCCTGCTCTTCCGAGTGGGCCGAACTATCCGCGAGGCTGGCTACGCCATCACCTTCGCGAATATCGCGACCGAGCAGGGTTTCGCTATTGATACCTTCTACCTGACCCCGGAGCGTGGTCTGACCCGTGACCCGCACCCTCTGGAGACCTTGGCCGAGGCCTTGCGTGGAGTGGTCTCCTGAGCGTCGTCCCACCTTGCTTTGGGCGGGGAATCGCCCAAAGTAGGGTGGTCCCGCTATGAACAAGCTGCTCACCCTCCTGATGTCCGGCCTCGTCGCCTGCGGTCCCCTGTTGGCAGTCGACCTCAAGCCTTCCACCGAAAAGACCATGACCACTCCCCCTAAACTCGAGAAAGCCACCTTCGGGGCCGGCTGCTTCTGGGGCGTTGAATTTCAATACGCCAAGATCCCTGGCGTCCACTCGGCCGAGAGCGGCTACGCTGGCGGCAAGACCTTGAATCCGACCTATGAGGATATCTGTGCTAAAGGTACGGGCCACGCTGAAGTCATCGAGGTGACCTTCGATCCCGCCAAGGTAAGTTACCGCACGCTGGTCGAGTATTTCTTTAAGATGCACGACCCGACGCAGGTCAATCGTCAGGGGCCCGATGTTGGCGACCAGTATCGCTCCGTTATCTTCACGCACTCGCCTGAGCAGAAGAAGACCGCCGACGATGTGAAGATTGGTCTGACGCTCGCCAAGGCTTTCGCCCGCCCGATTGCCACGCAGATTGAGTCCGCCCCGAAGTTCTGGCGCGCGGAGGAATATCACCAGAAGTACTACCAGCTGCGGGGTAAGAAGCCGTACTGTCACTTGGTGCCCTTCGCGGAAGAGAAGTAAGCCGTGGCTGAAAGGCGCCTTGGGTCGGATGATGCGTTGCCTGGCCTCGGCCAAGGCGTGCCTGATGTCATCCCCGAGCGTCGTCGTCCGCTGGCTTCGCGCATGCGTCCCCGCAACCTCGCCGAGGTCGTGGGGCACGCCGGCCTGCTGGGTCCGGAAGCCTTGCTGCCTCGCCTGATCGAGGCCGACAACTTCGGCTCCCTGCTTTTCTACGGCCCTCCAGGTTGCGGGAAGACCACCTTGGCTGAAGTGATCGCCGCTGAGACCCAATCGTTCGTCGTACGCGTCAACGCCGTGCTTTCCGGCACGCCCGAGCTCCGCGAGATTCTGGCGGACGCGCGTCGCCAGCCTTCGCGGAAGACTGTCCTGGTGGTCGATGAGATCCACCGCTTCAACAAGGCCCAACAGGATCTGTTGTTGCCTGATGTTGAAGCCGGCGTGGTGCGCCTCATCGGTTGCACGACCCATAATCCTGGCCTCTACGTCGTCCCGGCCCTCCTGAGCCGCAGTCATCTCTTTCGGCTCGATCCGCTGTCGCCGCCAGAGATTGCCACGTTCCTCGGTACCGCCCTTGCGGACAAGGAGCGCGGTCTGGGCGCCCTCGGCATCAAAGCTTCGGAGAAGGTGCTCCAGCAAGTGGCCGAGATGGCTTCGGGCGACCTCCGTCGGGCGTTGAACTGTCTCGAGACCTTGGTCCTTTCCGCGCCGGCGCTCGGCAGCGTCACTGACGACGCCGTGGCTTCCTTTGCTCGTGAGCGGCGTATCCGTTACGACGATGGTGGCGACGATCATTACGACACCGCCTCGGCCTTCATTAAGTCCGTCCGCGGCGGCGATCCGGATGCCGCGCTCTATTGGCTCTTCCTCATGCTCGAAGGAGGGGAGGAGCCCCGCTTCATCGCCCGTCGCCTTGTCATCTGTGCTTCCGAGGATGTTGGTCTGGCGGATTCGCGTGCCTTGGGCGTCGCCACCGCCGCCTTCCAGGCCTGCGAGATGGTCGGGATGCCCGAGTGCGAGTACGCGCTCGCCCATGCGACGCTTTTCCTGGCGCTCTCGCCGAAGAGCAACAGCACCACTGTGGCGATCTCTGAGGCCAAGGACGCCGTGCGCAATATGCCGCGTCAGGAGGTGCCTCTGCACCTGAAGGATGCCCATAACAGCGTGAACAAGAGTCTCGGGAACGGCGGCACCTATCGCTACAGCCACGATTACCCGGAAGCCATCAGCGGCCAGGAATACCTGAGCCGTCCGCTTTCGCTTTATCATCCCGGTGACGCTGGCGCCGAGCCCCAGATCGCTGAACGTCTCGCTCGCTGGCGCGAGCTCAAAGTCGGCCTGAAGAAGAAGGACGGACGTCCGTGAGCAAGGTTGCGCCACGTCTGCCGTGGTTCGGCCCGGGTAAGTTCCCGCTCTACCTCGCGCCGATGGCCCGTCACACCGACGTGGCTTTCCGTCAGGTGTGCAAGGAGCAGGGTGCCGACGTGATGGTCACGGAGTTCGTGCAGTCCGAGGCTCTTATCCGCGATAACGTCAAAGCCTGGGAGATGGTCGATTTCACCGAAGCCCAGCGTCCGATGGGCGTCCAGATCTTCGGCGCCACGCCCGCCTCGATGGCCAAGGCCGCCCGTCTAGTCTGCGATCGGGTGAAGCCTGACTTCCTTGACCTCAATTTCGGCTGCCCCGCGCATAAGGTCATCGAACAGAATGCTGGCTCGGGGCTCCTGCGATGCACGCCGCTGCTCTATGATCTCGTGAAGGCCGTGAAGGATGCGATTCCGGATGTACCGCTTACTGCCAAGATGCGACTCGGTTGGGATCACGCCACCATCGTGGCCGTCGAGGTAGCCGGCCGTCTGCAGGAACTCGGCGTCGAGGCCTTGGCAGTCCACGGCCGTACTAAGGAGCAGGGATACTCCGGCGAAGCCCACTGGGGCTGGATTGCTCAGGTAGCTGCCGCGGTCGATATCCCTGTGATTGGTAATGGCGACGTGAAGGACGGAGCATCGGCTCTACTTAGACGTCGGGAGACTGGGGTCTCTGGATTGATGGTCGGCCGCGCCGCACTGGGTAACCCCTGGATTTTTGCCCAGATTAAGGCAGCGATGGAGGGCAGGGAAGGGTCTGCCGCCGAAATCGGCATGCAGCAGCGCTGGGATTGCATGATTCGCTTGGCCGAGCTCACGATCGAGGTGCATGCCTCGCGCCTTGGCACACGCGACGTCCGTTGGATGCTCGATCGCATGCATCCGCTGACGCATGGGCTGCCTGGCTCCCGAAAATTGCGCGACCGACTCCGTCACTGCCTGACCTTGGACGACCTGCGACGGCTCCGCGATGAGCACCTCGCGGAATCGGTGAAGTGAATTAAAACCCCTATTCGCAAGGCGACGATGATGGTGTTACGGACGTGCAACAGAAACCTCATTTTCTTATCTACAGGGGTCCTGTTAATAACCTGTGCAGGGCTTGCTCTTGTCCCTCGTCACCGCGCGTTCACAAATGCCATCCGATTCGCACCCCGTGGATCAACCCCGGCCCCTCCGCCGGACGTTATACGGTGGAATCCAATTTTTAACCTCTCAAACACCCACCCAACAACGACTTACGCTGCACCTTCCGCCGATCACTCATTCGGCTGATAAGCAGTTAAAACCTTACGGTCGTTTCATTAACATCCCTTTTACGAAAATACCTCACTTTCGGGCTTCCAAAGAGCCTGTGAACAACCTTTCTCAACCCTCCCCCTTTCTCATGTCCCCTTCCGTCAGCCACCTATCCCTTTGGGAGACCGCAAAAAGCGAGCTCCGTAATTCCCTTCCTCGCGCCGACTTCGAAACTTGGATCTCTTCTCTCCAGCCTCTGAGCATCATCGAAGGTAAGGTCCTCGTGCTGGAAGCTCCTTCCGTGCTCACTGAAGCTTGGGTCAACAGCAACTATGGCGAAGTGCTGCGTCGTCAGCTCACGCTCGTCGCCGGTCGCAACATGGACTACCGTCTGACCGCTTCTATCGACGCTTCGCGCGAAGCCGCTCCCGCACCTGCTCCGGTCGCACGCTCTTCGCGTCAGTCCGCCACTGCTTCGCCGGCTCCGGCAATCAAGGCGACCAACACGTTCGACAATTTTATTGTCGGTCCGGAAAACGAAATGGCTCACGGCGCCTCGCTCGCCGTCGCCAAGGAACCCGGCCACTACTACAACCCGCTTTTCATCCACGGTCCGACCGGCCTCGGCAAGACCCACTTGATGCACGCGATCGCCCACTCGGTCTACGCCGCCAACCCGCAGGCCCGCATCGCCTACATCTCGTCCGAGACCTTCACCAACGATTTCATCCAGGCCCTCCAGACCGGCAGCGTCGCCGCGTTCCGTCGCCGTTACCGCGAACTCGACCTGCTCCTGATCGACGACATTCATTTCCTCGCTGGCAAAGAATCCACCCAGGACGAGTTCTTCCACACTTTCAACGAGCTGCATAACAACCATAAGCAGGTCGTCCTCACGAGCGATCGCCCTGCTTCCGAGATCGCCAAGCTTCAGGAGCGCCTGGTCTCCCGCTTCCAGTGGGGCATGGTTGCTTCCATCCAGGCCCCCGGCCTCGAGACCCGTATCGCCATCCTTCGCAAGAAGGCCGCTGCCCGTGGCCTCGACCTCCAGCCTGAGATCGCCGAGTTCATCGCCTCCCGCATCGCTCGCAACGTCCGTAACCTCGAAGGCGCCGTCACCCGTATCGTTGGTCTGACTGGTATGACCCGTAAGCCTCTCGAGCTCGCCCAGGTCGAAAAGCTGCTCCATGACATCCTTGTCGAGGAAGCGAGCCACACGCTGACGGCTGAGGTCATCCAGCGTAAGGTCGCCGAGCACTATCGCATCCAGATGTCGGACATGACGTCCAAGCGTCGCATGCAGAACATCGCTTTCCCCCGTCAGGTTGCCATGTACCTCGCCACCCAGCTCACCGGCATGTCTCTTGTGTCGATCGGTCAGGCTTTCGGTGGACGCGACCACGGTACGGTCATCCACGCCCGCAAGACGGTCGTGAACCAGATGGAAGTGGACACGAACGTGCGCCGCACGGTCGAGTATCTCCGCGCCCAGCTGTCGATGAACCGCTAATTTCCGGTTGTCAGTGATGCCAACCAGGGCCCGACGTGTGTCGGGCCCTTCCTTTTGGCGGGTTGTCCGTACCTAGCGTAGGGGTTGCCACTTGCTACTTGGGGACTTTCCACCTTCATAAGGACGTTCCTTCCTAGTCTTTCCCAGGGGAGTCCGTGACCGGACTGAGATGAGGCTTGGCCTCGAACCCTCGTACCTGATGCGCCTCGGCGCCGTAGGAAGCGGATTGTGCAGCCCATACCATCCCCG
>CAIKWA010000043.1 GCA_903831005.1 uncultured Opitutia bacterium
CCCCGGTCGCGAAGGGCAGTCCGGCGAAGATCGCCAAACCGAAGTAGCCGCCGGTCTTTTTCAGGCCGAGGGGCATCTTGCCGGCATCTTCTAGGGCGATGCATCCCCAGGTGAGGGCCAGGCAGGCGAGCGCGCCTAAGACGAAGGGCACCACGAGCCGCCCAGCGACGGCCATCGGTGCAGCGGAATTCTTTTCCTCTTCATCGCCGGTCGCCCCGAGCCAGAGCGCCAGGCCCGCTCCAGCGATGGGCACGTGGATGAGTAAAGCGAGGAGCGGGGGCAGCTTCCAACCGAGGGCGGCCGCTCGTCGGGCGGCAACGAACGAAGCGATGATTGCGCAGAGCGCTGCCAGACTGAGGAGCGTGAAGCGATGGCCGGGAGTGTAGTTCGCGAAGATGTGGTCCTTGCCGGGCAACACCCTGAAGATCATCACCGCGTGCGCGAACGCCCAGGTCGGGAGCATCAGCAAAGTGGTCAGGAGGCGGCTGGGCTTGGCGAGCATGGCGTCTGGCCTGATGTTGGGGAGCGTCCGACCGCTGGGAAGCCGTAAAGGGCCGGACCGAGCGGCATTAGGTTCGCCGCCCCTTTGCTTAAGCCGTCCTGCTAGCGGAGAAACCTTGGTTCAGGTCTTCCTCGGGCAGCGATTTCTAATTCATCCGGCGACAACGGCGAAAGGCGGAGGCGCAAGGGCGCATCGATGTGCTTTTCTAAGATGATCACACTTTCCGCGCGGCTTTTGATGAGGTCGGCCATGATGACCGCCTTGCGGTCGGGGGCGGCGGTGGGGTATTCGCGAATCAGGTTCTCCTCCTGAGCCCGTAAGGCCCGATATCTTTCCGTCTGCATGGCGGCGTTGAAGGAGGCCGCTACTTTGTGCCTCGCCTCGTCATAGGTCTCTGAACTTCGCCAAGCTATATCCCAACTCACGCCGTTGATCCCACTTATCCATTCCTTGAAGCTGAGGTCTAACTGATACTCCGAAGGCTGCAGCCTGATGAGAACTTTATCGTCCGGGACGGGTACGACGTTTTTCCGTTCATCAAGTCTCAAGGCGCTGGCGCTGCGGGGAGGGCTTGCCACCCGTGTTGCGGATTTGTTTACGGTGTTACCGGCGCCGCTCCTCCGTGCCGCGGGGTCAGCTTCGATCAGCAGCAGGGAGAGCAATGCTCCCGCGATGAGCACTATAAGTAAGAGAGCGAGTGACCGACGAATCATCGTTTTGGAATTTAGCTCCCGGCTCTATGAGGAGAAGTCTAAAAGAGTAAGGTCTTTGGCTCAGGAAAACAGCAGCCGGAGCCACGTTTTCGAATAGGGCAGGGCCATGTGGTCCAAGCGCGCGGCCAGGAAGGCGGCCTCGATCTCTTCGTCCGGATGTCCGTCGAGCAGCTTGGCCCCGTCCAGTTCGCGACGGCCGCGCCGCGCGGCGTCCTGGACGTGCGTGTGCTTGAGCAGGTGCACGATGGCGATGGCGCCGGCGACCAAGGCGAAACCGATCAAGGCCCAAGGGCGGCCTTTGCTGGCGAAGACCGTGAGGGGCAGCAGGATCGGCCAAGCATTGCCCCAGAGGATCATGAACGAATCCCACGACGCCAGCCCGCCGAGCTTGCGGTCGCGGTGTTGCAGCGCGTGACCCGCGAGGCGCGCCGCGCGCGCGACGTCGAAGAGCCGCTTGCCGGAGTAGACGGCGCTGGAGAGTTTGATGGCCGGTTCGAACGCCGAATAGAAATCCGTCACCGCGAGCGTGCTCTCGTCGACGTCGACCTGCGGGACCTCGCCACGCAGGAGCACGATACGGGCGGCCTGCGCGCCGGTGACGCCGCGCACCAGGAGGATCCGGCCGTACTTCTTTTCCAGGCTGAGCACCCGTCGCCAAGCCAGCCACGGCAACCCCAGCGCGAAGACGCCGGCCAGGCAGAAAAGCATGAGGAGCTTGAATTCCGGGTTCATGGCTTGCTCCGACCCTGCCGATTTGCCGGTTCCCATCAAGGTCTACCTAGTAGTTCCCGCATAAGGGGGATAAGCGGACGTGGATTCGTCTCCAGGCGGCCGAGGCTTCGTTGACCCGCCCGCGGGCCTCGGATTGAATATCTTCACGATGAATCCCGATCTCGTCAGAAACTACCTGACCGGCCTGCAGGATCGCCTCTGCGCGATCCTTGAGGATGTGGATGGCAAAGCCAAGTTCATCACCGACGAGTGGAAGCGCGCCGAGGGCGGCGGCGGTCGTACGCGCGTCATCGCCGGTGGCGCCGTGATCGAAAAGGGCGGGGTGGCCTTCTCG
>CAIKWA010000044.1 GCA_903831005.1 uncultured Opitutia bacterium
GAAGAGCTCAACAAGCGTGGCCTGCCGTGGCACGTGAAGGAACTCCCGGTCGCCTAAACGACCAAGCCAAAGCCCGCTGCAAAGCGGGCTTTTCGTTTGCACCGCACCCCGACGCTCCCAATTTCACCCTCGTGTCCGACGCACTCACCGAAGCTTTCCGCAAGGTCGACCTGAGCCAGGTCCCGAGCCCTTGCCATGTCCTCCATCGCGGCCTGCTGGAACAGAACCTCCGCATCCTGCGCTCGGTGATGGACCGCTCCGGCGCCAAGATCCTCCTCGCGCTCAAGGGCTTCGCCCAGTTCAGCGAGGCGAAGCTCATCTCGAAGTATCTCGTGGGCACCACCGCCAGCGGCATCCACGAAGCGCTCCTCGGTCGCGAGGAATTCTGCGGCGAAGTCCATGCCTACTCGCCGGCCTTCAAGGACGAGGAGTTTGCCCACCTGCTCCGCGTCGCCGACCACATCTCCTTCAATTCGCCGGCTCAGTGGAAGCACCATAAGGCCACCGCCCTCGCCTCCGGCCGCAAGCTCTCCTTCGGACTCCGCGTCAACCCGGAGCACGCCGAGGTCGACGTCGAACTGTACAACCCGTGCGCCTCCGGCTCGCGCCTCGGCACGCTCCGCTCCGAGATCAAATCGGCAGCTGACCTCGAGGGCCTCGAGGGGCTCCACTTCCACACCATGTGCCAGCAGGGCTCCGACGTCCTCGAACGCACGGTCGCGGCTTTCGAAGCGAAGTTTGGCGAGTTCATCCCGCAGCTGAAGTGGGTCAACTTCGGCGGCGGCCACCATATCACCCGCGAAGGCTACGACCTCGACCGCCTCGTCCGCATCATCACGGGCTTCCGCCAACGCTGGGGCCAGCACATCCAAGTCTACCTCGAACCCGGCGAAGCCATTGGCATCGGTACCGGGGTCCTGGTGGGCACAGTCCTCGACCTAGTCCATAACGGGGTTGATATCGCCATCATCGACGTCTCGGCGACCAACCATATGCCAGACACCCTCGAGATGCCCTACCGCGCCGACATCATGGACGCCGACCTGCCCGGCAAGCTGCCCCACACGTATCGCCTCGGTAGCGTCACCTGCCTCGCCGGCGACGTCATCGGAGACTACTCCTTCCCTTCCCCGCTTAAAATCGGCCAGCGCCTCGTGTTCATGGACATGTCGCATTACACGTTCGTCAAGAACACGACCTTCAACGGCGTGCCTCTGCCAGCGATCGCCAGCTTCGACCCTGCGACCGGCCAGACACAAGTGGTCCGCCGTTTTGGTTACGCGGACTACAAGAACCGACTTTCGTAAATAGGGGTAGGCTCTTGACCCCACCGTGGGGTCGGGTAAGGATGCGGCCAATTAATCATCCATGAAGACCCGCGAAATCATTCTCATCCTCGTCGCTGCCGCCTTAGGTGGCGTGGCCATCGTCACCTGGTACGGCGAAATAGAAGCCAACCAGCGCGCCGACAAGATCACCAAGGAAGCCAACGAAGCCCGCCTCAAGAGCGCCGCCGACATCAAGGCCCTGCACGACAAGGCTGCCAAGGATGCCGCCGCCTTCAAGAAGGCGACCGATGAAGCCGCCGCCGCTTCCGCCGCCAAGCTCGCCGAAGGCGATGCCGCCAAGAAGAAGGTCGAAGCCGAACTCGCCAAAGCCAAGGAAGACGCTGGTAAGGCCGCCGTGAAGGCCGCCGAGCTCGAAAAGGCTAAGGGCGATGCCGCTAACCGCGTCAACGAACTCACCGCCGAACTCGTCCGCCTCCGCGACGGCTCCGAACTGAAGGACGCCATCGCTAAGCAGAAGAAGGCCGAAGCCGACCTCGAAGCCGCTTCCACGGCCCTCCGCGAGGCCAACGCCAAGGCCGCCGCCGCATCCGCCCGCGTCACCGAACTCGAAGAAGAGAATCGCCGCCTCCGCGAACAGACCAAGGGCACCGACAACGCTTCGCCTAACTACCGCGCGCTCTGAGGTTCGCCTCAGCTCCCCAATCAGCCCGACCACCCGGTCGGGCTTTTTCGTGCCTAGGCGAAGACGCGCCGCAGCTTCGCGAGCAGGCCCGGTCAGGCCTTCGGACGCAGACCATACGGCCACAGGCGCCCGGCCTGCCAGCCGGCCTAGCGATGAACGGGCACACCACGGCGGACGCCCTCAATACTATCCCCGAATTGAACCGTCGCTGGCCTTGAGCGTCGCGCCCGGGCGCAGGCCTAGTGTGTGGCACGGCGGTGAACCATCCTCTCGCCGTCAGCACGGCCAGCCAAGTGCTGTAGCAGAGAGAGGAGTCACCGAGCTGCACACCCAAGCCACCAGGGCACTACGCTGGGCGCGGATAGTGACGTCAGCCATCCGCTATCATGGATACGAAACAGCCCGGACGATAAAGCCCGGGCTGGTCGGTGACTCCACCAACGAAAGAGGGCCGGCTTGCGCCGGCCCTCGTGCTATGAAGCTAACCTTGGGTTGGCTTAGAACAGAACCTGAGCCTGGAGGCGGAAGGCGTCGACGTCAGCCTTGTTGGCCGAGTTGGTCGTGATGGAACCATCGGCATTGTAGCTGAAGGTGTCCTTAAGCTGGCCCTTCTCGTAACCGAAGCAGATCTTGGCGTTGTGATCCACGAAGTAGTAGTTCACACCGACATAGTAGCTGCTGGCCTTGTTGTAGGTACCAGTCATGGCCACACCTGTGTCGGCGCGGGTCATGGTGGCGTCGCGGAAACCGTCAGAGGCACGGATACCACGGCCATCGGTGTCGAGGTACGAGTAGCGGACCACGCCTTCGATCGCATCGGTGAACTTGTAAGCCAGGATCAGGTTGTAGCCGGTAGGATCGCGCTCAGCACCGCCGATGTTAGCGGCCGCAGCGTTCTTCTGGTCAACCTTGGTCTGCTGCATTTCGCCTTGGACGACGAGCTTGTCGAACTGCGACTTGAAGTACGGATTGAAGCCCGAGAGCTTGTCCAACGAGCCGTTGAAGTTCGTGGTCGTGCCGGCAGCGGCGACGTCAGCGTTCTGACCCCAGTTCAAACCGACGGTGTGGCGGTTGGTGTCCGTGATCTTGTAGGTGTAAGCGACGTTGGCGTAGGTGCCGAAGTCGTTGATGCCGGTGGTGTTGTAACCCTGCTTGGCGTTAACGACAGCCGCGCCGTATTCCAGGGTGCCAGCAGCGTCAAGGGCGAGCTTGTTGGCGTAGTGCATGCCGACGTGGCGAGCACCGAAGCCAACGCGACGGGTGTTTTCAGCCTCAGCCCAGTAGCGGGTCACCAGGGAGCGTTCGACGGTGAAGAGCTTAGAGGAGGAGGTGTTCTCTTCGAGACCCCACTGGACCTTCTGGTAACCGAGGTTGAAAGTACCGATGGAGCTATCGTGGGTGAAGATCACCTTATCGAAAGCACCGGCGCGGATGGTACCGGCGGAGGCGTCGGAGTTATCAGCGAAATTCCAAACGAGTTCAGCGGAGACGCCTTCACCGATGTCGGCTTTGAAACCGAGGTAAGCGCGACGCATCAGGACGTTGTTGGTGTCGATACCTTCGACGGTGCCAGCAGCAGTGGTTTCGCTGTAGCCAATCGATTCCCACTGGGTCTGAACGCGACCAGCAAAGGTCAGGCGCTTGGCGTTGTCTTCCTTAAGGAAGATCTTGTTGAGGCCGGAGGCCGTACGAGCC
>CAIKWA010000045.1 GCA_903831005.1 uncultured Opitutia bacterium
GAAGATCGACCTCAAGGCCGTCGAGAACGCCGAAGCGCGTGCTCGCGAAGCCGTCGAGGCCGCCCGTGGTCAGAAGGATATCGACCCAGTTGAGATCGCGAAGATGGAGCAGATTCTCCGCTTCGCCTTAGTGCAGCGCCTTGTGAAGGGTCGCACTTCGCAGGGAATGACGGAGTAAGTTGCCGCTTCTCGGCCTCTTCGCTCCGTTTTTCGTTTAAAGTCATTTAAGCGGAACTTGCCCCTCCTTCACGGGAAGGGCAGAGTTCTCTTGTGATTAAATCTGCGATCACGGTCTCACTCGTCGCCCAAGCCAAGGGCGGACCGTTCGTTTATTGGGACGGCCTTGAGTCCGCTGCGGCCTCCGCCGCGAAGCTCGGCTTCGACGCGATCGAGATTTTCGCCCCGTCGGCCGCCTCAATCGACCGTCCGGCGCTTCATGCGCTTTTTAAGAAGCATAGCCTCTCCGCCGCAGCCTTCGGCACCGGCGGCGGCTGGCTCGTCCACAAGTGGCACCTGACCCACGCCGACCCGGCCATCCGCACACAGGCCCGCGAATTCATCCGCGCGACCATTGACGTGGCCGGCGAATTCAAAGCCTCCGCGATCATCGGTTCGATGCAGGGTAAGGCCGAGGGCGATGTCTCGCGCGACCAAGCCCTGACCTGGCTAGCCGAAGCACTCACCGACCTCGGTGCCCACGCCGCGCAATACGGCGTGCCGCTTCTCTACGAGCCGCTCAACCGCTACGAGACGAATCTCCTTAGTCGTCAGCTCGACGCCGCCCAGTTCCTCGAAGCCCGCAAGGTCACAAACGTGAAGCTGCTCTGCGATCTGTTCCATATGAACATCGAGGAGGTCTCGAACGCCGCCACGCTCCGCGCCTGCGGCCGCCACGTCGGACACGTTCACTTCGCGGATAGCAACCGCCAGGCGATCGGCTTCGGCCACACGGACGCCGCCTCGGTCATCGCCGCGCTCAAGGATATCGGCTTCGCCGGCTATCTCTCCGGAGAGATTCTTCCTTTGCCTGATTCCGAAGCCGCCGCCGCGCAGACAATCAAGGCCATCCGGACCCACTTACCCCGCTAAGACCATGCTCAAGCACCAACTCATCCACCCGAAAATCTCCGAAGTCCTTGCCCGCGCGGGCCATCACTCGGTCATCCTGATCGCCGATGGCAACTACCCAGTTTGGGGCAAGAAGGGCCCTAACGCCGAACTGGTCTCGCTCAATCTCTCGCCGGGTATTCCGACCGTCGCCCAAGTATTGCGCGCGGTCCTCAGCGCAGTGCCGGTCGACGCGGTCAACACAATGGGCATCCCGCCTGACGATTCCTACGCGCAGAAGGGTGAGCCGCCCGTGTGGGCTGAGTTCCGCAAGGAAGTGAAGGCCGCTGGCCTGAAGCTCGAGCTGCAGCCGGTCCTGAAGTGGGATTTCTACAAGGCCGTCGAATCCGCCGACCACATTCTGACCATCCAGACTGGCGACCAAGCCCTCTGGGGCAACGTGCTTCTCACCGTCGGCTGCCGCACGGCCTGAACTTTCGCACCATGAAGACTCGCACCCTCGGTAAGACCGGGATCGAACTCCCTATCCTCAGCTTCGGCGCCTCCTCGCTCGGTCAGGAATTCCGCAGTGTCGCCCTCGATGACGCCCTGAAGTCCGTCCAGGTCGCCCTCGACTGCGGCATCAACTTCATCGACACCTCGCCCTTCTACGGCCGCGGCATTTCCGAAGTGCTCCTAGGGGTCGCCCTCCGTGGCGTCCCGCGCGATAGCTATAAGCTCTGTTCGAAGATTGGCCGCTATGACCTGACGCACTTCGACTTCAGTGCGAAGCGCGTCGCGGAGAGCATCGACGTCTCCCTGCACCGTCTCGGTACTGACCACCTCGACGTCATCCTCTGCCACGACATTGAGTTCGTCCCGATGCAGCAGATCGTCGATGAGACCATCCCGGCCCTCCGCAAGGCGAAGCAGGCCGGCAAGGTGAAGGCCATCGGCTTCAGCGGCTA
>CAIKWA010000046.1 GCA_903831005.1 uncultured Opitutia bacterium
CGTCGGCTACGTGCGCAAGAAGTACGGCGAAGACCGCGTCGCCAACATCATCACCTTCGGTACCTTCGGCGCCAAGATGGGCGTCCGCGACCTCGCCCGTATCCGCGACCTGCCGTTCATCGAGACCAACCGTCTCGCCAAGCTCGTTCCCGACGACATCAACATCTCGCTCGAGGACGCGCTCAAGAAGTCCAACGAGCTTCGCGAGGAGGTTGCCATCAATCCCCAGGCCGCCAGCATCATCGAGACCGGCCGCGTCATCGAGGGCATGGTGCGCAACTCCGGCAAGCACGCGTGCGGCATGATCATCGCCGACCGCCCGCTCACTGACATCATCCCCGTGACGATGCAGGAAGGTGACCTGACGACCCAGTACGCCAAGGACCCTGTTGAGAAACTCGGCCTCCTGAAGATGGACTTCCTGGGGCTCAAGACGCTCACCATCATCGACGACGCCCAGAAGCTCGTGCGCAAGCATCGCCGCCAGGCTGATTTTGACATCGAGAAACTCGGCTTCGACGACGCCAAGACCTTTGCGCTCCTCAACGAGGCAAAGACCATCGGCGTATTCCAGCTCGAATCCGGCGGCATGCAGTCGCTCTGTCGCAAG
The DNA here is from genome assembly GCA_903831005.1 of uncultured Opitutia bacterium. Lineage (GTDB taxonomy): Bacteria > Verrucomicrobiota > Verrucomicrobiia > Opitutales > UBA953 > UBA953. The sequence continues at coordinate 611 of CAIKWA010000046.1, forward strand.
TTCCGCATCTCAGCCATCGACGAGATTGTCGCGCTCATCGCGCTCTACCGTCCCGGCCCGATGCAGTTCATCGGCGACTACATCAAGGGCAAGGACGACCCCACCTTCGTCAAATACGCGCACCCGCTCCTCGAGAAGGTCGCCAAAGAGACCTACGGTATCTTGGTCTACCAGGAACAAGTAATGGAAGCTGCCCGCGTCATCGCCGGCTACACCCTCGGCGGCGCTGACATGCTCCGTCGTGCGATGGGCAAGAAGATCCGCGAAGAGATGGAGCAGCAGCGCTCGATCTTCATCGAAGGCGCCAAGACGACCAATAACATCGACAAGAAGAAGGCTGAGGAGATCTTCGCCACCCTGGAGAAGTTCGCCGAGTACGGCTTTAACAAGTCGCACTCCGCCGCCTACGCCATCCTCTCGTATCGCACCGCCTACCTGAAGGCCAACTACCCCGTCGAGTTCATGGCCGCAGTGCTGACCTCCGAACAGGGCAACGCCGACAAGCTCGCCGAATTCATGGGCGAAGTCGAAGCCCTCGGCATGAAGGCCCTCGGACCGGACGTGAACCAGTCCGATACCGACTTCACGCCCGTCATCAAGGATAACGCCATCCGCTTCGGCCTTGGCGCCATCAAGGGCGTCGGCGAACAGGCCGCCCGCAATATCGTCGCCGAGCGCGAGAAGAATGGCCCTTACAAGGACTTCGGCGACTTCGTCGGCCGCCTTGGCGAGTTCGACCTCAACTCGCGCACGCTCGACTGCCTCGTACGCGCGGGCGCCTTTGACTTCACTGGCGAAGACAGGCGCCACCTCGTCGATTCCATCGAATCCGTCCGTCGCCACTTCGCGGGCGAACGTAAAGAACGCGCCAGCGGCCAGGGTTCGCTCTTCGATATGCTGGGAGCTGAGGACGCCGGCGCCGCGCGCCCGACGGACCTCGTCCTGCGCAAGTCCGAGAAGATGCCCAAGCTCGAGATGCTCAACAGCGAGAAAGCGCTGCTTGGCTTCTACCTCAGCGGCCACCCCCTCGCCGACTACCATGGCCTAGATGAGGCCATCGCCACCCTGACCGTCACCCCGGACCGCATCGAGCTCGACAAGAAGGAGCGCCACACCGTCCGCGTCTGCGGGATTGTCGGCGCCCTCGAGAAGAAGATTTCCAAGAAGGATAACCGCCCCTGGGCCCTCTTCACCGTGGCCTCCCGCTCGGTGACCATTCCCGTGATGATGTTCTCTGAAGCCTATGATGCTGCCGCGCAG
>CAIKWA010000047.1 GCA_903831005.1 uncultured Opitutia bacterium
AACCGTCCTTGAGGTGCTTCTCGACGGTCTGCTTCGCGGAAAGGGTCGAACCGGCGACGCCGGCAAGGCGCACGACTTCCATGCCCAGCTTGAGGACGAGGTCCTGCAGGTCTTCGGGGCCTTCGCCCTTCAGGAGGCGGACGGCTTCGAGGACTTCGAGGCCTGTGCCAACGGAGTCGCCGAGCGGCTGGTTGATGTCGGTCACGAGGGCCACGCACTTGCGGTTAAGCGAGCGGGCGACGCGGGTGACGATGCGGGCGAGCTGCTTGGCCTGCTCGAGGTCGCGGATAAAGGACCCGTTGCCCCACTTCACGTCGATCACCAGGCCTTCGCAGCCTTCGGCGAGCTTCTTGGAGAGGATGCTGCCCGTAATGAGCGGGAGGGACGGGATCGTGCCCGTCTTCTGGCGGAGCTTGTAGAGAATATCATCCGCCGGAGCGATTTCGCTGCACTGCTCGGTGACGGCGCAACCCACGCGCTCGAGCTGCTGGCGGAACTGGTCCATCGTGGCCTTGCCCTTGAAGCCCGGGATCGAGCTGAGCTTCTCGACGGTCGAGATGCAGAATTCTTCATCCTTGCCGTTCATGCCCGGCATGATGACGCCGGCGGCGGCGCCGAGGGGCCCGAGCACCATGGAAGTCTTGTCGCCCACGCCACCGGTCGAGACCTTGGCAATCTTGGGCTGGGTGAGGCGGTCGAGGTCGATGACGTCGCCAGAGAGACGGAGCTCTTCGGCCAAGAGCGCGGTTTCCTGCGCGGACATCTGCTTGAAGTAGATCGCCATGGCCAAAGCGGCCTGCTGCGCCTCCGGCATCTCGGCATCCATCACCGAGTCGATGATGTGACGGATCTCGTCGGCGGTGAATTCGCCGCCATCCCGCTTCTTCTCGATGAGAGAGGTGAAGGAGGGCTTCTCCTTACGCTTGTGGTCCAAGATTTTCTCTGTCATAAGTAGTTAGGATTTAGAAGGTTAGGGCCATTCTGCTTTGGACAGGGAGGCGGACTCGCTGTGATGTAAGTTTTTCTTGAAAAGGCGAGCCAAAACCGCCAAGGCGGCCCGTTTAGGACAAAAAGACCCCTCCTCGCCTGCTTTAGACGCTGGAATGACCCCTAATTCAGCCTAGGAGCCTTTTATTAGACAATGTTAGGACTTACCCCAAATGACCCTGATAAAGGGCGTCAGAGCCCACCAGAGAGGTCCTGAGACCCCCCGCCCGAAGCGCTACCCCATCGTGCCAGCTCGGAGCCTCGGCATCGCCCGTACGAGGAGCGACGAAAGCGTAAAGGTAATCGGCAGACGCAGACGACAGCATGGCCGAAGAAAGGCGCGGGCCGGCTTCGATGAGTACGCCAGTTATCTTCTCCTGGGCGCAACGCTCAGCCCAGACCTTGAGGAAGGAATCTTCGTCCCCCACCAAGGACCAAACCTTGATGCCCTCGGCTTCATACCAAGCCAGGTCCGACTTCTTGGCGGCGGAGCCCAGACCGACCACGATCGTCCGGGTGCGGTGGGGGTCCTGGAAGAGATTCAGGCCCGTGCGACCGGCCGTCTTGAAATGGCGATCCAACACGAAGCGCACCGAGCAGAACTCGCCCTCATCGCCTCGCGCGGTCAGGCGCGGATTATCGGTAATCGCGGTATCGGCGCTCACGGCGATAGCGGGGAAGAGTCGACGCAGGCGATGCACGTAGGCCTGCGACTCCGGACCGGTTACCGCGCTTCCCTGCCCTGCGGGCAAGGTCAGCTTACCATCGAGCGTCGAGGCGACCTTGAGCGCGAGCAGCGGTGAGCCGCGGACAATCCAATGATTGAAGATGAGGTTCAGCTCGGCGCATTCTTCACCCAACACCCCTTCGACGACCGCGACACCTTGGGCGCGCAGTAGGTCGAGGCCATGGCCGGCGTGAGCGGGATTCGGGTCGCGAGCGCCGACGACAACCGTGCGGATCCCAGAAGCCAGAATCGCGTCGACGCACGGCGCCGTGCGGCCATGCGTGCAGCAGGGCTCGAGCGTGACGTGCAAGATGGCGTCCACGGCGGGCTTACGACCCAAGGCACGCAGGGCCATCACTTCGGCATGCGGCTCGCCGACCTTAGCGTGGAAGCCTTCGGCGACAATCTTGCCGCCTTCCGTGATGACCGCCCCGACCATCGGGTTCGGGTGCGTTCGTCCCCAAGCCTGACGAGCGAGCTCGAGGGCTCGCCGCATCGGAGGCTCGGAAGCAGGGACGGACACGATTAGCGGTTGCGCTTACGCGAAGCAGTCGCCGCCTTGGCGCTGCCCGGGGTCAGCTGCGGTTCGGAGTAGTAGCGGAAGCCATCGAGTTTACGGCGCTCGATGGTGCGGCCGAGGAGAACTTCAATCTGCTGGAGATGATGCATCTCGTCCGGAGAGAAGAGCGTAAAGGCTTCGCCTTCGGCGGAAGCACGGCCGGTACGGCCAATACGGTGTACGTAGTCTTCGGCGTGCTCAGGGACGTTGTAATTAATGACGTGCGTGACGCCGCGGATATCGAGGCCGCGCGAAGCGATGTCGGTCGCCACCATGATGCTGAACTTGCCGGACTTGAAGCCCGCGAGGGCGGCGGCACGCTCGGTCTGCGAACGGTCGGCGTGCATCGTGGCGACGGGCGTGCCGTGGCCTTCGATCCACTCGGCGATACGGTCGGCGTCGCGCTTGGTGCGGGTGAAAACGATGACGGATTTGTAGCCGCTCTTATTGAGCAGAGACAGCAGCAGGTCGTACTTCTGGAAGATATCGACTGGGTAGATCGCGTGTTCGACCGTGTCGGCGGCACCGAGGCCCGTACGGACGTCGATCGTGACTGGATCGCGGAGCGCCCAACCGGCAATGCGGCCGATGGCGTCGGAGATCGTGGCGGAGAAGAGCAGCGTCTGGCGGTCCTTCGGGCAGTAGTTGACGATGCGGGTGACGTCCTCGATGAAGCCCATGTCCAGCATGCGGTCGACTTCGTCCATGATCAGCATCTGGATGGACTTTAGGTCCAGGATTTTCTGCTCATGCAGGTCGAGCAGGCGACCCGGGGTCGCGATGACGACGTCGACGCCCTCTTCGAGGGCCTTAACTTGGGCGCCGTAGCCCACGCCGCCGTAGAGAAGCGCAGTGCGGGTACCGAAGTGCTTGCCGTACTTCTGGAAGTTCTCGTCGACTTGGACGGCGAGCTCGCGGGTCGGGACGAGGACGAGGCAGCGGGGCTTGCCGGCGGCCGGACCAAGGAGCGAAAGCGTCGGGAGCGCGAAGGCGGCGGTCTTGCCGGTGCCGGTCTGGGCTGCGCCGATGAGATCCTTGCGGGCCATGATGACGGGAATCGCCTGAGCCTGAATGGGGGTCGGGGTCACGTAGCCGTGTTCGGCTAAGGAGCGCAGGACTGGCTCGGGCAGACCGAGGTCGGAAAACGTAGACATAAAGTTGAGTTAGAAAGCGATACGCAGGGGCAAAGGGAAAGGATAAAGGGAGGAAAACTCG
>CAIKWA010000048.1 GCA_903831005.1 uncultured Opitutia bacterium
CTCGCCCGCAAAGGCGTCGAGTTCGACCTCCGTATGCGTACCAAGGCCGAATCCGACCCCGTCGTCGCCGCGGCCTCCATCGTTGCCCGCGCGGCCTTCGTCCGCGAGATCGACCGCCTGTCCCAGGATGGTGGCGTGCAGCTCCCCAAGGGCTCTGGCTCTGAAGCCAAAAACGCTGGCATCGAACTCGTCGGCCGTCTCGGTCCGGCAATCCTCGTCAACTTCGCCAAGCTGCACTTCAAGACCGCCTACGAGGTCCGTGGGCTCGAGCCGCCGGCCACCAAACCGTTCGTCCGCCGCAAGAAGGCCGAATAAGCCGTGGCCTCGCTGGCATCATTCGACCGCAAGAAAGGTGCCGACCGTCCAGGCATCGCGGGAGTGGATGAAGCGGGCCGTGGTTCACTCTGCGGTCCAGTCATCGCCGCCGCCGTGCTACTCGACGCCGGTTTCTACGGCGAACCCGCCTGGCTACGGAAACTCTCCGGCGCCAACGATTCCAAGAAGCTGACCCCCGAGAAGCGCGCGGAATTACGCGAAGCCATCGCGAAGATGGAAGCTGAGGGAAAACTCAAGACCGCCTGGGCGGCAGGCTCGGTGATGGAGATCTCGGCACATAATATTCTCGGCGCCACGCGGCTCGCGATGGCGCGCAGCATCGCCAAGCTCGCCGTCGGGCACATCGCTCCCCTCTTCGCCGCCGCGGGCACCGAGGGTGAACTCTTCGGCCGGACCGATGCGCGCACGTTCCTTGTGCTCGTCGATGGACTGCCGCTGCGCCCGTTCGCCTGGGCGCATGAATCCGTCAAAGGCGGCGACGGCAAGAGCCTCGCCATCGCCCTGGCCTCGATCGTCGCCAAGGTTGAACGCGACCGCATGCTCGTCGAGATGCACGCGCGCTATCCCCAATACGGTTTCGCCACGCACAAAGGTTACGGCACGCCCGAGCACGTTGAAGCCCTTCGCGCGCACGGCCCTTGCACCGAGCACCGTGACCTCTTCGTCCGTACCATCCTCGCCGGCGATCCTCCTCCCCCGGAAGCCACGGACGGAGAATTTAGTTTCGAATAATAGGTAGGGGCAGCACCACGTGCTGCCCTGGCTGCCTTGGGTAGGGGCGCGACTGCGTCGCGACCTAGCTGGCCTGGGTAGGGACGTGATTGCCATCACGTCCGTTCGCGGACGGACATGCGACGTACCGAGACTGGTTAAGACCCGGCGACCCCCTGCCTGCGGTCTCGAACGGCGGTGATGACAATCACCGCCCTACCTCAAGACATGAACATTGTTCGGGTTATATCAAAATATGCTGAATCTAAGCCTGTTTGACCAATTAGGTTGTTCCTCCAAGCCATTTTGATATCAAGACGCCCAATATGAAATCCCTCAAGACCGCCTTCCTCCTCGCCGCCGCCGCGACCGCCACCCAACTCGACGCGGTCACATATAACATGCTGTGGTCCGGCGCGGCCTTCGGAAACGCTGGATCGGCCACCGGCACCATGGATTTAAACATTACCGGGAAAAATTTAACCCGATACGATTTCTTCGAACTAGGAACAGGGCTTAACTCCATCAGCATCACCGTAAGCGGAACTGGAACTGCCCGCGACGGTACCTACTCTCTTGCCGGAGGACAAATACGTGAGGTTGTCTTTGGTGCCTGGAATCACGGAGCTGACTTAACCCAAGAGATGGTAGCCCAAGGTGGCGGTACGTTCAACGGCTGGCTTCACGTCATGGGACCTTTGGGCGACGTGACTGACCCGATGACCAATGGAGCCATTGTTGACTCCACTTACAATCCACTCCTCAAACTCACCTTCCTCAGCGTCGGCCCCACCGGCGTCCCAGATAAAGCCGCCTGGCTCTCTTCGATCAACGGCGCGAATCGCACCTACATGATCGGCTCGACCCTCGCGGGCCTGCCCTTCGAAGGTGCCCACCACCGTCCGATGCTCTCCTTCGACCGCATGGGTAAAGAGTCCCAGGCCTGGGCCACCGGAGACTTTGGTTCCTCCTCCCGCACCCGCGACGTCCACGTGACCAGCGGTGAAGCCGGCATCAACTGGAACCTCGGTAAGTCCTTCCTCTTCGGTATCGGCGGCGGCCATGCTGTCCAGAATCAGGACCTCGCCTTCGGCGGCTCCTCTGCCACCGGCGGCGACTTCGCCATCGCCGAGCTCGACTACCGTCCGGAAGGCACGCAGTGGATCGTCTCCCTGCTCGGCATGGTCGGCTCCTGGGAATCTAAGACCCACCGCGGCTACACCAGCGGCGCTTCGACCGACTCCTCCTTCGGCGTGGCTGACACCATCACCCGCTCCGCCCGTCTCCGCGTCGACGCCCCGTCGCTCGTGACGTTCGGCGGCTTCGGCTTCGCGCCCTACGCCTCTTACTCCGTGACGCAGACCGTCGTCGGTGCCTACACCGAGACCGGTGGCGCCTTCCCGGCCGCATTCGACGAGCAGGAACATAACGCCACCGAAGGCCGCATCGGTATCACCGCCTCCAAGGATCTCTCCACCACGACCAAGCTCCTCCTCACCGCCGAAGCCATCCACCGCTTCGACGGCGTCGGCCCTCGCCTCACCGGCCGCGACCTCGCCGGCAGCGTGTCCTTCGATCTCCCTGGCACCGCGGTCCGCCCTGACTGCGTCCGCTTCGGCTTCGACGTCGACCACAAGCTCAGCGAGCACACCCTCCTCAATATTTCGGCCCACGTCTCCACCGTCGGCGAAGAGCACGACGTCTCCGCCGCGATCAGCATCCGTCGGGCGTTCTAAGCGCGAAGCTTCGCTTCGCGAGGGGACACGTGGGCAAGTTGACACGTTGACCAGGATCAAGACAGCCGCCCACCCGGGCGGCTTTTTTGTTGGAGAGACATAAACTCAGAGGGAAACCGGAGACCGGATGATTGGCTGGGGATATAATGCCCGCAGCTCACATTCCGGTTCCCGGTCTCCCTTTGAGTTCGCGCATCTACCTTGGGTAGGGACGTGATTGCACTCACGTCCGTTCGCGGACGGACGTACGACTTCATCGCACTAAACTGAGATCCGACGACGCCCAACCTCCGGTCTCGAACGGCGGTGAGTGCAATCACCGCCCTACCCGATACAACCGAGCTAATCATCCGGTTTTCGGTCTCCCTTTGAGTTTATAAATCCTGCCACCTGGGGCCGCCACCTGCCACCTGAAGCTTGTATCATCGATTCAGCCCTCCACTCAGCCCATTTGCCTTTCCCCTCCTTCCCGCTACCCTACACTCCGCTGCCTCGCCACTACTCGATACTCTATACTCCCATCCCATGAACTCTCGTCGCGCCCTGACCCTCTACTTCGTCCTCGTGCTCGTCGCCATGACCTGGGTGTCGTGGTACGCCTGCGTCACCCCTTCGATCACCTCCCTGCCCGAATACGCGGGCAAAGGGCTTAACGTCGTGGGCGGCTACGTGACCGTCTGCTCCGAGCCGTGGGGCCTGGCCACGATGTTCGACGCCTACTTCGGCTTCCTCGCTTTCTGGCTCTACGTCGCTTGGCGCGAGCAGACCATCGCCTCGCGCCTCGGCTGGTTCGTCGCGCTGATGCTCCTGGGTAATTTCGCCATCGCGGGCTATGCCCTGCTCTGCCTCTTCAAGGCCAAGGGTGAGACCGACCTTGGCAAGGTGTTCTTCACGCGTAAGGTCGCCTGAATGGGACGTCTCTCCGATTGGCTGCGCCGCCGGGTGCGTGATCCGCTCGTCGCGGAACTCCGTCAAGGCGCGACCCCGGAGGCCGTCTCGGCCGCAGTCGTGGTCAGCTTCGCCATCGCGATCGTACCGTTCATCGGATTGACGACCGTACTCTGCCTCGTCGCCGGCCGTCTCTTCCGCCTCAACCACGTGGTGATGCAGGTCATCAACCACAGCGCCTTCCCCTTACAGGTCCTGCTCATCGTCCCGTTCGTCCGCCTCGGCGAGACGCTTTCGGGGGCGCGCCACTTCGCCCTCACCCCGGAGGCAATCATCGGCGAGTTCAACCGTTCCATCCCCGATTTTCTGGAGAAATTCTGGCTGACCGGCCTCCATGGGCTCATCGGCTGGGCCGTGACAGTCCCGCTCGCCTGCTGGCTCCTGCACCTTATCCTGCGTCGGACGTTTCATCGTCTCATCCCCAAACCTCCCGCCCCATGAGCCCCCTCTTCGAACTCGGTTTCGAATTCCTAATCCTTCTCGGCGAAGCCTGCGTCTTCTTCGCGCTCTGCTGGCTCGTCGCCAAGAAGATTGATAACTGGTCCATCGTCGACGTCGCTTGGTCGTACGGCTTCGCGCTCGTCGGCCTGCAGGTCCTGGCCACCCACTTCTTCGTCTACCACCACCTCGAAGGCCAAGGCCTACTGATGGCCATCGCGACGGTGCTCTGGAGCCTACGACTCGGGACGCACCTCGCGGGCCGCGTGCTCGGGCATCTCGACCAAGAAGACGGCCGCTACCTCAAGATGCGGGCCGAGCACGGTGAACGGATGCCGGCCCAGATGGCCTATTTTTATTTCATCCAGGCGCTCGTCCTGACGATCCTCTGCTTGCCGCTGCTATCCTCTAACCCCACTGGGGCTTACGGCCCGGCTCAGGCTATCCACTGGGTCGGACTCGGCGTGGTCGGCCTCGCCCTGCTCATCGAGACGATTGCCGACGCGCAGCTGGCGGCCTTCAAGAAGGACCCGGCCAACAAGGGCCAGGTGTGCGAACGCGGACTCTGGGCCTGGAGTCGCCACCCCAACTACTTTGGTGAATGGCTCGTCTGGATCGGCTTCCTCCTGATGAGCTATAATAGCACCTACCGCGGCGTCCCCGGCCTGCTCTGCGTCGGGGTGATGTATTATTTCCTGACGCGCGTGACTGGTATCCCGCTCACCGAGCAGCAGCTCCTGACGTCTAAGGGGCCCGCCTACGCCGACTACCAGACGCGCGTGCCGGCCTTCTGGCCCCGCCCGCCCCGGCGCTGATTTTCCTCCGCGGCGGATTGCCAGCGAAGCGGTCTTCGTGCAAGGTGAGGGTATGCCGCTGATCGATACCCTCATCGAAAAAGACATCTTACCGGACTCCGTGATCCGCTGGGGCATCCGCCGCCTGCTCAAGCAGCGCCTCGCCGACGAGCGGCCGGAGTCCGCCGCGGAGCGCTTCGCGAAGGTCGACGCCTTTGCGGCCGAACTGCGCACGCTGCCGGTGGCCATCGAGACCAAGGCGGCGAACGAACAGCACTACGAGGTGCCCGCGGCCTTCTATAAACTCTGCCTCGGCCCGCGCCTGAAATACTCCTCCTGCTATTACGCGCTCGGCAGCGAGTCCATTGGCGAGGCCGAGGAGACCATGCTGACCCGCACGTGCACGCGCGCGGAGCTCACGGACGGCCTCGAAATTCTCGAACTCGGCTGCGGTTGGGGCTCGCTTACCCTGTGGATGGCCGAGAAATACCCGAACGCCCGCATCACCGGCGTCTCGAACTCCGCCTCGCAGCGCGCGCACATCGAAGGCGAATGCGCTAAGCGCGGCTTTAAGAACGTCCGGATTATCACCTGCGACATGAACGTCTTCGCCGCCGAGGCCGCGCGCTTCGACCGCGTGGTATCGGTTGAGATGTTCGAGCACATGAAGAACTGGGGCGAGCTCATGCGCCGTATCGGCGGCTGGCTCAAGCCCGGCGGGAAACTCTTCTTCCACGTCTTCACGCACAAGGATATCGCCTACCACTTCGCGGCCAAGGACTCGACTGACTGGATGTCGCGCCACTTCTTCACCGGCGGCATCATGCCCTCCAACTGCCTCGCCAGCCGCTTCCAGGCCGACCTGAAGCTTGAGCAGCAGTGGGAGGTCGAGGGCCGCCACTACGGTCAGACCTCGGAGCACTGGCTCCAGAACACCGACCGTCACCGCGAAGAGATTCTGCGAATCTTCGCGCAGACCTACGGCGAGGATCGGGCGAAGGCCTGGCTGGCCAACTGGCGGGTCTTCTTCATGGCCTGCGCCGAGCTCTGGAACTTCCGGGATGGCACCGAGTGGATGGTGTGCCATTACCGCTTCGCCAAGCGCGCGGGTTAAGTCCGCGTTTGCCACCGGGCGGCCGCGGCGTTTGCTCTGCCCTATGCAGAGCTACGAAGAGAATGGCGTGCCCATGGAACGGTGGAAGGTCGGCGCCTCGACCTACGAGACTTGCCTGACGCGCGGGGCCCGCCTCCTCCGCTGGAAACTCGACGTCCCCTCGGGCCATCGTGAGATCCTGTTCTGGCCCGAAGGAGCGCCCATGGACCTCGACAAGATTGGGCCCGTCCGCGGCGGCAACCCGATCCTCTTCCCCTTCATGGGCCGTAACTACGCCGACGGCGAGAAGTTCGCCTGGAAGGCCGCCGACGGCGTCAAACGCCCCATGCCGCAGCACGGCTTTGCCCGCGATTCTGCCTTCGAAATCATCGAAAGCGGCCCCAAACATGCGGTGGTACGCATGATCCAGGATGCGCGCGGCCGCGGCTGCTATCCTTTCGCCTACGACTTCCGGATCCGCTTCGACTTCCTCGAGCTCTTCCTGCGCATCACCTTCGAGTTCGAGAACCGTGAGGCCCAGCCGCTGCCATGGTGCGCCGGCCATCACTTCTATTTTACGCTGCCGTGGCATAAAGGACTCAGCCGGCGCGACTATGTCGTGAAGATCCCGTCGAAGAAACAGTGGCGTCACGCCGCCGACGGCAAACTGGTCGCCTTCGGCGAGCTCAAGGGCGCCGAGGCGATCAGCTTCGATAACCCACATCTGTCCGACTGCATCTTCACCAACCTCAAGTCCGCCACGCTCAGCTTCGGGCCGAAGTCGGGCGAAGAAGACATCACGATCAAGGTCGGCGAAGAAGCGATCCCGGGCAGTTGGGCGAGCGTTGTCACCTGGACGCCGGATCCGGAAGCACCGTATTATTGCGTCGAGCCGTGGATGGGGCCGCCCAACAGCCCTGAACATAAGAACGGGCTCCGTTTTGCGGAGCCCGGTCAGGTCGACACCTTCGTCACCGAAGTGTCGTTGATGTAAGCCTTGAAGCTTACTTGCTGCTGCTACCGCTGAGAGGCAACTTGCCCTTAGCCTTCGACGGAGCCTTCTTGGCGGCCGGAGCAGGCTCAGGGGTCAGCGCCGGAGCGGCGATCGGAGTCAGGGTGGCCGGGACGAGGTTGGCGTCGCCAGCACCGTCGGTGACGGGTGACGGACCCTTCTTAGGGCCCATGCAACCGACGACAGCGAAAGAAAGGAGGGAGAGAACGAACAGATTGCGTACCATGGCAGTGAGGTTAGGTTGGGTGGACTCTACCCGGCATGTCCCTCCGCACAAGCGCAGATTCTGGCCCCCTGACCCTCTTCGTCTGCACAGGGAACTTCTACCGCAGCCGTCATGCCGAGGCCCTCTTCAATTGGCATGCCGCCCGCATGGGGCACCCCGCCCGGGCCTTTTCCCGCGGCCTCCTGACCTCCTTGGTCGCCGACGAACCTACCCTCATTTCCCGGGATACCGAAAGGCGCCTCCGCGAGCTGGGGGTCCCCCTCGACCTGACTGGCCCGGCCCCCACCCAGCTACGCCGGGAAGATCTCGAGCGGGCGCATCGGACCATCGCCCTCAAGCGGGACGAGCACCACGCCATGATGCTCCAGTCGCACCCCGAATGGGCTGACCGGATCGAATACTGGACTGTGCACGATATCGACTTTGCCCATCCGGACGACGCCCTTCCTCAGATCGAGGCGAAGGTCCTCGAACTGATTCAGGGGCTACGGCCCTAAGCGAACGACGCTTAGGCGGCGGAACCAGCGTCAGCGCGACGCAACGTCTCGAGATGCGAGGCTGCCTGATTGAGCAGGCCGCGCAGTTCGACCATCGTCTCCTGGGCCACATCAGCCTTCGTCGTGGCGGCTTCCTTGAGGGCTTCGGCGCGGAGCGCGAGCTCCTTGGCCAGCTCGTGGGCGGCGGCGATTGACTTGGCCTTGAGTTCGCGGGTGCGGGCGTCGAGGCGGGCGGCGAGAGAATCGATATCACGACCAAGGGTGCGGCTCTTTTCCTTGAGCTCGGCGGCCATAATACGGGAATCCGGCACGCGGCGCAGGTCTTCGGTGAGGCCGACCTTGGAGAGCGTCCAGATGATCCACTTGGTGGGATCGAACTGCCAGGGCTTCACGCCGTTACGGTAGTCGTGCTGGAACTCGTGGTGATAGTTATGGTAGCCTTCGCCGAAGGTGAGGAGCGCGACGGCTCCGCTGTCACGGGCGCTGTGATCCGTGGAGTAAGGCTGGCGGCCAATCATGTGGCAGAGCGAGTTGATGCAGAAGGTGCCCTGCTGGACGACGACGGTGCGGAGGAGGCCGGCGATGAGGAAGGCGGCGAGCGCGGTCATGCCAGGGTTGGCGTAGCCCATGAGCACAGCGTAACCGTAGCCGAGGGCGGCCGGGCAGACGAAGCCCACGAAGGCGCCGATCCACTGGACGTAGCGGTGCTGCCACATGACGAGGGGGTCGGCTTCGAGATCCTTGACGTTGGTAATGGGTGCCGGCGGCTTGAGGCGGAAGAGGAGCCAGCCGATATGGGCGTAAAAGAAGCCCTTCGAGATATCGTACGGGTCTTCGTCTTCATCCACATGCTTATGGTGGATACGGTGGTCGGCGCACCAATCATGGGCCGAGTTTTCGAAAGAAGCGGCACCGAACAGGAGGACAAAGAGCTTCACCGGCCACTTGGCCTTGAAGGAAATATGGGAAAACAGGCGGTGGTAGCCCAGGGTGATGCCGAAGCCGGTCGCGTAGTAGTAGAACACGAACATGGCCCAGATGAAGCCCCAGCCATGGACCTTGTTGGCGGCGTCAGCCGGCAGGTTGAACTGGGTCCAGAGGAACCAAGGCACCAGGGTCAGCGACAGGAAAGCGGTCACGATCAGGAAGGTGGAGGTCACCCACTCGATGCGGTAGATAGGGAAGTTTTTGAACTTCATAGTAGGGGGAGAAAGTAGACCAACCCCCCCTTGAGGCGAGAGCAATCAACCGCCCTAAAACGCCTAAAAAGTGCTTCTAAATTCGCTTTTTCAGGAACCTTATTCCTAAAAAGAGGGGGAACCGATTCGCTTAGTCGCGACGACGGCGACCGATCGAATTCTTCACCGGGATAATCCGCACGGGCTCGCGCGTCTTGATCCAGAGATCGCTCTCCTTGAAAAGCTTTCCGGAAATGCTCTGCACCGCGTCGCCGAACGACTCGACGGGTACCCGCTGTCCCTTGGGCGACTCATTGAAGGCCTTGGCGACCTCGACAATCTTAGCGGAAACTTCCTTAGGGTCGTCATCCTCGAGCAGCTGGACGACCCAGCCGGTGAGATCCTTGGGCAGGCCTTCCTCGGGTTCGCTGACCAGGACGAGCATCTGCTTCTTGGCCGGCTTCTCGCGCTCGACGGCGTCCTCGGCCACGACATCGCGCAGCTGGTTGAGGATCTCGGCGGCGAGGCGTACATCGACGCCATTCGACTTCAGGATCTTCTGGACGGTTTCGAGGTCTACTTTGGCCATAGGCCCCCAAGAGACTCCAAC
>CAIKWA010000049.1 GCA_903831005.1 uncultured Opitutia bacterium
CGCGGCGAGCAGGCAGAGGATGCGGCGGAAAGACATGGCGGCGGGACGCTTCTTAATGAGAGACATTCCCACCGACAGGCAAGCCCCCAACAAAAAGGCCCGGTGTGAACCGGGCCTTTCGCCGTGAGGATTTCGCCTCAGTTACTTGGCGAACGAGCGGTAGTCTTCGCCTTCCTTCTCCGGGACGACGTTGATTGTGCTGCCGATGTCGTCGGGGACGCGGGATCCGTCGACGGCCTTCACGTTCATCTTAATGCGCATCTGCATCACCGGAACGAGGCCGGGGACTTCGAGGAACACCGTCATGCCGTCATCAGAGAGCTTGACTGACTTGATGGCCACCGACTCCGTGCCCTTTTCCGTGGGCTTGCTAACCTTGTATTCGGCCGAGCCGTAGGCGCTGGACCAGAGGTAGTTATAATGTTCGATCGACCAGTTCTGGAGGTCGGTGGCGGTCTTCTTGTCCAAGGCTCCGGTGAAGCCGATGGTGATACCCCGCTTGGAGACGTGGAGAGATTCCTGCATGGTCACGGACTTTCCCGTGTAGCGCACGCGATGGATCGCACCGTCCTTGACGCCGTTGGTCTGCCAGCCCTTGAGGCCAGAGACGTAAAGCTGGCCGTCCGTCGGGCTGAAGCGGGCACGCATGATGCCCGAGGTGAACTTGAGGGGGAACTTGACCACGCCGCCCTGCGGGATGTCGCCGACGCGTTCCTGGAGAACGGCGAAGAGCGAAGACTTGCCGTAGGATAGGTAGAGCATGCGGCCTTCGAACGGTCCCCACTTACCCTTGTTGGCGGGGACCCAAATCTGGCCGCCATTGGAGTTGTCCATGTCGTAGGGCACCCAGCAGAGGTGGGGGCTATACTTCGTGGGCGGCGGGTTCATGTGCGAGAGGTCAGGGACCTCGATGAATTCGCCCGGCTTGGAGAAGTGGATATAGTCCACGGGTACCCAGGTGCCCTGGTTATCGCCGTTGGAGATCTCGCCGTTGGGGCCGACGCCCATGCCGTTCGGGGCTCGGATGCCGGTGGCGTAGACTTCAAACTTCTTACCGTCAGGCGAGACCTTGAAGATACAGCCATGGTGGTCGCTGAGGGGGCCCCAGCCGCGGCCTCCTGGGTTCACGGGTCCGCCTTTGAGGAAGTAGAAGTTGCCTTGCGAGTCGGTCTGGAGGTCGAACGTGAACTCGTGGAAGTTCGAGGTGACCTGGACGTCGTTGTTGAAGTTTTGGTAGAAGTCGGCTTCGCCGTCCTTGTTAAAGTCGTGCAGGAGCGTGATCTGGTCGCGGCCGAGGACGTAAATCTTATCGTCGACGATCTTCAGGCCGAGGCCGTGGAAGATGCCGGTAGCGTAGCGATGCCAGGTGATCTTGCTGAAGTTATCGTCGGCGAACTTGCCGATCCAGACGTCACCGCTCCAGGTGGCGAAGGCGATGCGGCCGTCCTTGAAGAAGTCAATCGCACCGACGCGGATCCAGGCGTTGTAGGGGTTGTCTGAGGGGACGCTGATGTTGTCGACGAGGTAGGGGGCGTTGACGATTTCGGCCAGCTTGTCCTTGAGGACCTGCTTCTGCGCAGCGTCGTTTTCGCCAGCGAGCTGGGTCTTGACGGCGTCGGCCTGCTTGGTCTGGTCGACTTCGCCGAGGACTCCTTCGGTCACGACGTCTTGGGCCCAGTGGGCGGGTCCGCCCTTGGTGAAGGCACGGAGGTCGGTGGCGGTGGCGACCTGGGAGGTCACCTTACGGAGTACGTCGCCGGAATTGATCGCGCCGTGGGCGAACGAGACCTTAAAGGAGGTGCCGGCGGCGACCTTGGTGAGCTTGAGAGAGAGGAAGTTACCCTTGTTGCTGAGAATCGAACCGTCCGGTAGGCCGTTGACGGTCACGGTAGTGAGTTCGTCGGCGGGCTTGACGACGGCCGGGGCGTTCTTGGCTACCTTGGCTTTGGCCTTCGGGTCTGCCTTCTTGCCGGGAGCCGGTGCGGGCGGCAGCGGGATCTCGACGCGTACGATGGCGTTGGCACCGTCGGCGAGGTCGACCTTACCGCCGTAAGGGAGGTCAAGGAGGCGCACGGAGGAATCCAGTTCTCCCTTCACAACGGTGAAGGAGCGGGAGAGTACGATGACGTCGCCGACTTTTTCCATCTCGGCGGATTCCAGCACTTCGGCGGAGCCGACGGTATAGGCGAAGACGACGCGGTCTCCATGGAGGTAGAGGCCTTGGTACTTGGCGTGCTCGCGCGGGAGCGGGCCGAGGGGAATATTGGACATCACGCCCTCGGGGCCCTTGGGCAGGGTGCGGGTTTCGTTAAAGGTGCCATTAAAGCTCCAGCCGGGGCCGGGATTCGTCTCGAAGAAGACCTTGGCGCCAGCCACGGGGCTTGGGTTGGGGCCGTGCGCGCCGTCGAAGGCGACGCCCTTGAACTTCATCCAGCCACCTGTCCAGGCACCGGCGCCGCGGAGGGTCTCGGTGTCGAAGGCGAAGCCGGCGTCGCGGTTACCAAGGTTGACCATGACAGCCTTATTGGCCGCACAGCCCCTTTGCTTGAAAGGGCTTTCACCCTGGGTGTTGTCGATGGAAGCCGAGAGGAAGCGACCATAGTCCATCGCTTCCCACTTGGAGAGGGGCTTCTTGGTCGCGTCCTGGGCGAGGGCGGTCACTGCCGCCAGCGCGAGCGCTAGGGACAGGGAGGTGCGGGTCAGGGATTTCATATGATAGGAAATGGGGTTGGACGGGGCAGGGTTGGCAGAATTGATGAAACCGCCCCCCGCTGTCCAACGTATTGGATTGATTCGGGGGGGTGGAAGTTCCACGCAAAGAATCGATGACCGAGGGGCAGGAAAGCAGGGGAACAGCGTCAGTTGAGCGGAATCGGCCGATTAAAGGGGGTCTCCGTCCTTGCCGATGTAAAGGGCTCAGCGTTTTCTATCAAGCATACCCCGCCACATGTCTCCCCGTCTCGCTCTATTGACTGGTCTGCTCATCGCTGGTCATTTCCCGTCGTCTTTCGCCGCTCCGGCCGCTTCGGAGTCCAGCTTGGTGTTCAATGCCACGGCACCGAAGAACGACCTCAGGGGTGACTTCGAGGCTCAGGTGCTGTTTGCCCAGAGCCAGATCATTCCCTCGCGGCCTCGCGAAGATGACCGCCAGCCTCGCCTGATCAGCCTGCGCAAGTCTCTCCTAATGGTGCGCCCGCTACGAGCCGACTCCACGCCGATCACGGTCACAGCGGTGGACGGCTCCGGCAAGGAGCTCGGCACATTGAAGCTGGATCCGCCGGTCATGCTGCCGAAGACGGCCTATTATGTGGTCGGCGCGCCGGCGGGCGGGATGGATTTCAAGCCGAAGGGCGAGTCACATGGCATAATCGACGACGTCGATGGGATCACGAAACTGGCTGATAAGGATGGCGGCGCGCTGCGAGCCATGCTCGGTAAAAACGCACTCGTCAAGGTCGCCACGGCCGATGGACGCTGGGTGAGAGAGATCCATCTTCCTGCGGCCAAAGGGCTCGACGGCAAGATCGTCCGGATCAATGCTGGCGCCGGCTATGGCTCGACGGTTCATTACGGCGACAGTGAAGTGCGCGTCTCCCGCGGACAGACCGTCGTCTTCATGGCCGTAGGCGGCCGCTGGTTCCGCGAAGGTGAGCACGAGAACAACGGGCTGCGCTATGCGAGCGACGCCTGGAGTGTCGACCTCCCGGCGGAATGGATCCGCCCCGGCTTGGTTCTGCGTTTCCGTCAGGGCAAGGCGTCTGGCGAGCTCTCGCCGATTGCGGTCGGCGCGCCAACACAGCTGCTGCTGCACACGATCGACCTAGGTTTCCTGACGACCCCTCGCGGGGCTTTCCGTTTCGCCGGCGACCGCGAAGCTCATCGCGAGTATTTCCAGACCCTCCCCGCCAGCCAGTTGATCGTTAGCCGGTACGCGCCGCTGCACCTCAAGGAAGTGATGCTGCCCACGGGCGTGCTGCTCAAGGAGGTCGACCCTAGTAAGGGCGGCTGGCACGAAGGCACGATGCGCCAGCATATCGGCAAGGAGCTGATCTCACACGGCATTGATAACGCCAACTACGGTCTTCATAGCACTGCTGGCGCTGGCGAGAAGAACCACCCGTTCGCCGTCGCCCAGCTTGCGGCGCACAACAGTCGCGGCGTCTATTCCAATGGCGTCCAGGTCCACGGTGGCTCGGGCGGTAATGGCATGGTGACGCTCGATGATTCTCTCGGCAACGAGTTCAGCCACGAGGTCGGTCATAACTACGGGCTCGGTCATTACGTCGACGGCTTCAAGGGGTCCGTGCATCGCCCGGCCGACCAGATCAACTCGACCTGGGGCTGGGATGCCGACAAGCGCCGCTTCCTTCCGAACTTCGCGCCGCTGCGCACCGGCAAGGCCGCCACGCTCGAAGGACAGTCGCAGCCGCCGTTCGACGGACGCAGCTACGGTTTCGACGCCATGGCCGGCGGTGCCCCGTTCTCTTCCTTCAATCGCTTCACGCTCTATACGCCGAACACCGCCGCAATCATCCAGAAGTTCTTGGAGTCCAAGGCAGTCTTCGATCCGCTTTCGCCGACGGGTTTCAGCAAGTGGAACGAGCAGTCAGCGCGCATGGAGCCATTCAGTCATCGGCTGGCGACGGGCCGTTCGGTCGGGGCGCCGATTAAAGGCCTGAGCGAGGCGAGCCTCGCCCAGCTGCTCTCCGAATATGAACGCATCGAGGTCGCGATGGGCGACGGCAACTGGACGAAGGAGATTCCTTTGCCGAGCGCCTCAGCCGTTAACAAAGGCCGCTCGGTCTCCATCTTGCATGGTGCCGGCTACGACTCGGTACTCCTGATGAACGGCGAGCAGGTGACGGTCTCCCGAGGCTTCTCCCAGGCCTACGTCTCCGACGGCCAAAAGTGGCAGGAAGCCAAAGGGGCAGAAAGTTCCGTCGAGCGTAAGCCGCAGACTTTCGGCGCCGCGGTGGTCACGCTGGTCGGTTACTACGATCCCACGGCCCAACTAACCAGCTACGCCTATCCGGCCCTGCATGGTTCTCTTGGATTTTGTTACGCGGACGAGTCCGCCGAGGTTAAGCCCTCCGACTGCCTGCTCGTGGTGGAGACCAAGAAAGGCATCCTGCGTTTCCGCCTCGCGGACCGACGTATCGATGCGAAGAACATGAACAAGTTTCACGTCAACGTGCCTGAGGCCAGCCAGCCGACCCAGTTCGCCATCGTCTACGGCGGCAAGGTACTTACGAAGAGGATGATCGAGCCTGTAGTCGAAAAGCTCGCCGTCACCGTTCACGGCTTCGTGCCTCTCGCCAAATAATTCTGGCCCCAGCCCTGGCCCTGTTCAGGCCTTCCAGCACCCCGGCAGGTGTTCGTCGAGCACGCCGACGGCTTGGAGGAAAGCTTGGATGATGGTCGGGCCGACGAACTTCATGCCGCGCTTCTTCAGTTCCTTGGAGATCTTCTCGGCCAGCGGTGAGGTCGGTTGATGGGAGCGGGACCGTCGGATGACGGGCTTGCCGTCGACGTGCGTCCAGAGCCACTTCGAAAAACTACCATACTCTTCCTGCAGGGCGAGGAACGCCCGCGCGTTGAGCGCCACGGATTCCAGTTTACCCCGATGTCTGACGACGCCGGGGTTTTTCATCAGCGCATCGACTTTCTTGGCGTTGAAGCGCGCGACCTTACGGACGTCGAAGTTCGCGAAGGCCTTCCGGTAGTGTTCGCGCTTCTTGAGCACGGTAATCCAGGAGAGGCCGGCTTGCGCGCCTTCCAGGATGAGTTGTTCGAAGAGCAAGCGGTCGTCGCGGACGGGCACGCCCCATTCGTCGTCATGATAGGCGACATAGAGCGGATCGTCTCCGCACCAGAAGCAGCGTGGCTTCGGCTTGGCCACGTCAGGCCTTGGTCGAAAGACCACGCAGCCACGCAATCCAGCCGGCGGGCAGGCCGCGGGCGAGGGCGCCGCGCACAATCTTCTCGTGGTAAAGCTTCGAGGGCAGGTGTGGGCCGGTGGGGTCGATGACCTTGTAGGCCTGACAGTCGAGCGGGCAGTCTTCAAGGCCGGCCTCGAGCACGGTCATCTTGATCCGCTTGTAGGCCGAGCCTTCGGCTTCATCCATGCGCTTCCAGTCGTCGGCCGTCATTTCATACACCGCGCCCCAGACACCCGGGGTGTCCACATCTTCGAGGACGTCAGCCGAGCCGCCGCCCCAAGTCGAGCTAGGGTGTGTGAAAGCTAGGCGATGCTTCGGTAGAAAGGCTTTGCCGCGATAGCTGGAGCCAGGGCATCGGCGTTCCATCTGGGTGGAGTCCAGATTTGATCCGTAGGCGAAGTAGTACCGGCTCATGCGAAGGGAAAGGAACTTTGCCCATCTTGGGTGGAGATGCAAACGGATAGGGAGACCTGTGAATAGAGTGTGGAGTATCGAGTATGGGTTACGAAGCAGGAGTGCGGCGCCAGCCGTTCCAACCCCCGATACTCGATACTCCAGACTCGATACTCTCTTTTACCGCGCAATATCATTCCGGCCCAGGACGGTGATACCGTGGCTAGACAGGACGGAGGCGGCGAGTTCCTGTGCTTCGGTGCGGACGACGAGACCGTAGCGACCGTTCGGACGGAAGAGGAAAGGGTAGACGTAATGGATATTAATCTCGGCCTTAAGTAGGACGCCGGTGACGTCCTTGAGCTGAGCTTCCGACTGGAGCTCGATGGCGACGACGGGGACGTCGTCATGGGCGAAGTGGTGCTCATCGAGGATCTGTTCGGCCCGCTCGGGGTAATCGACGACGATGCGGATGATCGTGGAGTCGGTCGTATCCACGAGGCAGAGCGCCATGATATGGACGTCGGCGCCGGCCAGGGACTCGATCATTTCGTTAAGTCGGCCGACCTTGTTCTCGACGAAGATGGAGAACTGGCGGACAGGTCCGAGGTCAGGTTGCTGGGAAATGTCGGCGGCCATCGAGAGTCATTATGACAATCCGGATGCGTTTCTCCAGCCCCTTTTAGGTTGAACGGAGGAAACCACGCCAGATTGTCCTCGGGTGCTCTCTTTTTTCGCAATCTTCTTGGCCCAAGCGCCTACCCGGTTGCCCGAGACGGTCGTGATCGAAACTCGGCAAGCCACCCCGTTGGCTGACGCCTCGCCTTCGGTCAGTCGCCTTGATGTCACGGCCGCGACGGAATCGGGCCTGACATCGCTCACCAGCCTCTTGGGCGGCGCCCCCGGCGTCTACGCCACGGAGCAATCCGGCGAAGGCTCCGTGGGTTCGTTGTTCCTCCGTGGAACGAACTCCACCCAGACGGCCGTACTTCTCGATGGTCGTCGCCTCCCGCAGGGTTTTTCCAGTTCCTATGAGATCGGACGCTACCGCATCTTTGGTCTCTCCTCGGTGGAAATTCTCCGCGGCCCGTCTTCTTCACTCTACGGTGCTAACGCGCTCGGCGGCGTCATCGACCTGCGTCAGCAGTCACCCCTCAGCGCCAAAGCCGGCTCGACGCTTGTCGCGGAAGGGGGCTCCTACGGGCGCGGCTCCCTGGGTCTCGCCTTTCTTTCGAACAACGCCGCCGGCCCGCTGGCGGCGACGAATGGTACTGCCATCAGTCTTTCAGCCTCGCACGACGACGGCTGGCGTCAGAACGGCGACCGCGATGCGCTGAGCACCTATCTTAAGCATGAGTGGCGCCTGTCTCCTAATCTGGTCTTCGACCTCGTCGGCTCGGCCGACCACGGTAAGGCTGGCCTACCCGGGCAAGATATCGGTGGCACGGCGAGTTTGACGGATTGGCAGCGCGATAGTGGCTGGCTGCTGTCGCCCGGGCTGCGCTTCCAGGATGCGAATACGGACGCCACCATCTTCTGGTCCCGCGCGGGCAGCGCAATCTCCAGCGTCACGGCACCCTTCGCCAACCGTTACCTGCTGGATCGCGATGAACTGACGGCTTTCGTCGACCGCAAAGTACGCGCTGACCTTACCCTTGGCCTCGGCCTCACCTATGAGCGCTCGACTTTTGAGCAGTTTGACGTGACCACGAACGGCCAGACGTGGGCGGATACGCATGAGAGCCTTGGTGTCTGGACGCGTGCTGACTGGCAGGTGACTTCGGTCGACCGCATTCGTGCTTCCGTGCGCGACGATCGCTTCACGGATTTCGGTGGTAAGACCACTGGTGACTTCACCTACTCGCACCGCTTCACTAAGGAGCTACTCGCCCATGCCAAGGTCGGCACGGCATACCGCGCCCCCGCCGCCAACGACCTCGCCTATGGCACGCACCTCGGCCTGCCGCTGCGTCCGGAAAGCAATACCGGCACTGAAATCGGCCTGCGCCATGAGAACGCCGTGCCCGGTGCGCTGTCGTGGACGCTCGTCGCTTTCCGTAACGAGCTGACCGATCTCATCGATTTTAATCCGATCAGCTACCAGACCTATAATATCGCCAAGGCTCGGACCCAAGGGGTCGAGGCCGGGCTGGAGACTCGCCCAGCCAAGGGCCTGCGCCTCTTCGGCGCGACCACCTGGCTGGACAGTGAGGTGCGTTCCGCTGATTACTACTTTAGCACGGGGATGGCTGGAGATAAGCTGCTCCGTCGCCCGACGCTGACCCTGACGCTCGGCCTGGAAGTCATCCCGAACGACGACTGGACCTTCGGTGCCTCCGCGTCCCATCTCTGCGGTCGTGAAGACTATGACTGGAATAGTGGTAGCCGCGTCAACCTGCCGGACGCAACCTTCGTGCGCGTCTGGCTTCGCCGGATTCTTTCTGACAAGACCGAGATCTCCCTGCGCATCGAGAATCTTTTCGGCGAGGACGCGCCTCCCGCCGCGTTCGGCTTTGGCGCGCAGCCGCGTTCGGCTTATGTGGGCCTGACGCGCAAGTTCTGAAGGCCGCCGCAGGGCGGCCTGAGTAGTTCCCCAAAGGAGGAGGGCGCGGTTGCGCCCTCCTCCTTAATTTTGCCTTCAGCCAAAAGTAACTCTACATATCTTCCCATCGGCGAGGCATACGATTTAATGGTGTGTACGGAAGCGCAGAGGGCTCCGTAAAACCCAATAATACCAACATGAATCCTCGCATCATCGCCCTGCTGGCGGTGCTCGCTTCGGCCGAACAGGCTTTGGCGGGCGAACCGGCCGGTATCGCCGGTCACCCCGGCAAGACTCCCGCGGTCCGCGCCCACAAGCCCGGCCACTCCGGTGATAATCGTCCCTACGTCCCGTCCGTGCTCACCCAGTACGGGGATCCGCTGCCTGGCCTCACGGCCGCACAGCTGAATCTGTTCCTGGATGGGAAGGATGACTTCGAGCATGTCGAAGACGTGGCCGGCGGTCTCGGCCCGATCTTCAATCGCGACTCGTGCGTCGCCTGCCACTCGTCCCCGGCCACCGGGGGTGCGAGCGCCATCAATGTCACGCGCTTCGGCCTGACCGTAAATGGCAAGTTCGATTCGCTCGACTCGCTCGGCGGTTCGCTTCTGCAGGAGAACGCGATCACGCCCGAGGCCCAGGAACTGGTGCCCTCGATCGCCAACGTGGTCATTCAGCGGAACTCGACCCCGCTCTTCGGGCTGGGCCTGATTGACGCCATCACGGACTCTGAAATCGTCCGTAACGCCCGCCCCTATCCTAACGAACGTATCAAGGGCCGGGTGGGCTGGGTGACCGATATCATTAGCGGCAAGCGCATGGCGGGCCGCTTCGGCTGGAAGGCGCAGCAGGCCACGGTGCTCGCCTTCGCGGCCGATGCCTATCGTAACGAGATGGGCGTGACGAACCGGTACTTCCCCACGGAGGACGCCCCCAACGGCGACCTCGTACGTCTCGCCAAGACGGACTTCGTCCAGGATCCCGAAGACGCCCCCGCCACAGGTCTGGCTGACTTCGAGAAGGTAGCGAACTTCATGCTGTTCCTCGCGCCTCCCCCTGTGAGTAAGCCCACGCCGGCCACGGCTTCTGGGCGGATGCTATTCGATCTCGCCGCTTGCTCGCTCTGCCACACGCCCACGATGCGGACCGGTTACAGCAAGATCGCCGCGCTGAATAACAAGGAAGTCCGCCTCTACTCGGATCTCCTGCTGCACGACATGGGTTCGCTCGGCGATGGTATCGTCCAGGAGACCGCCAACGGCCGTGACTTCCGCACGCCGCCCCTGTGGGGTGCCGCTCAGAGCGCGCCCTATTTGCACGACGGTCGCGCGATGACGATCGACGAAGCAATCAAGGCCCACGACGGCGAAGGCAAGGTCTCGAAGGATCGCTATCTAAAGCTGAATAAGACCCAGCAGAAGCTTCTGACCGATTTCGTGCTGTCGCTCTGAGTCGTCTTCCATCGCCTAACCAGGGCGGCCTCCGGGCCGC
>CAIKWA010000050.1 GCA_903831005.1 uncultured Opitutia bacterium
CTGCTTGATCTCCTCGTCGGCGACGATGCGTCCTTCTTCCATGTTCACGAGGAACATGCGGCCCGGCTGCAGGCGGCCCTTGGAGGCGAGGTTGGCGGGGTCGATGGGGAGGACGCCGGCTTCGGAGCCCATGATGACGAAGTCATCCTTGGTCACGTAGTAGCGGGAAGGGCGGAGACCGTTACGGTCGAGGGTGGCGCCGATCATCGTGCCGTCGGTGAAGACGACAGAAGCGGGTCCGTCCCATGGTTCCATGAGGCACGAGTTGTATTCGTAGAACGCCTTCTTTTCGGCGCTCATGGATTCGTGGCCGTTCCACGGCTCCGGAATCATCATCATCATCGCCTCGGGCAGCGAGCGGCCACCCATGACGACGAGCTCAAGGACGTTGTCGAACTTGGCGGAGTCGGAACCGTTGGGGTTCACGATCGGGAGGATCTTCGGGAGTTCCTTGCCGAACAGCGGGCTGGCCAGGAGCGGCTCGCGGGCCTTCATCCAGTTGACGTTGCCGTTGAGGGTGTTGATTTCGCCGTTGTGCGCGATGTAGTGATACGGGTGCGCACGTTCCCAGCTCGGGAAGGTGTTGGTCGAGAAGCGCGAGTGGACGAGCGCGAGGGCGGTGTCCATCGACGGGTCGGCGAGGTCGCGGAAATACTTACCGACCTGTTCGGGCATGAGCATGCCCTTGTAGATGATGGTGCGGCAGGAGAGGGAGCTGGCGTAGTAGAACTCATCCTTGCCGGCGCCGCGGATCTGGTGGTGGGCCTGCTTGCTCAGGATAAAGAGCTTACGTTCGAAGTCCTGATCGGTGGCGCAATCGGCCGGGCGACCGAGGAAGGCCTGGCGGACGACTGGCTCGCTGCTGATGGCGGTCTGGCCGAGGGAGGCATTGTCGACGGGGACGGTGCGCCAGCCGAGAATCGAGAGGCCGAGGGATTTGGCGAGGTCGGTAAAGGTGGCTTCGGTCGCCGAGCGGATCTTGGCGTCCGGGGAGACGTAGAGCATGCCCACGCCGTAGTGGCCTGGCTTGGGGAGGTTGGCCGGACCGTTCTTAGCGAAGAATCCGTGGGGGAGCTGGAGCAGGATGCCCGCGCCGTCGCCGGTATTGACCTCGCAACCGCAAGCGCCTCGGTGGTCGAGGTTAACCAGGATGGTGAGGGCCTGCTGGATGATATCGTGCGAACGCTTGCCCTTCATCTGGCAAACGAAGCCGACGCCACAGGCGTCATGCTCAAACTGGGGGTCGTAAAGACCCTGTTTTTCGGGAAGTCCGGGATTCTTCATTTCTGGTGTGGGCAAAAGTGGTCGGATGGGCTGGCGGCTAGGCCGCCGGGTGCCTTGGCGGAGACCGCAAGACGTCTAAATCTAGTGGGCAATAATCCCCCCCTGTCAAAGGCAACTTGTGGATTGGCCGGAGGGGGGTGGAGCCGGGTTTTCGTGCCAACTTCCCGTGCGGACAAACGCTCGCCTGCTTTTGGTTAATTTTGTTAGGAAAACGCCCAAAGTGCGACACGCGATTGCTCTTACTGGCCGCTGTTCGCCTTAGCCTGTCAACCTGCGTCTCCCTTGACTTTGCCGCCCGCCCGCCCGACTTACCAAGCCATGAAAGCCGACAACGACCTTTACCGCCAGTTGCGCGAGTTGCCAGCGGCCCAGCTCTGGAACGTCGAGGTCCCCAAATTCGACCAGCTCGGGCCCAAGGAGCGGAACCAGCAGGTCGCCCTCGTCCGTGCGGTGGGCGTGGTCTTCACGACTTCCCGCAATCCAGAGATGAAGGCGGCGGTGAAGGCCTGGATGATCAGTCTCCTGCAGGACCCTTCCGAGAAGATTCGCCGCTACGCCACCGCCGCCATCCCGAAGCTGGGTGGTGATGAGGAGTCGGAGCGCAAGCTGATCGATATCCTTAAAACGACCGACGTCGACCGTGAGAAGAAGAAGGTCGCCTCCGCCCTCGAGAAGATTGGCGGCGCGGCCACGCTCAAGGCGGTCGCAGGTTCCGGCGAGAAGCTCATCGACGAACAGAAGGTCCGCGCGAGCGTGGCCCGTCAGGGCGGCCCGAGTAACGTGCGGCTTGATGCCATCATACCGAAGCAGCCAGGCCTGCGTCTACACCTGCGCTGTCGCAAGGGACTCGAGTCCATCGTGGCCGACGAAGTGCGCGAGGACGAAGGCCGCGGTGGCAAGTTCCGCGTGGTCGAAGTCCGCGGCTGCTTCGTGGTCGTCGAGCCGAAGGATGCCTTCACGCTCGCCGAACTCTATCAGCTGCGCTGCTTCGACACCGCCGCCTTCTTCCTCGCCTTTATCCGCGAGCCAGGTTCGGCCGAAGCACTTGAGGTGCTCGCCAAAGCCATCGCGTCGCCGCTCACCGAGAAACTCATGCTGGCGCTCACGCAGGGCGCGGCCCGCTATCGTCTCAGCATGGTGGCCGAAGGGAATCATGACGACGCCGTCGCTAAGGTCGCCAAGAAGGCCTTTGAGCTGAATCCGCGCGTCCTTAACGATGCCCGCGAATCCCCGTGGTCCGTCGATGTCCACTTCGACGAACTTCGCGCGTTGGTCGAACTGCGCCCGCGCATCTCGCCAAATCCCCGTCTTTATTACCGTACCGACGCCGTCAATGCTGCCTCGCACCCGCCGCTCGCGGCCTGCCTCGTGCGCGTCGCCGGCCGTCAGGACAAGGAGATCGTCTGGGACCCGTTCTGCGGGTCTGGGCTGGAACTCATCGAATCCGCTTTGGCTGGCGGGGTAGGGCAGGTGGTCGGCACCGATATCGACCCGGCCGCGATTGCCATCGCGGAGGCCAACTACAAAGCCGCCAAACTGCCTGGTACCAAGGCCGCGTTCTACACGTCTGACTTCCGTGACATCGTGCGCATCCCCGAGCTCGATCGCGGCAAGGTGTCACTGGTCATCTCGAATCCTCCGCTGGGACGTCGCGTGCGCGTGCCGAACATGCATGGCCTGTTCGCCGACCTCTTTAAGATCGCGTCCGAGGTCCTGCGTCCGAACGGCCGACTCGTCTTCATCAATCCGCTACGTCTATCGTCCGTTGACCCGACCCTACGTCTTGAATCGAGCCGCACCGTCGACCTCGGCGGCTACGATTGCCGGCTCGAGGTGTATAGAAAGCGCTGAGCCAAGATGAGGACGATCCTACGCGCTGGCCTGTTCGTCCTCACCGCTTTCCTCTTCGGGTGCGCCAAGCCCAAGCCAGAAGTGGTCCAAGCGGAGTCGCATCTGTCGACAATCCGGGCCGCCGGGCTGGTTCCCGCACCTATCCGATTGCTTGAAGTCGGTGAGGTGCGCCGAGTCCAGCCTCAGCCTTCGCGTTGGCAGCGACAGGGACGTCCGTTCTGGTGGGCTACTCTACGTTGCTCTGAAGGGGCGGCGGGTTATCTGGCTTGGACGGACGACGGTCAGCTCATCGACTTCAGTGTCGAGGGGCTTCGTGAAGTGACGGCGGTGCAGGCTTTCGCCTTGTCGGGCGTGCCGCCCATCCAGCAGTTCCCGATGAAGGCGCCAGACGGATCGCTCGTCGCTTCCGGTTGCGTACCCACGGCGGGTGCAAGCCTCATCGCCTTCTGGTCGGTTCGCCCACGCATGGCGGCATGGGGTGGGGCAGGGGAGCAGGATTTGGTGCGCCGGTTGCGGGGTCGGATGCCGATGAGCGTGATTCCTGATGAGGAGGGCTATGCGGACGGTAAGATGTCCCTTGCGGGATCCTTTCCGGCGGCGCTCGCCGAAGCGATGCAGGCCGACGCCGATGAGCGCGGCGTGAATGTGGATGTGGGGGTCTCCGGCTACGATCGTCAGCTCCTGGCTGCCGAACTTTCCGCCGGCCGGCCAGTGCTGTTGTCGTGCATGGTCTTGCTCCCACGCAAGCCGGAGCTCAGTTGGGGACATCAGGTGGTGGCGGTCGGTCGGGCTGAAGTCGGCGGCGCACACTACATTGGCGTTATCGACAACTTTTTCGTCCCGCGGATGGGCGGCACCATTCGCTGGATCGCCGAAGACCGGGTGAACCAGCTGGTACTCGTCAGGCCGCGCTCCTGAGCAACGGAGAAAGCCTGCGACCGGGTGGTCGCAGGCTGTTGCTTCTCAAATGGTGGAGGTGGTGGGAGTCGAACCCACGTCTTCCTACCCTTACGTCGTAACTTCTACATGCGTAGCTTCATCATTGATCTCGATCGCGTTTGGGGATGAGCACCCGTGCGACCTATCTGTATTCTCACTTA
>CAIKWA010000051.1 GCA_903831005.1 uncultured Opitutia bacterium
CGCGTCTCGCTCGACGTCCCGGGCGAGTTGCCGTTCATTCTCGGTGACCGCAACCAGATCAAGCAGGCGCTCTTCAATGTCATGAAGAACGCCCTCGAGGCCATGGATCGAGGCGGCGACATCCACGTGAAGCTTTCGTCGGACGACGAATGGGTCGTGCTTTCAATCCGCGATACCGGCGTGGGCATCCCAGTCGATAAACTCACCCGGGTCTTCGACGCTTATTACACCACCAAAGCTTCTGGGGGTGGTATCGGCATGCTCATCCTCCTGCGCATCCTTCGGGCCCATGGCGGTACGGTCGATATCCAGAGTACCCCCGACGTCGGAACGACCGTAATCCTGCGTTTTCCGCTCAAGCACCGCCGGGTCCGGACGCTGGAAGCCCCGAAGGCTTGAAACCTGTTCCCGGTTCCGTTGTCTTACCCCCCACCTTCCTTTATCATGAAGCACCTCGCTCTCTGCCTCCTCGTCCTCCCAGCCTTCCTCGTCGCCGACGATAAGGAGCTCCCGCTCGTCCTCCCGAAGTCCGTCGCCCTAGGTACGCCGCGCCCGATGAAGATCAATAATCTGGAGCCGATTTCAAAGAACCCTCGCATCCTGCCCAAGGTGCCGGCCGCCGCCGTCAATCTCGCCAAGGGTTGCAACGTCACTTCTTCCGCCCGTGAAGCCGCCGCTGGCGACTTCTCCTACCTCACGGATGGCGATAAGGGCGGCGAAGAAGGTTTCGAAGTCGAACTCCCACGTGGCGCCCACTGGGTGCAGGTCGACCTGACCAAGTCCGCTGAGATCAGCGCCATTGTCCTCTGGCACTTCCATCGCGAACGTCGCGTGTATTTCAATGTCATCGTCCAGATCTCCGACGACGCCGCCTTCAAGAAGGACGTCACCACGGTCTACAACAACGATGCCGAAGGCGAACTCGGCCTGGGTAAGGGTAAGGACTACTGCTACTACGAGTCCAACGAAGGCCGCGTGATGGCCCTCAGTCCCGCCATCAAGGGTCGTTACGTCCGCTTTTACTCTAAGGGTAACTCCGCCGGTCCCTCGAATGACTATATCGAGACTGAGGTCTGGGGCGTCCCGGCCAAGTAAGGCGGGACTTTGCTTGAATCGGGCGGGCTTGCCCGCACCTTGAAGCCGTGAAGGTCATCCGAGCCAAATCCGCGGGGTTCTGTTGGGGCGTCGAGCGCGCCATCGATATCGCCCGCGAATACGCGCAGAAGGGCCGTCATCCCGTCTACACCGACGGCCCCCTGATCCATAACCGCCAGATGATGGAAGTCCTCACCGGTGAGGGTATCCGCGAGGTGGGCGATTACCGCAGCGAGACGAAGCTCGAGGTCTCTAAGTCCACCGACGCCGACGCCGTCATGGTTGTCCGCGCGCACGGTATCTCGCCTGAACGCCGCGAATACCTGAAGTCACTCGGTATGGAATTCCGCGACGCCACTTGCCCCGACGTCGGCATCATCGCCGGCAAGGTGCGCATGCATGCACGCAAGGGCTATGCCACCGTTATTTTCGGCGACCCCAAGCACCCCGAGGTCATCGGCCTGCTTGGCTACGCCGAAGGGAAGGGGCATGTCATCACTTCCGAAGCTGAAATCGATGCGCTGCCGGATCTCGGCGCGAAGGTCTGTATGGTCTCGCAGTCGACGATGTTCACCGACGAGTTCGAGAAACTCGCCGCGCGTCTGAAGGCCCGCTTTGCGCCGACGCTCGTCTTCGATACCATCTGCGGCGCCACCAAGGATCGGCAGGCCGATATCCGCGAACTGCAGAAGCAGGGCTGCCAGGCCATCGTCGTCATCGGTGGCCGCCATTCCGCAAACACCGTCAAACTCGCCAAGCTCGTCGAGATTCAAGGTCTGCCTTGTTTCCATGTTGAGACCGCGGCCGAACTCGACTTCGCCGCACTGGCCCGTTTCAGCACCGTCGGCGTCACCGCCGGCGCCTCGACCCCCGCTTTCCTGATCGACGAAGTCTGCCTCCAGTTGGAAAAGGCCGCCTAAGCCCAGCGGGGTGGGGTTGGGCGTTCCAATTGACGCGTAAAATTATCAAAACACCGACCCCTGCCGACTTGCAGGCTGGGGCGGGCCGGGTAACTTCGAAGGCAATATGAGCACCGCTGTTCCCATCCTTCTCATCATCCTCGCCGTCATCGTCGGTGCCCTGGTCATCGCCGCCATCTGGGGCGTGGGCATCTACAACAGCCTCGTCGCCCTGCGGAATGCGTGTAAGAACGCCTTCGCTCAGGTGGACGTGCAGCTCAAGCGCCGCCACGACCTGATTCCGAACCTCGTCGAGACCGCCAAGGGCTACATGGCCCACGAAAGCGGCACACTCACCGCTGTCGTCGAAGCCCGCGCCAAGGCCACCCAGGCCAACGTCCGCTTCGCCGGCAACCCGAACGACCCGGCCGCCATGCGCGACCTCAGCCAGGCCGAAGCCGGCCTCAGCGGCGCCCTCGGTAAGCTCATGGTCGTCTCCGAACAGTATCCGCAGCTCAAGGCCGACGCGACCATGCGCAGCCTGATGGAAGAGCTCTCCTCGACCGAGAACCGCATCGCCTTCTCCCGCCAGGCCTTCAACGACGCCGTCTTGTTCTATAACAACGGCCGCGAAGTCTTCCCGCAGGTCTTCATCGCGAACGCTTTCGGCTTCGCTGCCGCCGAGTTCTTCAAAATCGAAGATCCCGTCGAAAAGGTCGCCCCGAAGGTCACCTTCTAAGCGTTTAACTAAGCCGACCTCCCATGAGCATTTTCGCCAGCCTTAATCCCGAGCAGCTCGGACTCGTCCAGCGCGCCCGAAATGCGGTTTCCCCTTTCGACCTGGGAGCATGTCTTCCCGCCGCCTTCGAGGCGCTCAAGCGCGATTTCTGGAATATCGTCTTGGTGAACTTCGTCTGGATGCTCTTGAGCTGTTTCCTCATTACCATTCCGCCCCTGATGGTCGGCATCTGTCGCTTCAACGACAAGGCCCTCCGAGGCGAATCCGCCAAGTTGGACGACCTATTTAGCGGCTTCAATGATTTCGGAACATCCTGGCTCATGTTCTTGGTCATGATTCCTTTCCTCATTGTCGCGTTCATGCTCTGCTACTTGCCCGGCATCTACCTTTCCGTCGCCTGGATGCTTTCTTGGAATCTGTTGGCAGAGAAGCGCGGGAGTTTCTGGGAGTGCCTTGAGATGAGCCGACAGGCCGTCACCGCGCATTGGGGCTGGGCTTTCCTTCTCGTCTTCGTCGCGCAGGTGGTCTCCCAAGCTGGCATCATCGCTTGTTTCGTCGGCATCTTAGCCACTTTACCTTTCTACACCCTGATGCTCTCCGCGGCTTACGGACGTCTCTTCGCTGATCCTCAGGCCACCGCTTAAGCTGCTGACCACGGCCGATGGCCGCTACGATGAATTTCTTCCGGGCCCAGGATGAGGCCCGCGGACGCACGACCAAGCTGGTCGTGCTCCTCGTGTTGGCGATTCTGGTGCTGACCGGGACGCTCTACGTGCTGGCGGTGCTGGGCCAAGGCAAGCTCCTCGCGCACGGCGAGCTCGAATGGTTCCAGCCGAAGCTCTTCTTAGCAACTTCCGGGGTCGCGCTCGCGGTCATCCTCGGCGGAAGCCTGCTGCGCATCGCCGAACTTTCCAAGGGTGGCGGAGCTATCGCGGAGCGCCTCGGCGGACGGTTGGTCAGCGGCGTCACTAAGGACCCCGCCGAACGCCGCTACCTCAACGTCGTGCAAGAGATGGCCCTGGCCTCCGGTCTGCCGGTGCCGCTATGCTATGTCATCGATGGTGACGAGACCATCAACGCCTTCGCTGCGGGTAATTCTCCGCAAGACGCCGCGGTGGGCGTCACACTTGGTGCGCTCCGTAACCTGACCCGCGACGAGCTCCAGGGCGTCATCGCCCACGAGTTCAGTCACATCGGCAACGGCGACATGAAGCTCAACCTGCGCATCATCGGGGCGATCGCTGGTCTGACCGCGTTGGCCCAGCTGGGCTACATCTTCTTCCGCTTGGCCGGTTCCGTGCGGGGCAAGAATTCTGCGCCGATCGCGTTGGGTATGGTCCTCGCCGGCATTGTGGTGCTGCTCATCGGCTCGGGTGGCATTCTTTTCGGCAAGATCATCCAGGCCTCGGTCTCGCGCGAGCGTGAATACCTCGCCGACGCCTCCGCGGTGCAGTTC
>CAIKWA010000052.1 GCA_903831005.1 uncultured Opitutia bacterium
GCGCGGCAGAGCCCCATCACGGCCGGCGCCCAGCTGACGCCCTTGTGCCAGCGGTCGTAGACGAGCACGCCCGCGACGAGCAGCATCACGAGTACGAAGGTGATCCCGCGATGCCCGCCGAGCGAAGCCGCGACGGTGAACCATGAGCCGAAGAAGAGCGCGAGGCCGCCGACGATGAACGCGGACCGCGCCGAGACGAGGCCAGCGGGGATTGGGCGCGTAGAACGGCGCTCGGTATCCCAACGCGCGTCAAACGCGTCGTTGAGGATCATGCCGCCGACATAGATGAGCGAAACGCCTAGCAGCAGGCCAAAGAGCGAGAGTAACAGGCCGTTGGCGTAAGGAAAACGGTCGGTGTAGACGTACCCGAGTAACCAGCCGGCGACGAGATTACTCCAGACCGTCGGCAGGTTCGAGCCGCGGGTAAGGATCAGCCAGGCTCGGATCCGGGCGAACATCTCAGAGGGGCTTCACGCCGCGCTGTGCGAGCTCCGCGAGCGTCCAGCGATACTCTTCGGCGATCATGTCGGCGACATCGGCCGCGCGGACTTCGGGCGGCAGGACTTCCCACGTATACGTCTCAATTTCGAGCTCGCGGCAAGCGCCAGGCGCTTTCGCGATGACATCGAGCGCGGCCTTGAGGTGGTCGTTGGTCGTGGAAAGTTCGTCGGAGAGGCGGTCGGCGTTGACCGGCACGTGGAAGTGCACGCGCAGTTCCTCGAGGGAACGCAGCTCGCCGATCGCAGCCATGGCCAACGGGATGTCTTTGAAGCGCACGATAGAGCCGTCCTTGGCCCGGCCCATGGTCTGGTGCAGGTACGTGGGCTCGTGCATCTTCGCGAGGCGGGCGATGGCGACTTCGGTGGGCTTGAGCTTGAGCGCGGAGCTGAGGTGGAATTTGAGGACGGGGGCGCCGCCAGCGTTGAGACGCGCGATGGCCTCGTGGGCTTCTTCGTATTGCAGCGCGAAGTGACAGGTGTCGTAGGCGATGCCGAGGTGCGCGTCGACGAGGCCCTTAGCGGGCTCTTCGGCGCGGAGCTGTTCGAAGAGACGAAGCGCCTCCGGCGTGTTCTCGGCGTGGCCGATCGGCTCCGGCTCGAGCGCAAGGCGCAGGTGCGTGCCGGTGCGATCGCGCAGGCGGGCAAGGTGTTCGGCGCACGCGAGCAAGTTGCGACGCATGACCTTAAGTTCGTCGGCATTGCGGCCGAAGCCCTTGAACGAACCCGGCAGCGTGCTGACGGTGCCGACCTTATCGGGCGGACCAAATGCAGCGAGAAGATCGAAGAGACGGTTGGTGTATTCGAGGCGCGGGGCTTCGCACCAGTCCGGCGCGAAGACGTTGTCCTTCACGGCCTGACCGTGGAACGGCCCGAACGGGAAGCCGTTGATGCCGGCGACAACGCAGTTCTCTTTGTCCAGCCAGGCGCGGAAAGCCGCGAGCGTGGCGGGCACGGCGAGCTCCTTCGCGGCGAGGTCGCCGAGGCGGAGGCCGAGGACGTAAGTCTTACCGGGGCAGACGCGGTCGCGCACGCGGAGCGCATGGTCGCGCAGGCCGGCGAACGTCTCGACCCACCCTTCGCCGCGATGGACGTTGGTGCAGTAGGCGAGGGAAAGTCCAGACGTGAGCTTCACGCGGTCAGGCCTGAGCGGCGGGGTCCTTGAAACGCGGCGACTGCGAGAGGAACTTCACCGGATTACCGTAGACGAGGCGATCGATGGCGGCGGCGGAGTGGCCGCGGCGACGCATCTCCTGCGCGGCCTTGGGTACAGACAGCGGATCGCTGTGGCCCCAGTCGCACGCGCTATTGAGCCAGACGCGCTGGGCGGAGACGGATTCGATCATGTCGATGGCGCGCACGGGCGTGGCCTTCGATTCAGGGTAAAGCGTGATGCCGGCCCAGAAACCTTGGTCGAGTACTTCGTGGATGGTATGCTCCTCGACATGGTCGATGATGACGCGTTCGGGCTTCACGACGCCGTTGGCCTTGAGGCAATCCATGATGAGGCGCGTGCCCTTGCGCTTGTCTTCGAGGTGCGGCGTGTGCACGAGGATCATCTGGTCGTACTGCACCGCGAGGGCGATGTGCTGCTCGAGCACCTTCATCTCATTGCGCGTGTTTTTGTTGAGGCCGATCTCGCCGATGCCGAGCACCGTCGGGGCCTTCAGGAACTCGGGGACCAGCGCGAGGACGTCGGCGGCGAGCGCCATGTCTTCGGACTCCTTGGGATTGATGCATAACCAGGAGTAGTGAGGGAGTCCGTACTTGGCGGCGCGCTTGGGCTCATGCTGCGTCAGCTGGCAGAAGTAATCGTAGAAGCCGTCGGCAGACTTGCGGTCGAAGCCAGCCCAGAAGGCGGGCTCGCAGATCGCGGCGCAACCCGCGAGGGCCATAGCCTGATAGTCGTCGGTGGTGCGGCTCACCATGTGGCCGTGCGGTTCGATGTAGCGCATGGTCGGGGCTTACTTGAGGCCGGGCCAGACGCCCGAGGCAGCCTTGGTGTCGGCCTTTTCGATCGGGGCGACGGAAGGGTCGCTCCAGAGGGTCAGGATGCGGGCGACGCGGCCTTCGTCTTTTTCCAAGAGAAGCGGGAGGGCGGCGCGGAGGCCGCGGACGCGGTGGTCTTCGCCGCCGGCGGCGCGGTCGAGGCGGTCGAGGAAGGCTGCCAGGTCGAGCAGCTTATACCGCGCGTCCATGAAATGCAGGTCGGCCACCTGCTCGCGGGTGCGAGCGGGGGCGCCAGGATGGGGTTGGGGGGTCGACATGGGGAAGGCACGCCTGCGCGTACTTTGATGAGACACCAAAGTGCGGCAGAGGTCCCCGCTGGTCAAGCCACCCCGCCCTGAAGGCGGGTACCGGCTTACTTCTTAGCCGGAGCTTCCTTCGCTTCCTTGGCTTCCTTCTCGTACTCGGCCGCGGTCCACATGGTCTTACGGTCGGCGTACTTCTTCTTAATGGCCGTGACTTCAGCTTCGGTCACGGTCGGTCCGGTGTTGCCCCAGCTGTGGTTCACGTAGTTGACGACGTCAGCGATATCCTTGTCGGTGAGGCCGGCGACCGGAGGCATCATGCTATTATAAGTGACGCCCTTGACGGTGATGGGGCCCATCATGCCGTTGACGATATTGCGGACGGCGATCGAGGCGTCCTTGGAGACCCACTCAGAGCCAGCGAGGGGCGGGAAGACCGGAGGCAGGCCCATGCCGGTCGGCTGGTGGCAGGCGATGCAGGTGCGGGAGTAGACGGCTTGGCCGCGCTTCATGGAGTCGGCGTCAGGGGCCGCGACGGCGGCGGCGGCGAGGAAGCAGAGGGCGAAGGACTTGAGGGAGGTCATGGGTGGTCGGTAGTCGGAATAGGTGAGGGGAATAGGAAAGACCTCAAAAGCAAAAAGCAGTTCCCTTCAGGAAGGGGGAGGTAATTAGCCTAGGGAGGGCGGGCCATTAGGCTATCCTAGGAGGTTTAATACGACAAATGGCCTACGCCCGATCCGGCGAGCCGATAGGCCTTGCACCCTATTAAAATGGGGTGGAAACCTGCCAAAAGCCCCCTAGCCTCCTTGGTATGAAAACGCCAGAACCCCGCTCGGACTGGATGCGCCACGTGCGCCCGGAGAGCCTGCGGAGCGTCTTCGACCACCTCCCCGGGGTGATGTTCTTCGCCAAGGATCTGGCCGGGCGTTTCACGATGGCCAACCTGGCCTTCGCCCAGCGCTGCGGCGTCGCCGATGAGGCAAGCCTGCTCGGCAAATCCGACGAGGATATCTTCCCGCCAGAGCTGGCCGCAGCCTTTAAGAAGAAGGACCTCCAGATCTGCCAGACGGGCCAGCCCCTGCCCCGCATCATCGAGCTCTTCCCGAACGCCGA
>CAIKWA010000053.1 GCA_903831005.1 uncultured Opitutia bacterium
CCGTGCCGAGAAATGGGATCTCGTAGTGGTACATTGGGCCGGAGCTTTCGTCACTCCAGCGACCGTCGGTGAAATCGCTCAGGCCCTCGGCGCTCGCGTGGTCCTCTGGCAGGTCGATATGGCCCACGTCACGGGCGGTTGTCATTCGAACCTCGGCTGCCTGAAATACCAGACCGGCTGCGGCGCCTGCCCGCTCATCGGTTCGAAGGACGAAGACGATGTCTCCTCTCGCCAGGCCGCCAATCGCCGGAAGACCTGGAAAGAGCTTGGCGCCGTCTTGCTCGCGCCGACGGAGTGGTCGGCCCGCCAGGCCCGCGACAGCTGGATCACCGGCGGCCTGCCTTCGAAGGTCTTTCCCATCCCGCTCGACCTCGACGTGCTTCGTCCCGTCGAAGACCCTCGGACCGCCCGCGCCGAACTAGGCCTCCCGCCCCAAGCCCGCGTGCTCCTCGTCCGCGGCATCGACCCCGCGCTGACTTATAAAGGCTTCGGCTTGCTACTCGAGGCCTTGCGCTTGCTCGATGCCCAAGGCGTCGGCCTGCATGTCGCCGTGCTCGGCGAAACCGGCCTGATGGGCGATGGCTGGAAGCATATTACCTATACCGAACTCGGCGTGCGCCGTGGCGACGCCGCCATCGCCGTCGCCTACCAGTCCGCCGACTTCTTCGTGAACCCGTCGACCAACGACAACGGCCCGATGATGGTCGGGGAAGCCCTCGTCTGCGGCATCCCGGTCGTTGCCTATCCAGTTGGCCTGCCATCGGTGCCTTGGGCGGACGGCATGGTCGGCCGCGTGGTCGAACCCATTGGTGACGTCCCGGCCCTCGCCGCCGCCCTCCGCGCTTTCTCCGAGATGCCTGCCGCCGAACTCTCGGCGAAGAAGCACGCCGCCGCTGCCGCCGCTCGTCCGCTCTACGCGGCCACCTATTTTAGCGAACAACTGACCTCCGCGCGGAATCTATGAGAGTCGCCTCCGTCCTCTATCGTGACTATGCGGATAATTCCCTGTTCACGCCGGGCGCCGGCGAGAACAACGGCGAGTTCTATCTCCCTTACGTGAAGCTGCGCGAGCGCTTCCTTGCCGCGGGCATCGAGCTCAATACACCCGACGTCAACGCGGGCAGGGAAGTCGCCTTCGAGCTGCACATCAACTGCCGCCGCCAAGATCCGTCCGCCCGGGCTTACGTCTACCTCTACGAGAACCCGCTCATCCGTCCGCTCAACCGCGACCGTGCCGCGCTGGCCCGCTATGCGAAGTGGTTCGCCTGGGACGGCGCGCTGCTAGACGACCCGCGCACAGTGAGACTGCTCTACCCGAACCGCTTCGAAACCGGCCCTTGGAACGGACCGGAGAAGCGGCCGCTCCTCTGCGTGTTGGTCGCCTCAAACAAGGCCCTCACGGTCGTCGACGCGCGCGACCAATATCAGGCCCGCGTCCGTATCCTCGATTGGTATGAGCGTAATGCGCCCGTCGACTTCCATCTCTTCGGCCGTGGCTGGGATCGCCCCGCCGCCTTACCTGGCCGTTGGGGTCGCGTCCGGAATCAGCTGCGCAAGCTCCTCGGCCGCTTCCTTCCGGCGAAGTCGCCCTACGCCACCTGGCGTGGCCCGGTCGACGATAAGATCGAACTCCTCACGCGCACCCGCTTCTGCCTCGCGCACGAGAACTGCCGAGACCTGTCTGGCTACGTGACCGAAAAACTCTTCGACTGCTTCCGTGCGGGTTGCGTGCCGGTCTACGTCGGCCCGAAGGAGATCGCCGAGCTTGTCCCGGCCGACTGCTTTATTGACGGTCGCGCCTACGCGACGCCGGCCGAACTCGACGCCCATCTACGCACGATCGATGACGCGGCCTACCGCGGCTATCAGGAGCGCATCCGAGCCTTTTTGCTTTCGGATAAGGCGAAGCCCTTCTCCCAGGACCACTTCGCGGACGTCATGGCCCGCGAAATCCTCGCCGACCTCGCTAGTCAGCCCAACTAGGGGCGCGGGCCGTACTTACGCTGGGGCGCCTGGGTCGGCGCGATGGGCTCGATCTGGACGCCAGCGCAGGCGGGGTGGCGGCCAAAGGTGCCGTAGGTCTCGGTATCGAAACGCGTGGTCATACCGCGGGCGGCCTCGGCCACGAGCACTCGGCCGTCCGGCTGGATGAAGCCGACCTGGACGATGGTAGTGCCGTCCACCTTGCGGGTGTGTGCCACGATCTTCTCGAGGAAGTCGCCAGCGTCAGGGCCGGGTTTGAGGGCGAAGAGGATCTTCTTGATGAGGCCAGGGGCACGGCGGAGCGGGGTGATGGCGTGGGCGCTGAGCGACCACTCGCCGCGTTCTTCACGGAAGTTGAGGCGAGCGTCGACGATGACGTGCGAGCCGTCCATGAGCAGCGGCAGCTCGCCGTCCTTGATCTGCGCGGCAGCATCATAGGCTTCAGAGAACATCATCACGGGAATGGTCACCGAGCGGGAGGCCACGGTGAAGAGGGCCCAGG
>CAIKWA010000054.1 GCA_903831005.1 uncultured Opitutia bacterium
CCGATTGCCGCTTACCAAGTCTCTGGCGAATACGCCCAGCTGCACGCCGCCGCCGAAAAAGGCTGGCTCGACCTCCGCGCCACGCGCGACGAGTCGCTCCTCGCCATCCGCCGCGCCGGCGCCGACGTGATCCTCAGCTACTTCGCCGAGGCTTACGCCCGCGACTTCGCGGCCCGCAAGTAAGACAATGATCGTGGGCGGCTTACGCTCTGACTGACCGGCGGCAGGCTCGTCAGAAACAATAGGCCCTATCGCTTTTATCGATTTCCCATAAAGCTTGATTAAAGCTATAATATTACCGTGAAAATCAAAACCTTTACCTACGCCCTATCCGCCGCCTTCGGCCTCATCGGTCCGGCCTTTTTCCTGCGCAATATCAACCTCTCGGACTGGGGAATGCTACTCGTCGAGCTGGGCTTTGCGCTTTGGCTAGTCTCGCCCTTTGTCTTGATCGCCATGGCGGTCCGGTCCGACCGTTTTTCGGCCATAGGTGCCCTCATCGCCACGATACTTGCGGGCCTCTTTGGCGCGTGGTTTTACACAGAGCTGACCTTCCACTTCACCACGAAGTCCGACGCCCAAGACGCCATCGCGATGCTCTTCGTCGCCGCCTACCAGCATGCGATTATCGTCCTGACACTTAGCCTGTTTTCCTTCTTCGGCTGGCTTCAGACCCGCCGCAAATAAATAAGGCGCGGATCGCTCCGCGCCTTCGTGAACCTCTCGCCGCTTCCGCTTAAAGGAAGAGAGGCTTGATGTGGCGGTCGAAGAGGTTGCCGGTCACGTTACGCGCGCAGGACTCTCGGCAGGCTTTGAGCTGCTCGAGGTAGCGCGGGCCCATCTTGGCGGCGACCTTGAAGCCAACGTGGATGAGCTGGCGGATGTTGGCGTTGTAGAGCGGGTTCTTCTGGTCGTGGCGCAGGGCGCCGACGAACTGCTCGCTGGTCCAGCCGTTGACGGCGGCGGCGGCCGGGAGCTTGGAACGGTCGATATCGATGACGGTCGCGTAGGGCTGGCAGAGCTCGTCCATGTGCGACAGGGCTTCGGCGTAGATCTCCTTGGCGAGGACGAGACCGGCGCCGCCGGCTTCGGCGAGGCCGATGACTTCCTCAAGCCAGGTGGTGCCAGCGGTCTTCACGTGGACGCCGGCACCATGCTTGGCGAGGGCGCGGCGGATGGCTGGGTAGATGGAGAACTTGTCGCTACCACTGTGCACGGAGAGCTTCAGGTTGGCCGGGAGGCCGTACTGCTTGACCGCGTGGGCGATGACGCAGAGGTCGTCGTTAAACTCGCGCTCGAACTGGGCGAGGTCGCCGACGTAATCGACGCCCTTGTTGAAGCGGCCGGTGAACTTCGGGGCGATTGTCTGGATCGGCACGCCCTCATCGGCGATGGCGGCGAGGATGATGAGGAGTTCGGGCGGCGTCTGCGGGCTGTCGGTCTCGTCCATCGAGATCTCGGGGACGAAGCGGCCGACGCCCTTCACGGAGACGATGTGGCGGTAGACCTTGCCGGCTTCCTGGACCGCCAGGAGGAACTTGGCAGCCGTACGCTCGACGTCGGCGCGGGTGGTCGTGAACGGACGGTTGATGCCGGCGAGGGTGATCGTGCCGACCAGCTCAGGATGGCGGTCGACGAAGGCCTTGACCGCGGCGGGGTCAGCGGGCTGGGCGATGAAGTCGGCGACGTCGATGGTGAAGAAGTCGGAGACGCCGACGAAGCGCTCGACGGTCTTCAGGCCGATGTGGTCGGCGTCGAGGAAGTAGGGGGCGTTCCAGCCGAGGCTCTTCACGGCGGCGTCGGCCGCGGCGCGGGTGCTGGTCGGCTCGGAACCGATGATGTTATGCTCGCGGTTGGACTTGTTCCAGACCGGGACAATCTCGACGCCGAGCTTCTTGGCGGCGATACAGGCGGCGAGCTGAGCTTCGGCTTCGTGGGCGAAGCGGTCGCCCAGACCGAGGGAGAATTTACCGATGACGAGAGGTTGGGAGGACATGTGGGGACAAGTAAGGCGGCCAGATTAGAGCCCTGCTTAAGACGTTGGCAACCACCCGGAGGTATGAAATTCGGCAC
>CAIKWA010000055.1 GCA_903831005.1 uncultured Opitutia bacterium
ACAGCAAGCCAAGGCCGACCGCGCCCTGACCAGCAAGGCTTACGCGGAATACAAGACGGCGCGCAAACGCTCCACTGATTCCGAAGCGGCTTACCGCAAGGTGTTCGATGTCGCCCTCGCCAAGGTCGACGAAGGCGCCCCAGCTCTCCTGGAGAAAGAGCGCGCCGCCTTCCGCGAGCGCATGCTTAAGGCGCGCGCGGCGAAGAAAGGCAGCGTCAAGAAGGTGGCCGCCAAGGCGGACGACGAGGACGATGACGACGAACCCACTTCGAAGTCTTCAAACTGAAAACACCCGACCCGCCACAAGGCGGGTCTTTTATTTTACCAAGGCCGCTTCGAACGCGGCCCAGATCTCATCGACGGGCTCTAGCCCAACGGAAATGCGAAGGAGATCGGGATCGAGACCGGCCGCGCGGATTTGCGCCCTGCCCTCCTCGTTCGTGACCTCTTCAAAATGCGCGAGCCAAAGGAACGGCGCAGCCAAGGTATAGCGCAGGCCGAAACTCGGGCCCTTGGCGACGGCAAGCCGGTCGTAGACGCAACGCATATCACCGCGCAGCTCCAAGGTGATGAGCGATCCGGCACCAGCTCCCGAACGCAGCAA
This sequence comes from uncultured Opitutia bacterium, assembly GCA_903831005.1. Lineage (GTDB taxonomy): Bacteria > Verrucomicrobiota > Verrucomicrobiia > Opitutales > UBA953 > UBA953. The sequence goes on from CAIKWA010000055.1 coordinate 605, forward strand.
GCGGCGATAAGCGGCGGCGGTCGGACCTTGGTCGGCGGTGCGGACGCGCGCGACCGCAGGATGCGTGGCGAGACGGCGGGCAATCTCGGCCGCCGTCGCGGAAAGACGCCGCGTGACTTCGGTCATGCGACCTACCTGGTTCGCCAAGGCGGCCAGGTCGAGCACGTGCAACGGCTCAAGACGCTGGCGGGCAAGTGCTAGGAGCTCGGTCGCGTCTGGGCGGGTCGGCTGGACAGCGAGCACGCCCGCCATGACGTCGCCTTCGGCGGCGGCGTATTTCGTCAGGCTCGAGACGAGGATGTCGGCGAACGGCAGCACATCGACGGAGGCGAGACCAACGCTGCTCGGGTCGAGGAGAAGTTTTGCGCCATGCTTATCGCAAAGCGCGCGTAAGGCCGGGATATCCGCCGTCTCGAGCTGCGGGTTGTTCGGCACCTCGGTGAAGACGCCGGCGATGTCGCCCACCGCGAGCAGCCGTTCAACGGCGGCAAGGTCGCGGACGTCCGAGATGAAATGTCGTTTCGCGTCGCGGGCTTTCTCAAACAGCCGGGTCGAGTCGACGTAGAGCCAACCTAACTGAATCCAGGCGGAGCGCCCCCGCGGACGCTGCACCGCATCGACGGCGGCGATGCCCGCATCGACGGCGTTCATGCCGGAGGTGGCGATAAGGATATCATCGACAGCCACACCAGAGAGTAGTGGGGATAACGTTGCTCGGATGGTGCGGAGTGCAGCGGCCTCCTCCGTCGGAGCTACGCCAGAGAGCCAGGCTTCTGCCTGGCGAGAAGAGATTAAGGTCCCCGTGTGCTGCACCATCTTCGCTAGCCTCAGCGCGGCGTCACCCGCGGACGTAGTTGCGAGGCACCAGTCACCCACTTGATCGACGGAAGTAAGTATCGCGCCGGCATGCTCGGCGAGACGTCGGGCACTCGCTTCGGAGACCAGCGGGAAAAGTTCGCCCGTGCGACCGAGGCGGCGGGCGGCTTCTTGCGCGGCGCGCGTGACGAGTTCGTTGCGCACGAACCGGGGGTAGCCAGCGCGCAGGTGTTTCCAGACGCGCGCTTCCTTGCGCTCGTAACTCTCGACATCGGCGAGCGTCGGCAGGCAGACGACCGTCGCATGCGGCGAGTCGGGCACCGTGGCGCCGAGGGCTGGCGAAAGGATTGGCACAATTAGAGGCCTTCGGCCGGCTGCTCGTTCTGCAGGATCTGCTCGAGCGACTGGCGGCGGCGAATCAGCGAGAACTTACCGTCGCGACGCAGAAGGACTTCTGGGGCCTCGGGGAAGGAGTTGTAATTCTTCGTGCTCATGCCCGCGCAATAGGCGCCTGCTCCGCCAATGACGCAGAGGTCTCCCGCGGCGGCTTCCGGCAACGTACGGGCGGCGAGCGTCTCCGGTTCGCCGGGCGCGCAGCTGATGAGGTCGCCCGATTCACAGCAGTGGCCGACGATGACGTAGTCGCGCGAAGCGGTGGTAGCCTTCGCTGGATAGAGATGGACTGGATGCTGTGAGCCGTAAAGCGAAGGACGCAGAATTTCGGTCATACCCGAATCGAGTTTGAGGAATTCGCGGACGCCGGTGGAGACGATATCCTGTACGCGAGATAGCACCGCACCGGCGTTGGCGACGAGGAAGGTTCCCGGCTCGATTTCGAGGCGGAGCTTGCGGCCGTCCGTGGCGGCGAACTTCTCGAAGGCACCCTTGACCGGCGCACCGACGACCTGTGGGTCGGTACCCTTCTCTGCTGCAACGCGCGCAACTTTGTAGCCGCCGCCGAGGTTGAGGGTCTGCACGGTGGGGAAACGGCTGACGAGCGCGAGGCTCGCCGCGGAAACTTCCTGCCAGACGACCGGGTCGCTGCCTGAGCCGATGTGCGTGTGGATGCGGACGACCTTCAGTCCGTAAAGCTTCACGATGGCCTGGGCCTGATCGGCCCACTCATGCCAGATACCGAAGGAGGAGTCCGGCCCGCCGACGTTGGTCTTGCCGGTACCGCCCGAGCCGCGGCCCGGGTTGAAGCGAAGGCCGACCTCTTGGCCGGGGAGGGCCTTCCCGATCCGCTCGAGCTGGAGGAGGGAGCAGGCGTTCACGTGTACTCCCTTACTAAGAAGAGAGGGGAAATCCTCCGGGAGTTCCTGGGAGGAGAGCGAAATCCGGTCGGCGGGGACCCCGGCGAGCATCGCACGCCGGACTTCCCAGCCCGAGCTGGCGTCGAAATGTAGGCCCTTGTTCGCGAAGACCTTCAAGACGGAGGCGTTCGGGCAGGCCTTCATGGCGAAACGAACGGTGACACCGAAGGCATTCGGAAAGGCGAGCATCGCGTCGGCCTGGGCCTCAAGGGTAGCTTGGTCGTAGACGAAGCAAGGGGTGCCATGAGCCGCGGCGATTTGGCGGGCGGCATCAGGAAGAAGGAAGCGATGGTTTTCCACGGGAGTGTCTCCGGCGGACTTTGGCAGGCCCGCCCTTCCCTTCCAGCCTTTTTGCGGACGTATGACACCGCTTGCCTCCCCTCCCCTCGCCCCTTGGGATGACCACGGCTTACGCCTGACCATGTCCACTTCCGATACCATCGTCGCCGCCGCGACTCCTGCCGGCCGTTCGGCCTTGGCCATCGTACGTGTGGATGGCCCGTTGGCCGCCGCCATCGCGAGCGCCGCCCTCGCCCGGAAGACCCCACTCGCCGAGAAGACTTCCACGCTCGGCATCTGGCGCAACCAAGAAGGCGAAGCCATCGACCAGGTCGTCGCCGTACTCTGGCATGCCGGCCGCTCTTTCACTGGTAATGACTCGCTCGAGATCACCTGCCACGGCAATCCCCTGCTCGTGCGACGCCTCACTGAGGACTGCCTCGCGCGCGGCGGTCGCATCGCCGAACCCGGCGAGTTCACGCGCCGCTCCTATCTCGCGGGCCGCATCGACCTCACGCAGGCCGAAGCCGTCGCCGACCTGATCCACGCTAGCTCCGAGCGCGCGCTCGCCTCCGCGCGGCGCATGCTCGCCGGCGAACTCGGCCGGCATGTCGCTCGCTGGACTGATCGGACGCTACAGATTCTTGCCGAGCTCGAGGCTCATATCGACTTCCCGGAGGAAGACCTCCCCGCGGAGGACCCACTGGGCCCTGCGGCCCGCTTGATTGAAATTGCGTCAGAACTTTCTGGATACGCACGTACCGCGAAGCATGACGGGGCCCTGCGCACGGGTCTGCGCGTCGCCGTGGTCGGCGCGCCGAACGCCGGGAAATCGAGTCTCCTGAACGCGCTCGCCGGGGCCGACCGCGCGATTGTGAGCCCCGAAGCCGGCACGACACGCGACTACCTCGAGGCGCCGGTCGCCGGCTTGCCGCTCGCCGTCACCGCGATCGACACTGCCGGTTTACGCGACGGCGGTTCGATGCTCGAGAATCTCGGCATGGCGCGCTCACTCGAACAGGCACGCGGCGCGCATCTCCTTCTTCTTGTCGTCGACGCTTCGGCGGAGCCCCCTGCTCTACCGGCGGATCTCGTCGCGCTGCTCGACCCCGTGCGTACGCTCATTGTCGCCAACAAGTCGGACCTGCCCGCACATCGTGCACAGCAGGATTTCCTGCCACAGATCGCGAAGCTTTCCGCCTGCCTCTTAGATGGGCGCGACGCCGAAGCGCTCCGCGCCAAGCTCGGGGAGTTCCTCATCGCTAAGGAGATCGCCCCGGGGGCCGAAGACCTCGTGGTCAGCGTCCGCCATGCCGAGGCCCTAGCCCGGGCGGCGACCGCCCTTTCCGAAGCCGCCGGCCACCTAAAGGCCCCCATTCAGACCGAGCTAGCGGCCGCCCAGGGCCGGGTCGCCCTGGACGCCCTGGGGGAGATTGTCGGTCGCATTGATAATGAGCGTATGCTGGACAAGCTCTTTGCTTCCTTCTGCATAGGTAAGTGATTCCCTCCGGTGAGGGAGCGCCTATGCGACCTCACAAACAAATCCGCCTCGGGCCTGACCGCCCCTATGACGTCATCGTCTGCGGGGCCGGCCATGCCGGCGTGGAAGCCGCCTTGGCCGCCGCCCGCATGGGGGTGGACGTCCTGCTCCTGACCGGGAACGTGGACACTATCGCCCAGATGAGCTGCAACCCCGCCATCGGGGGGCAAGCCAAGGGACACATCGTCCGGGAGATCGACGCCCTGGGGGGCGAGATGGGCCTGACCGCCGACGTGACCGGCATCCAGTTCCGCCTCCTCAACTCCTCCAAGGGCCCAGCCGTCCAGGCCCCCCGCGCCCAGTGCGATAAGAAGGCCTACCAGTTCCGGATGAAGCACCTCTGCGAGCTGCAGGATGGACTGACCATCTTCCAGGCCCAGGTGACAGGACTCATCTTTAAGAACGGCGCCGTAATCGGGGTACAGACTAACCTCGACCTAGAGTTCCACGGCAAAACCGTGGTCGTCACCACGGGCACTTTCTTGCGGGGCCTGATGCACATCGGAGCGAATAAAACCGAGGGCGGAAGACTGGGCGATTTTAGTGCTAAGTCATTGTCAGCCAGTTTCTTAGAGGCTGGAATCGAACTCCAGAGGCTCAAGACTGGCACCCCGCCGCGCATCCTGGGTTCGTCCATCGATTTCAGTAAATGCGAGGAGCAACCGGGCGACACCTCCCCCACCCTTTTTGCCTTTCACGACACCCGCCAGCAGACCGATTTGTTCCACGTGGAACAAGCGGGTGAGCGCCTCCCCGGATGGACTCCCGGGAGCGACCAGGTATCCTGTTGGATGACTGAGGCGACCAGTGCTACCGGCAAGATTGTCCAAGAGAACCTCCACCTCTCTCCTCTCTTTGGGGGCGAGATCACCGGGGTCGGCCCTCGCTACTGCCCGTCCATCGAGGACAAGTTCGTGAAGTTCTCGGACAAGGATACCCACAAGCTCTACCTCGAACCCGAGGGCCGGAATACCGACGAGTGGTACATCAATGGTCTTTCGACCTCCCTGCCCTTTACGGTCCAGTTACAGATGCTGGCTTCGGTCCCTGGGCTGGAAAAAGCCGTCATGCTGCGTCCGGCCTATGCCGTGGAATACGATTTCTCACCCCCGACCCAGCTCTACCCCACCTTGGAGTCCAAAAAGGTCGAAGGCTTGTTCTTTGCCGGCCAGATCAATGGGACCTCTGGGTACGAAGAAGCCGCGGCCCAAGGCCTGGTCGCCGGGGTCAATGCCGCCTGTAAGGTCAAGGGCCAGACTCCTATGGTCATTGGCCGCGACGAAGCCTATATTGGAGTCTTGATCGATGATTTGGTGACCAAGGGCACCCAAGAGCCTTATCGGATGTTTACCAGCCGGGCTGAATTCCGCCTTTTATTCAACCACGGCAGCGCCGAACTCCGACTTAAGGATAAAATCGCTGAGTTTGGCTTAGTCCCGCCAGATCGCCTAAGTCGAATCCAGATTAAGGCCGATAAGGTATCCCACTGGATCGAATACCTAGAGAAACTCGCCATTCCAGGCGGAATCGCGGGTGATGTCATCCGCCGCAACTGGGAGTCGACCCCCAAGGATTTACCCCCGACATTCCTGACCGAAGCCCCTGAGGTTCAGGCCGAAGTCATGTACCGGGTTAAATACCGGGGCTATTTGGAACGTGAAACGCGCAACGCCCGTAAGCTGCACGATCTTGACTCCTTTAAGGTGCCTGAAGGCTTTGATTTCTTGAAGGCCTATGGCTTACGCATCGAAGCCCGCCAGAAGCTTCAAGCCATTCAGCCCAAGACCCTCGGCCAGGCCGGCCGAATCAGTGGGGTCAATCCCGCAGATATCTCGCTGCTGATGGTCCTTTTTCGGACGAAGTAAGCCCCAAGGGTAGGGTAGAGAAGGGTGGGTGTTCCACGTGGAACACCCCTTATGTAAAGATTAGAGCCGCTCGGTGTGACGTTTGTGTTTCTTATAATTGTAAGTAGTTGAAAGTTAGTAACTTATATTACATTACATTCGTCGTAACACATCCGTAACGATTGTCACCTAGCTCTGGCACTTCGTTCGGCGGGGCCTTTAAGTAGCCGTGCACCCATGAACGCCGAACATCTCAAGCGCATCCTGATCGTCGACGATGAGTCCGACGTGACGGAACTATTGGACTACAAGTTCAAGCAAGCCGGCTATGCCATCCGTACGCTCAACGACCCGCTACGCGCTATCGGCCTAGCCCGCGACTTCCGCCCGGACCTGATCATCTTGGACGTGATGATGCCCGAACTCACGGGCGTACAGTTGCTGCGCATGGTCCGCGCCGACGCGCTCCTGCAAGATACACCCGTCATCTTCCTCACCGCCAAGGGCGAAACGGTCGACAAGGTCAAGGGCCTCGAGTCCGGGGCGGATGATTATGTGACCAAGCCTTTTGATACGCGCGAACTGATGCTACGCGCGCAGGCTCTGCTGCGCCGGGCGAAATCCGCCGCCGCCAAACCTTCGACTCGACTCGCCGCGGGGGCGCTGATGCTCGACATCGAACGCCATGAAGTCACCGCCTCCGGTAAAATCGTCGAACTCACCGCGACCGAATTCAAACTCCTACGCCTCCTCCTCGAGCGGAAGGGCAGGGTGCAGTCGCGGGAAGAACTACTGGCTGACGTCTGGAACTACTCACCCGACCTGGAGACCCGCACCGTCGATACCCACGTCCGCCGTCTGCGTGAAAAGCTTGGACCGTCTGGCGACGTCATCGACACGGTGCGCGGCGTCGGCTACCGCGTAAACGGCTGAACCGCTTTGCGCTCGCGCGTCTCGTGGAGACGGCCAGCATTCCCGCTAGATGTCCTGGCTTCCTTGGTTGCTCCTGCTTGCGCTCGTCATCGCCGCCGCCTGGTGCTTCGCGGAGATCGCGAGGCATGTCCGTTGGGCGCGTCGGGCATTACTCGCCGATGATGTGGGCCCGCGGCCGCAAGGCTGGCTCGCGCGGAAACTGCGCCTGGAAGAACTTTTTGTCAGTATCGAACGCCGGGCCGCGAACGAAGGAGAAATCCGGGCCGCGGCCGCCCGGCGCATCGAGGCGCTGCTCGCGCCGCTGACCGACGCCGTCCTCGTCGTCGATGCGCAGGATCGCCTCCGCCTCGCCAACCCCGCCGCGGCGGCTTTATTCAATCTTTCGGATAGTGACGCCGGCGGCTCCATCGTGCCCCTCGTCCGGAGCGCCGATTTTATCGAACTCGTTCGCCGGGCCCGGACGGAGGGCGACGCTCGCTCGACCATTCTCCTCAACCGCGCCCCGTTGTCTGACGTCTGGATTCAAGCCGCTGGAGCACGCACCGACCCGGAGGCATTCGGCGAGGATGCCGCCATCTTCGTACTCGCTGATGTGACGGCGCTGAAGCGACTCCAAGCAATGGAGCGAGATTTCGTGACAAACGTCTCTCATGACCTCCGTACGCCGGTGACAATCCTCCGCGGTTATGCCGAGACCTTGGCCGAAGACCAGGCGACGATGTCGACCGAAGATCGCGCCCGCTTCACACAGAAGATCGTGAGCTCCGTCGGCCGACTGCAAGGCCTCGTGGAAGGCCTGCTGGCGCTCGCGAGCCTCGAATCGTCGCAAGATGTCCGGCGCGAGGCAGGCGCGCTCCATGTCGCCGCCCGCGAGGTCGCCGAAGAATTCGCGGCCCGCTGCAAGGCGGCCGGTGTTAAGCTGATCTTGAAGTTGGAAGCCGTCGATGGAGGCGCCGCCGATCCGGTCCAGGCGCGCCGCTTGGTGCAGAACTTGATCGATAACGCCCTGGCCCACGCCGCCGGTATGAGCCGGCTGCTCATCTCGACTAGCGACACCCCCAGCGGGGTTGAGCTCTGTGTTGAAGATGACGGGGCAGGGGTAACCCCCGCCGACCTCCCAAGGCTCTTTGACCGGTTTTACCGGACCGACAAGTCGCGTCGGGCGGGGGGTAGTGGCCTTGGGCTTAGCATCGTCCGTCAGGTTGCTGAACTTCACGGCGGATCGGCATCCGTAGAGCCGGTCCGTCCAAAGGGCCTACGTATCACCGTAACCCTTCCGGCCGTCAGTTGAGGCCTGGAAATGAAAAACCCGCCGGGGTTCGGCGGGTTTTAGCTCCATTTTAAAGTGGAGCGCGCGACTGGACTTGAACCAGCAACAGCCACCTTGGCAAGGTGGTACTCTACCATTGAGCTACGCGCGCGTTGGACGAGAAGCAGACCAAACGCCCTATCGTGTGTCAAGCCTTTGGACGAACCTTAGGCGGGCAGGGCGGGGAGCTGGATAAAGTCCCTGCTTTTCAAGCAGGGCAGCCGCTTCATCGGAAAAAAGCCACCGGAGCGCCGGGCGAAGTTCCTCAAGCTTATCCTGTCTCACAAAAAGGAGTAAAGGGACCTGCAAGGGGTAATCCCCGTTATGGACGTTGTTCTCGTCCGGACCGTAGGCCGTCGAAGGTCGGCCGGGGCGACCATCCGCAACCTGCAGAACCTTGCCTCGTCCAGCGGGAGGGCGTGGCAGGAGAAGGATGCTGCCGGACCGAGAGGCCAATAGATCAGCGGCGAGCTCCGGCTCGACCCGCAACCTCACGTCGGTACGAAATGGCTGCCCCTCGAGGACCAACCCTTGGAAGACCTCCAGGGTAAGCGTGCCCGCCGGCGACGAGACCGCCGGCGTCATAAGTTCCGAACGGGCGGCCGGATCGATATCATTCCAGTTGCGCGCGAGGATGCGGGCGTCCCGCGCAAACGCGCTGGAGAGTTGTTCAAGCGTAATGTGATCGAGTCGATTGCCGACATGGGTCGCGACAACGACCGCGCAGCTGGCGAGCCGAAATTCAATGACGCCTACTTTTGTAGGCGGTGCCGGCGCAACTTCGCGGGCACGTAACATTAATACCGCCGCGGAAGCGCTTCCCTGCTGAAAGTCGCGGCGACCAGGAAGGGTGCCGGCGAAATCGATAGATAGTGTCGGTCCGGCCTTTTCCAGCCCACGAGCAACTGATCCAGCGAGCAAGTCGGAGCCAACAAAATCAGCGGCCCCCAAGGAAGCACAGAAAAGGAAGACGGCGAAGACTCTCACGCCGTCTCAGGGCCAGGATCCAATTCTGGCCATTGGAGCAACTTTCGGTGCAACGTGCGACGCGAGATACCCATGAGTTCGGCGGCGCGCGTACGATTTCCGGCCGCGGCGGCGAGCGCCTGTTTCAGGAGCTGCTTCTCATTCTGCTCCCGATCGAGGGTATTACCACCAGCCAAGGGGAGGGCGCCCATGGCCACCGCGCTGGACACCGGTTGCGAAAAACGTGAATCTAAGTCTAAGGCGCCGACCATCTTACCCGCACGGAGCACGGCAAGATTCTCGCACGCATTACGAAGTTCGCGGATATTACCCGGCCAAGGATAACGGACAAGCACCGCGAGGGCCTCGGGTGAAAGCTTCGCCGGCGCGACCGCATTCTCCTTGGCGAAACGTTCAAGATAATGCGACAGCAGCAGCGGCACGTCATCCTGCCGCTCCCGGAGCGGCGGAAGGCGCAATGGCACGACCGATAGCCGATAATAGAGGTCTTCGCGAAACTTGCCTTCCTTAACCATCTGCTGGAGGTCGCGGTTCGTCGCACAGACCAGACGAAGGTCGAGGGCAATGGGGCGATGGGAGCCTAAGCGCTCGACGGAGCGGGTCTCTAGGAACCGCAGAAGCTTGACCTGAGTGGTGGCATCAATCTCGCCAATTTCATCCAAGAAGAGAGTCCCGCCGTCGGCCGACTCGAAACGACCCACCCGGCGTTCATTCGCTCCAGTGAAGGCGCCTTTCTCGTGACCAAATAATTCGGACTCGAGCAGGTTGGCGGGAATCGCGGCGCAGTGCACCGCCATGAAGGGTCCTTTCGAACGCTGGCTCGCTTGATGGATCATCTGGGCGAAGAGCTCCTTGCCCGTGCCGGTCTCGCCCAGCAGAAGGATGGTCGCATTGGATGAAGCGACCGAACGGACCTGTTCAATGGAGCGCTGCAGGGCGGCGGAAGAGCCGACAATCTCACCGAGTGAAAACTTGCGGTCGAGGCGAGCCTTCAGGGTGACGACTTCCTTCTCGGTCGTACGGGCCTTCAGGCCCCGATCGAGGACGAGCTCCACCTGCCGGAGATCTACCGGCTTCTGGAAGAACCAATACGCGCCGAGGCTCATGGCCTTTACGGCGGTATCCACATCCCCGTAAGCGGTCATCATAATACAGACCGGCTGGTTGGGTAGCTTGAGGGCACGGTCGATGACCGCCATGCCGTCTTCTCCCGCCATGCGGAGATCCGTGAGCACCGCGTCAGGAGGTACGTCCTGCATGAGGCGCGCCGCTTCCGCGGCGTCCTTTGCGACGAAGGTCTCGTAGCGATCTTCCAAGGCGGCCCGCAGGCCGTCGCGGATGTTCTTCTCGTCGTCGACGATGAGGACCGTAGGTTTCATGGCTTAAGCTTCCGGGGAAGTCTGATGGTTGGCCGCGCCCCAGGCGCGCGCGGCCTTCTCCGCCAAGGCGAAGCGCGCGCGGTCGACTTCGGCCAAGCGCGCTTTGAGGTTCGCGTTGGAGACACGGGCCAGGTCGTCCAAGTCACAGAGATAGGTGCCGTCGAGACCGTGGACGCCCGAGGCGAAATTACGAGGCACCCCAAGGTCGACGAGCAGGAGCGGCCGGCCGGAACGACGGCCGGCGATCTCGCGAAGTGAGACGGCATCGAGCAAGGCGCGCTCTACGGTCGCGCAGCCTACGATCACATCATGCGCATGTGCCTGACACAAGGCATCGGCTAACGAGAGCGAAGACCCCGAGAATTCCTCGGCGAGCGAGCGAGCGTTCTCGAAGGTACGTGAGGCGACGGAAATCTGGGAGGCGCCGCGAGAGACGAGCGCTTGAACGACCTGACGGCCGACGTCACCTGTACCGAGCACAAGCACCCGGGCCTCCGCAAGTGAACCGAAGACGCGAAGTGCCAGTTCAACGGCGACGTTGCCGAGGCTCACCTGCCCTTGAGAGATGCCCGTATTGGTACGCGCCCACGCACCAGCCTGAAAAGCCCGCTGGAAAACACGGTTAAGCACTGGACCCGTCATGCCGCGCGCGAGGGCATCGGCGTAAGCGTCCTTAACCTGGCCCGCGATTTCAACCTCGCCCACCATCTGGGACTCCAGACCAGAAACGACCGCAAAAAGATGTTCGACGGCCTGCAGTCCGGGCACCGGACGGAGGTGCTGATCAAGCACGGCCGCAGGCGCACCCGTGGCCTTGAGCAAGGCACTCCGCACATGAAGGGCGGCGGCTTCGTCGCCGACCGCGTAAGCCTCGAGCCGATTGCAGGTCGCAAGTAATACCGCTTCGGCGAGGCCCGCTTCGCGGGCGGCCGCATAGAAGACTTCCGCGCCGCCGGCCGGGACGGTGAACGTCGCGCGTTCGTCAAGACCCGCGGTACGGTGCGTGGCGCTGAGCGCGACCAGATTACGGGAGCGCTCGCTCATCGGGACGAGGGTAGTGAAAGATAAAGCGCGATGACCGCCGGGATGGCGACAAGCAGGGAGGCACGCGCGAAGGAAGCGCCCTGGAGATGCTGACGTCGGCGTTGCACGACCGTCCAGCAACAGGCGAGCCAGGTGATGAGCGCCGCGACGAGCTTCGGCGCGGCGACGAGCGCGAGGTCGCGCTGAGCCCAGTCCGTCGCGCCGATGACTAAGGAAAGCCCGAGGAGCCAGACGGCTGCACCCATCAGCTGGGCGCCGACACGATCAAGCGGAACCAGCGCGGGTAATAGCGCGTAGATGCCGCCAAACTGATGTCGTGCCAAGGCACGGTGCTGCAAAAGATAGGCGGCAGAGTTGAGGGCTTGGGCGCCGAGCACACAGTAGGCAAGAATCGCGGCACCGACATGGATGGCGATAAGCGGCTTACCGGCCGTATCCAAAGGGTGTTCGACAACGCCGAGAAAAGCGGCCGTCACGAGGCACAGAGCCGTGGTCCCCGCAATCGCCCAAGTCGGCAGACGATGGTTGAAGGTGACGTCAAGAAAGAGGGATAAGCCGGACAGGCCCCAGGCGATGGAAAGCAGAACCTCCGCCGGACTGGCGATGGGGAGGGAGTGCGTACGTAACCCTTGGTAGGCGAGCATCGTGGTGAGCAGGACCCACCCACCGCGGAGCAACCAGAGTCCGGCAGCCTGAAATTTCCCGGAGCCATCTTTAGCGGTCAGACCGTCCAGCACGGCGGCGATCAGGAAGACCGTGGCACAACCCAGCAAGCAGTCCCGGGTCAAGGGATGGGCGGCGAGCTCGGCGGCCAAGGGGGACATAGGATAAGAGAAAGAGAAGTGAGACATTTTGGCAAACCCTCAAGCCGTCCTGTTTTCTTGCGGAGGAGGGCAGGGGGGCTAGGTTGACTTCCCTTATGGCCCACGATCTCTACGACCTTACCCAACACCCTCCCCGCAGCCCCCGAGTCCGCCTTGGCGGTTTGGTCATCCTTCCCCGGATGATTGACAAAGCGCGCGCGACCAAAGCCGGTAAAAATGGTGAATATAACTACGCATGCCCTCTAGATGCCAACGTCCTGGACTTCCTTGGTGTGGAGGCAAATGCACTTAAGGCTCAGATAGATAATGGCTTAGGAGACGGCGAGCTCCTGGCATGGCTAATGGCCAACGCCAAGAAGCCCCGTTCGGGCCAAGAAATCGAGGCTTTCAGCTCCTTCCATGAAAAGCGCGCCCCCAGCTCGACCGGCAGTCGGGCCAAGTTGAGCGATTACCAGTCGTCAACCCCGGCCGGCGCCAAACGTGATGATATCACCACCTGGTTCGACGTGCTCGATTTGGACGATCACCAGAGCTTCGGCGGTAAAGTCTGAGCCGGCTTCGCCACCCGAAAATTAGATAGGTAACATTAAGATTATCGATGCACGGCGAGGTGAGAACTCTGCTATAATTGCTAACATGAAATCGTTCCTCGCTTCCGTCAGCCTCATGCTCTGCGTCGCCCTCGCCTCGGCCGCCGACTTTGATTGGAAGACACGCTTCCCGGAAGGTCTCGTCGATGCAAACGGCAAGGCCGTCGACCTCGCTACGCTAAATAATAAGACCGTAGCAGTGTATTGTTCCGCCCACTGGTGCCCGCCCTGCCGCGTTTTCACGCCGCAACTCGTCAAGTTCGCCAATGCAAACAAGGCCAAACTGGCGGTTGTCTTTGTCAGCAGCGACAAGGACTCGGACCAGATGTTTGCGTACATGAAAGGAAGCCGAATGCCCTGGCCCGCCGTACCGTTCAAGTCTGCGGGTGGTGTGGCGATTAAGAACGAACAGGAAGTGACTGGTATCCCGACGCTCCTCGTGTTCGGGAAAAATGGCGAGCTTCTCACCAAGAACGGCCGGGACTTGGACGGACTCCAGAAACTGCTCGGCAAGTAAATGCCTAGGCGCCCGAGTCGTATCCTCCTCGTCTGCATGGGCAATATCTGCCGGTCTCCGACGATGGAGGTCGTGCTGCGAGTCAAGGCCAAGCAGGCCGGCCTCGCCATCGAGTTTGATTCCGCAGGAACGGAAAGTTATCATATCGGTGACCCACCAGACCCGCGATCCATCCAGCATGCTAAGCTACGAGGCTACGACCTTTCCGCACTACATGCGCGGCAGGTGCATGCCGATGATTTCCATACGTTCGACCTCATCCTCGCGGCGGATGAACTCAACTTGCATGAGCTTCGGCGCCGCTGCCCGGCTGAACATCAGACCCGACTTCGATTATTCCTGGATGACGTTGCGTTGCCAGATCCCTATTACGGCAAAAGCGACGGTTTTGAAAAAGTGTTGGATTTAGTCGAAAAACAGGCGGTTTTGCTGGTGTCACGCTGGTCGTGTCCGAACTGAATGATTGCCGAAGCCGCGCGAGCGGCGTTGGATGCTGAAACCGATGTATCAAGTGAACTTCAGCGACCAAGCGATGCGCGAGCTCGGGAAGCTACCCACCTTGGAGCAGATGGATGTCGTCGAAGCCTTCACTGCACTTACGCCTGAAGAACTCCTCCGCGGCAGCACCGAGCTCGGCACCGTCCGGCGCGCCGGTCACACCTATCACCGACTACGCGTCGGTGAATTCCGGATTTATTTCGAAGCGAGCGAGGGCTCTCTCATGGCGAACTACGTGCTGCATAAGCATACTTACGCCGACTTCGCCTTCCGCTCCCATTTACCCTTTCCCGAGGACGAAGCTCGTATCGAACAAGAAGGTGGCTTCTGGAAATACCTCGACGAAACCCCCAAGTCCTAACCGTGAGCACCCCCCCTGTTAAACCCCAGTATTCTTCGCCAGAAGAAGCGGCTCGCATCTACCTGCTGCCCAACCTTTTTACCGCGGGCAACATGCTTTGCGGGTTCCTGGCCATCAAGAACTGCATTGAAGCGCGCTTCACCTCCCTGACCGCCGACGGTCGGGCGGATCACTATATTATGGCGGTTTGGTTCATCCTTTTCGCCTGTGTCTGCGATCTTTTTGACGGCCGGGTCGCCCGCGCGACTAAGCGGGAATCACTGTTCGGCGCCGAATTCGACTCCATCGCCGACACCGTCTCCTTCGGCGTCGCCCCGGCCCTGATGGCCTGCTTCCTCGTCATCAAGCCCGAGGCCACGGATAACGTCCAGTTAATCACCTGGCTGCTGGCCTTTATCTATCTTTTGTGTGCCGGCGTCCGCCTAGCGCGATTCAACGTCCTGACCAACCCGCTCGTCCCTGGTAATGAAAAACGCGTGGCGGGGGGTGATTTTGTTGGCCTGCCTTCGCCTGCCGCCGCCGGTATGATCGCCTCCCTGGTGCTGGTATTGTCTAAAATCATGGAAGCTGAGGGACCCCTCGATGTGGCGGTCCAGGCATGGTCCTGGACGCTGCTTCCCTTGATGTTAATCATCTCCTTCCTGATGATCAGCAACGTCCGCTTCCCGAGCTTCAAGAAGCTCGATTGGACAGCTCGGGCGCGTACCCGGGGCTTCATCCTCATCATCATCATGGCCGCCGTGGTGTTTCGGTACCCCCAGTATTCCTTTCCTGCCCTCTTCCTAGGTTATATCAGCTTCAGTATCTTCCGACATATTTTCCTCCTCAAGAAGAGCGAGATGGACCCTGCCCCCGACGACGATGATGAGCCGGTGTCCAAAGTGTGAATAGCCCGTGAAGGATTGGTTGGTCTATCAACATGTGAACAACCGAGGACTTATTCACCTTGGACCCACAGACGGACAAGCCGCCGATAGAACCAGTCATCAGTGGCTTGTGGAACTGTACACGGGATTCCGACACCTACTGCTGCTACTGGTATTTATAAATGAAGAGTAACTAGATACAGAGAGTCCCGGTATGTGGGCAATGAGGGGTTGCCTCACCCCCTGCCTGTCCTCAATTCTTCGGTCATCATGAAGTTCAAGGTTAACCGAAATCACTTTTTCAA
>CAIKWA010000056.1 GCA_903831005.1 uncultured Opitutia bacterium
ACCTTAATTGGAACCGCCGGTCTTACTGGTCTTATGGACGGAGCGACTACTGGGATTCCGGTCCTGGAGCCCGGCGGATCTTGGATAAACTCGCGACTCAACTCGCAAAGGTCAAAGGGATGACGGCCAAGGAAGCCGGCCCGTTCGGTCGCCCCGACTTGAATGACTCGCAGAAGCTCCTGGACGCGGTTCGGGAAGCGCTATCGCTCGACAACGAGCTGGAGCAAATCGTCAGGACTTACCTGAGACGGTAGTCTCAGCGCTGCTCGCTCCATAAAAAGACCCCGGCGTTCCGGGGTCTTTTAGTTTGGCGATGAAGCCGGCTTTAGGCCGAGCAACCGCAACCGCCGGATCCGCAGCCGCCTTGCTTCTGGGCGACGGGCTGTTCGGTGGAGCAGCAACCGCCGGCCGATGCGCCTTCTTCCGTGGAGCAGCAGCCACCTTCGGAGGCTTCGCCGGTGGAGCAGCAGCCGCCTTCGGAGGAGGATTCGCCGGAACCGCAACCGCCGCCGCCGCAGCAACCGCCGGACTGGTGCGGGTGGCCGTGGGCGAGTTCGGTGAGTTCGGCGGCACGGACGGAGACGACCTTGATGTCGAAATGCAGCGTCTTGCCAGCGAGCTCATGGTTACCATCGAGGGTTACTTCTTCGCCGGCGATCTTCTTGATGGTGAGCACGCGCATGCCGAGATTGGTCTCAGCGTGGAAACGCATACCGATCTGCGGCGTGTTCGCGCCGAAAGCGGTGAGGGGCACCAGCTGGAGGAGTTTCTCGCTGTATTCGCCGTAGCCGAGCTGCGGGGGGACGAGGACGTTCTTGGTGTCGCCGGCGACGAGGCCTTCGACGCCCTGCTCGAGGCCGGGGATGATGTTCTGCGCGCCGTGGAGGTACTCCATCGGGCCGCGATCGCCGGAGGCGTCAATGATGTTACCCTGGTCGTCCTTCAGGGTGTATTCGATGGCGACGACGGTTTCTTTGGCTACGCGCATGGTGATGAGGAGCGTTGAACCTAGGCCTAAACTAGGCCGAGGCAAGGCGACAGGTATCTAAACCTTGACCGACCTAGCGGGGGCGGCTTCCCTAATCCTCCTGCTGTTTGGGGCCGTAGCTCAGTTGGTAGAGCGCGTCGTTCGCAATGACGAGGCCGTGAGTTCGAACCTCATCGGCTCCACCAGCAGGGCTTCCGGTCAGGCCGTGGGTGGAACTGCTTCCGGGGCTTCCTCGTCGCCATCTTCCGCCTCTTCGTCGGCCGGCTTGCCTTTACGCTTGGCCGTGTTGTTCGGCAGCGCCTCATGGGCTCGGTCGACGATTTCGGAGCCGACGGTGAGTTGCTTGCCGGCCTTCATCTTCGCACCTAGGCTGACGATGGTCGTGCCGTGGCTGAAGACCTTGCTCTGCAAGGCGCCCAAGGCCTGGTTATATTCTTTGACCGCATCGTTGAGGCTTCCGCCGGCCGCGGCGAAGTAGCCGCTCGCGAGGCGGAGACCCTCGAGGATCTTGTGCGAAAGGTCGGCGATCTTTTCCGCCCGCTCTTCGACGTCGACCTGCTGCCAGGAGTGCGCGACCGTCCGCAGGACGGACAGCAAAGTGGTGGGCGTCGCCAGCACGACGTTCTGATTCCAGGCGCCCTCGATTAGAGAGGGGTCTTCCTTCAGCGCGGCGCTGAAGAGGGCTTCGCTCGGCAGGAAAAGGATTACGAATTCCGGCGAGGGCTTGTGCTGCTTCCAGTATTCCTTGGCGCCGAGCTTGCGGGCGTGGTCACGCACCTTGCCCGCGAAATCCGCCATGAGCCGGGCGCGCTCGGTCTCATCCGTGCAAGCGCAGGCTTCGATGTAAGATTTGGTCGGAGCCTTGGCGTCGACGACGATGCAGCGATTACCTGGCAGTTTGACGACCATGTCCGGTCGTAGGCTGCCTTCCTCGCCGGTGGTGGAGGTCTGGGTCTCGAAGTTCACGTACTCAGACATGCCGGTCAGCTCGGCGACGCGGGAGAGCTGCAGTTCACCCCAACTCCCCTGCTTATTGGTGGAAGTCATCGCGGCCGCGAGTTTCCGGGCTTCGTCGGCCACGTGCTGCGACACTTCGTTGCTGGTCTTGAGGGAGCCCTTGAGTTCGTTATTAGTGCGCGTCAGCTCTTCCAGCTGGCTCTTAAAGGGAGCAAACTTCTGCTCGGCCATGCCGATGAACTGCTCCCGGCTCTGTGTGAGCTGGCTCTGGGCGGCGTTGGCAAAGGCTTCGCGCATGCGCTTCTCCAATTCGACGAAAGACGCCTTGGTCTCCTCGAGGCTGCGCTGCGTCGCGTCCTTATCTGCTTCGGCGCGCGCTACCGCGGCCTCCGCTGTCGTGGCACGCGCCAAGGCTTTTTCACGCTCGCCTTGAAGCGAGGCGGTGTCCTGCGTGCGACGGGTCTCCGTCGCGACGAGCAGTGCCTTGGTGCCGGCGAGCTCCTGTTGCAGCGCCTGGTCGGCCAGGTTCTGGGGCTGGGTGCGACGGCCGAGCAGGTAGCCGACGTAGCCGAGTGCGAGGCCTAGCAATAGGGGGACGATGTAATCCATTAGGATGCTTAAGAGAAAGACACTCTGCCCCGGGTCGGGCCGTCCGCAACTTATCCTCGCGGGTCGCCTTCGATGGCGATGGCGTTACCGAGTTCCCACGCGGCTTCGTACGCGGCTACGTAATCCGGCGAAGACCAGGCAGGGGCGGTAGCTTCGCCGCCCAATCCAGCGATGAAGCCATACCGGATGCCATGCGAAATTCGGCGTCGACGCGGATTCTCCCGTTGGTTGCTCCACTCGAGCGCCCGGTTGAACGCCTCATCCGGACTCGGCTCGACGACGGAGCGGCCGACTTGCCAAGCGACGACGCCCGCATGGTCGAGGTCGCTGATTTTGCGCCCGAGAGCGAGCGAGAGGGTGAGGGGGGTGTTCTGGCGGCCGGCTTCGATCTGGGCTTGGATCTGGAGGCGTAAGGCGACGCGCCAGCGTTCCTCGGTGCTCAATAAGCCGAAGTCGTAATCGGGATCGTCGGCCGCCGCATCGCGCAACTCGACCTTGGCGTACTGCCGCCACTTGACCAACCAGGCATCCCATTGGTCGGTTCCGCGCAAGGGGGGCTTACCCAGCCAGTCAGGGAGGTCTTCGCGCATGTTTTTGGAGCTTTGAAGCCTGATATGCCCTTTTTTGGCCATCCTGCAAGCCAAAGGTGAAATAATGTTCACCTTTATAGGGATTTCACTCCGTCTGCCGATGGGGTCCACCCCAAAATAACCGCTTTAAAATGGATTTTTCGTCGAACTATTCTCCTCGTTTGGTGTTATCCAAGATGTACCCCTTATCCAAGTGATTAGCCCTATTATGTCCCCATGTGCTCGGCGGGCCGCTCTGCCCCTTTTCTGCCTGTTGCTGGCCGCCGCCATGGTGCCTGCCTTGAGCTTCGCCCAAGCCGCTCCGGCTGCTGCGCCCACCCCCGCGCCGGTCGCCGCCGTGGCGGCCGCCGTGCCCCTCCCTGGCTTGAGCGGCTCCGACCAGGTTGGCCCGGTCATCCTCCGCGATGAGACCGTCGCCCAGGTGCTCGACCTGATGCAGCGCTGGACCGGCAAGTCCATCCTCCGCCCGCAAGCCCTTCCCGCCAGCGCTTACACGCTTTCGCTGCCGGCCTCAATCACCCGCGATGAAGCCCTGCTCGCCATCGAGACGCTGCTCAACCTCAACGGCATCGCCGTCATCCAGCAGGGCGACAAGTTCCTGAAGGTCGTCCCGAACCTCGTCGCCAAGTCCGAATCGCCGACGCTCATCACGGGCCCCGCGCTCGCGCTGCCGCCCAGCGGCCGGATCGCCACCAAGATCTATACGCTCAAGCACGCCAACGCCCAGGAGTTCGTCACGCAAATCACCTCCAGCCTCAACACGACGCTGGCCGCGCCGCCCATCTACTTCGGTCGCAACAACGCCTTCCTCATCACGGATTCGATTACGAACCTGCAGAAGATCGAGACCCTGGTCGCCCAGCTCGACCGCCCGCAGCTCGACCTCGTCGTGACCAAGAGCTACCCGCTCAAGAACGCGATGGCGACGGACCTCGTCAATAAGCTGACCGCGATGCTTCGCACCCCTCAGGTCGCTTCCGGCGGCGCGCCGTTCCGCCTCAGCACAGGCACGACTTTCCTCGCCGACGAACGCACCAACCGCGTCCTGCTCATGGGCTCGGCCGACCAGCATGACTTCTTCGATAAGCTGATCGACACGCTCGATCAGAAGTCCAATCCGAACACGAAGAACGACGTGATCTTCCTGCGCCACGCCGACGCCCAGCAGGTTGCGACGCTGATCACCTCTTTGGTCACCGGTCAGACCACCGGTGCCGCCCGCGCTGGTAACACGATTCGCCGCACGACCCTCAACGGCGCCGCACCGGCTGCTCCAGTCGCCGCTGCTGCCGCTCCCAGTGCCGCCCAGATGGGTGCCGACGAGTTTAGCAGTAACCTCACGGTGCTCGCAGACATTCGTAGTAATTCGATCGTGGTCTCGGGTACCAGCGACGACCTGCGTCTCCTCCATGAGCTGATCGACAAGGTCGACATCGTCCTGCCGCAGGTCCGCATCGAAGTCGTCATCGCGGAGGTCAAGCTCTCCGATAGCGAGACCAGCGGCTTCAACGCCCTCGGCCTCACGGTCCAGAACGGCAAGTTGGTCGGCGTGGGTGGTAACGGCGGCGGCTTCAGCGTCAGCGGAACCCCTCCCAGCCTAGGCACCACCCTCGTTCCTAATACCGCGACGTTCGTGACGCCGGCTCAAGGCACGCTCACTGGCAATAACCTGAGTGCCACCATCGGCCTCGTGACCACACCCCGCAAGGGCGACTTGAAGGTTCTCTCGGTCCCCGCCATCACGACGACCCATAATAAGGAAGCCACGATCTTCGTCGGTGAATCCCGTCCGGTCATCACGGGCTCGACCGTCGCTGCCACCACTGGCCAGGTCACCTCCACGGTCTCGCAGCGTGATATCGGCATCCAACTGAAGGTCCTCCCCCTCATCGGTAAGGATGGCGCGGTGCAGCTCCAGATTTCGCAGTCCGTCGAGGATATCCTCGGCTCGACCCAGCTCGACGGTAACGCCCAGCCAATCATCGGCCGTCGCACGACGGACTCTTACGTGAGCGCGATGAGCGGCGAGATTGTCGTCCTCGGCGGCCTCCAGCGCACGGTGAGCACGAAGTCCACCTCGCGCCTCGGCCCCATCCCGTTCCTCGGCGATCTCTTCGGCGCCTCGACGAACACCGAAGAAAAGCAGGAGCTGATTATCTTCCTGCGTCCTTACGTGCTGAACAATTCTGCCGTCGATAATCTCGATGCCCTCGCCCGCGCCACGAGCAGCGCCATCGGCCCCGACGTGAAGAAGGTCATCGATAATGTCCCTGGCCAGGCTCCCGCCGCCCCGGCGAAGAAGTAATATGCTGACCGTCGACCGGCACGGACTGCCCTCGGCCTTGGCCGAGCGCCTTTCGGACGAAGCCCGCGCTTCGTTCGCCGAGGCCCCGCGCGAAGCCCGCTTCAAGTTCCTTGCCCAGGCGCTCAACCTCGACGAGTCCGCGCTCCTCGCTGAACTCGCCCGCCTCACCGGCCTTGAGGTCCTCGAAGAACCGGCCATCGACCCGGAAGGTATGAAGATCCTGCCGGCGCGCATCGCCGCCGAAGCCCAGGTCGTACCGACGCTCCTGCCCGGGGGCGAAGAAGGCCGCCTCCGCCTCGTCACGGCCCTGCCGCCGGACACCGATACTTCCGATTGGGTCGCGACCTTCACGGCCCGCCGCCCGAAGTGGTACCTCGCTCCGCCGGAACGCGTCAGCGCCCTCATCAATGAGAATTACGGCGTAGGCTCCGGCAGCCTCGAGGACGAAGGCGACGATCTCCCGGCCGCCGAAGCTTCCACCGACGTCGAAGCCGACCAAGACGCCGCGGTCGTCCGCTTCGT
This sequence comes from uncultured Opitutia bacterium, assembly GCA_903831005.1. Classification (GTDB taxonomy): domain Bacteria; phylum Verrucomicrobiota; class Verrucomicrobiia; order Opitutales; family UBA953; genus UBA953. The sequence continues at coordinate 5,972 of CAIKWA010000056.1, forward strand.
CACCGAAGTGCTTTCGCAGGCCGTCGCCGAAGGCGCGACGGACGTCCACTTCGAGCCGCAGGAAACCAACCTGCGCATCCGCTACCGCGTCGACGGCATCCTGATCGCGATCCCCCTGCCGGATAACCTCGCCCGCTTCCAGGACGCGATCATCTCGCGCCTGAAGATCATGGCGCGACTCAATATCTCGGAACGCCGCCTCCCGCAGGACGGCCGCATCAACTTCCGCGACGGCAAGAACGTCCTCGATATCCGCGTCTCGACGATTCCGACGATTTACGCGGAGTCCGTCTCGTTGCGTCTCCTCAATCAGCGTAAGGAGGCCTACAACATGGACCGTATCGGCATGAACGCCGAAGAGCAGGCCGCGGTCCGCAAGGTGCTCGACTACCCGCACGGTATCATTCTGGTCACCGGCCCGACGGGTTCCGGCAAGTCGACCACACTCAACGCCTTCCTCCAGGCGATTAATTCCCCCGATATCCGTATCGTGACGATCGAAGATCCGATCGAATACGAAGTGCCCGGCGCCAATCAGGTGCAGACGCGCGCCGAGATCGGGCTCACTTTCGCCGGCGCCCTCCGCAGCACGCTCCGCCAAGATCCGGACGTGATCATGGTCGGTGAAATCCGCGACTTGGAGACGGCCGAGATCTCGATCCGCGCCTCACTTACGGGTCACCTAGTCTTCTCGACCCTCCACACGAACGACGCTCCCGGCGCCATCACGCGTCTCGTCGACATGGGCGTCGAGCCCTTCCTCGTCGGTTCCGCTGTCGAGCTGGTCATCGCCCAACGCCTCGTGCGTCGCCTCTGCCCGGATTGCGCCAAGACCGTCCCGGTCGACCGCAAGAAGCTCCTGCCCGCCCTCGAGTCCCTCGGCATGGATGAGTCTTTCCTGAAAGACGTCCCGTCGCTCAAGGAAGCCTGCGGCTGCCGCAAGTGTCGTAACACGGGTTACCGAGGCCGCGTCGGGGTCTTCGAAATTTTCCACCCGAAGCCGCTGCACGACCTCATCGTCGGGCGCGTCTCCAATCGCGAGCTTACCGAGAAGGCCATCGAGCAGGGCATGCGCCCCCTCGCCAAGTCCGGCTGGCTCAAGGTCGCCGCGGGTCTCACGACCATCGACGAGCTCGTCCGCAACCTGAGCTCGAACGAATAGCCCAGCGATGGCCGTCTTCAATTACAGCGCGCGCGACGCTTCGGGCGCCGTGACCGAAGGCACCCTCGAATCGCAGACGCGCCGCGAGGCGCTCCGCAAGCTGCAGTCCCGCGGCCTCAAGCCACTCAAAGTCGAGGAAGCCGGTGCCGCCGTGCGCGCGAAGGAAGCCGTCCGCGAAGGCGGTCCGTCCGACAAGGAGCTCGTGCCGACCGAAGCGGAGTGCCTGCCTTTCTTGGAGTCGATGGCCGACCTCGTCCGCTCCGGGATGTCCGCGGGCGAAGCGCTCCGCCTCCTCGCCCTCCGTCTGCAGAAATCCCGCCTCCGCGTCCTCTGCGCCGGGATCTGGTCCAAGCTCGGCGAAGGCCAGAGTCTTTCCGTCGCGATGGGCGGCTACCCGAAAGTCTTCGACGGCCAGACGCTCAACCTCATCGCCGCGGGCGAAGCCACGGGTAATATCCGCGACGTCCTGGAGCGCCTGATCACGCACTTCACCGAGCAGAAGGAGTTCAAGCGTAAGCTCATCAGTGCGATGGCCTACCCGCTCTTCATCTGCGTCATCGCGGTTGGCGTCGTCATCTTCTTCGTGCTCTTCCTGCTACCGCGCCTGCAGCAGTTGCTTTCGTCCCTCGGTGGCAAGCTGCCGCTCTCCACGAAGCTACTCATGACCTTTGCCGACGTCTTCGTGGTCGTCGGGCCGATCTTCGTCGTCGCCGCTATCCTCACGGCCATCGGGATCGCGCGCTGGCGCAAGACGGAGGAGGGTAAGATCGCTTCTGACGCCCTGCTGCTCAGGGTGCCGCTCGCGGGCTCCTTCGTGATGCGCGTCTCGGTCCTCAACTTCTGCCACACCCTCGCGGTACTCCTTGAGAACGGCATCACGACTGCCGAGGCGCTTCGTCTCGCCGAGAAGACCGCCCCGAATCGCGCCCTACGTCAGCAGTTGCGTGAAGCCACCGACCGCGTCCTCGAAGGCGATAGCCTCTCGAAGGCGCTCGGCCGGACGGGTTACTTCCCGCGCCTCCTCCTCGACCGCGTCGCCGTCGCTGAACAGACCGGCAACCTGGCGCCGGGCCTCCGCGACATTTCGCGTTCGTATCGCGCCGAGCTCGATCGCTGGCTCGGTACCATCTCGCAGACGATTTCGGCCTCGGTTCTCGTCGCCGCGTTCTCGTTCGTCGCCTTTATCGCTTTCGCGATCGTCGCCGCCGTCTTCGAAGTCAGCTCCAGCTTCCGGTTCTAAGGGCTGCTTGCGCCGCCATGGGGGTATGCTGGCATGGTGAACCGCTGCGAAGCAGAGGCAGGGATGACTCTCTGCCTCTTCCAGCCGCTAACCGCTAACACCACGCGGCCCCGCCGCGCAGGTAGGGTCGGGACCGCGTCACGACATAGCCTGCATCTAGGTAGGGCGGCGATTGCCATCGCCGCCGTTCGCCTCCGCCCGTACGCATCTCCATCGGCCCAAGCTAAGACCTAAACAGGTGACAGGTGACGGCCACCAGGGCATCAGCCCCTCGGGCATCAGCCATTCAGCCTTCGGCAGTCGGCTCCAGGCCCCCGCGGCCGATGGCCGAGAAGCCGATACCTGAGTTGCCGTCACCCGTGGCTGACACCCGTCACCCGGAATTTAATTCCCCAGCCAATCATCCGGTCTCCGGTTTCCCTTTGAGCTAGGTCTTTGCTCCCTGGCCCACGTGTCAACTTGCCCGCGCGTCCCCTCGCGGCCTCTGGCCGCGCCGCGCCCAACCTTAACCCTCCATTAAGCCCCGTATTTTCCTGAAAATTTTCCCGACCATTGGCCTCAACTTCTGCTCTTCTCCGGCGTTCCATCTTCATAGCTTCACCCCATGAACGACGCCGACCTCACGTCCGGAAAGCCGAACCCATTTTACAAGCCGGCCTTCGGTCAGGTGGTCCGCCGGCAATTCCTCGGGCTGATGGCCGCGACGTTCGGCTGGACGCTCCTCGCGTCCTCGGCCGCCGCGCAGGAGAAGAAAGGGAAGGGCGGCAAAGGCGGGAAGGGCGGCGGCGATGATTCCTCCAAGGCCCGCGGCCCGGCCTTCCAAGGCGAATACGTTCTTCCGGAGTCCCTCGCGGAATACGCGAAGCTCTCGTTGATCTTCGGCCGCGCGACCCACAAGGCCATCACGGCGAGCCTTCTCCCGGCCTCGGCGATGGAAGCGTTCCTCGAGATCGGTACGGCCAAGGGGAAGTACGCCCGCAAGACGGCCGTCACGCCGCTGCCCGCCGGTAAGGCGACGGAAGTCGTCATCGATGGGCTAGCCCCGAACACGGAATATTTCTACCGGTTGAACTACCGCAAGCCGGGCGCCGGCAGCTTCACGCAACGCGCGGAAGCCCGCTTCGCCACGCAAAAGGCCCCGGGCACGTCGTTCGTCTTCACGATCCAGGGCGACTCTCACCCGGAGCGCGCCCAGGCCAGCCACCCCGACCTCTACGCACGCACGCTCGTCACGGCGGCGGCCGACAAGCCGGACTTTCATATCTGCATCGGCGACGACTTCTCGATCGAACGCATCCGCACGATCAACGAAGCCAACTGCCAGACGCCTTATCTCCTCCAGCGCCCCTTCCTCGGTCTCGTGGGGTCCGTCGGTCAGGTCTTCCTGATGAACGGCAACCATGAGCAAGGCTCGCGTTTCAACTTCTCGCAGAAGGACGAACGCCACGACGTCGCGGTCGGCGTCCAGAAGGCCCGCAACTCGCTCTATCCGACCGTCGGCAACGAAGGCATCTACTCCGGGCCGGTCGAGCAGCTCAAGGACATCGGTCCGCTCAAGAGCTACTGCGCTTGGACCTGGGGCGACGCGCTCTTCATCCTGCTCGACAACTACTGGCACTCGCCGGTGCTCGTCGACAGCGGCTTCGGCGGCAAGAACGGCAAGGGAGAGGATAAGAAGAGCCGCGACTGGTGGGGTATCACGATCGGCGACGCCCAGTACTATTGGCTCAAGAACGCGCTCGAGACGAGCAAGGCGAAGCACAAGTTCGTCTTCGCGCACCACGTCCTCGGCTCCGGCCGCGGCGGCGTCGACGAGGCCGACCTCTATGAATGGGGCGGCCAGGGCAAGAAGGGCGAAGGCACGTTCAAGGAGAAGCGCCCGCGCTGGGAGCTGCCGATCCACCAGCTGATGGTGAAGCATAAGGTCAGCGTCTTCTTCCAAGGCCACGATCACCTCTACTGCCAGCAGGAAAAGGACGGCCTCATCTACCAGGAACTCCCGATGCCCTCCGACCACGGCTACGTCGCCTACAACGAAGACCGTTATCAGACCGGCAAGAAACTCCCCAGCTCCGGCTACGTGCGCGTCACCGTCACGCCTGCCTCCGCCAAGGTCGAATACGTCCGCTGCTTCCTGCCCAAGGACGAAACCCCCGAAACCAAACACGGTATGATCGCGCACGCGTATGAAGTGAAGGCGCGTATAGCCTAGTCTCAAAGGGAGACCGGAAACCGGAAAGTATGCTTCGGTCATATGCCCCAGCCAATCATCCGGTCTCCGGTTTCCCTTTGAGTTAACCTCACTTTGCTCCCCAGCCAACTTGCCAACTGATCAACCTGTCAACTAACGCTGCTCCCATGTCCCCTTGCCCCCTTGCCAACCTGCTCCCTCGCGGCCTCTGGCCGCGCCTGCTGCGCCGCAGTTCCCGCTGGTTCTCTCTAGTCCGAGCCCTGCCCCTGGCCCTGGCCCTCTGTTTGGCGCCTTCGTGCCTCGTCGCCAAACAGCCCAACATCCTCCTCATCCTGCTCGATGACATGGGCTATCGCGACGTCGGCTTCGTCGGCAACAGATACATCAGCACCCCGAACATCGATAAGATCGCCAAGTCCGGCGCGGTCTTCTCGCAGTGCTACGCCAGCGCCCCGAACTGCGCGCCGACCCGCGCGTGCCTGCTCACTGGCCAATACCCGCCGCGCCACGGGGTCTACACCGTCGTCGATGATCGTTACGCCCCGGGCCAGCCGCACATGAAGGTCATGTCGACGAAGGGCGGCGATGAGCTCCCTG
>CAIKWA010000057.1 GCA_903831005.1 uncultured Opitutia bacterium
CCAAGGCGAGGCGCCGGTAAGTCCGGGCCAGAACGTGGCGGCGGTCTGCAGGCCGATGGCCTCCGAGATGCCGTGGTTGTTCTGCTGCGAGAGCGCGTAATCCAGATGGAAGGCGATACGTCGGCCGGTGGCGTCAGCGAAACGGGCCGCAAGCGTCAGCCGCGCGTCGGTCGTCGACGGGTGATCGCGAAAGGCCTGGAGGGCGAACGTGACCGCGACCAGCCGAATGGCGGCTTCCTGGCCGCACATCCAATTCGGGCCGCGGTTAGGCGGGTTGCGCGTCATCCAATCCTCGAGCGTCGACCAGAAGAGCTCGACGTGGCGTTCGTCGCCGTCCCGAAGCCAAGCACGGACGAGCGCATAGGCCCAAGAGAAACGGGAGAGTTCCCAGACGCCTTTGATGTCGTCGGAACCGGCATCGCGGAGGCGGGACCAGTGGGCGTAAGGGTCGGTGGAATGGCCGGTCAGGACGCTACGGGTCCAGCGATCGGGGCGCCCTACTTCGACGAGGCGATCGGAAAAGACCCGGGCGTAACCGCGGGCGAAGGCCGCGGCTTCGGCGACCGGCGTGTGGCCTGCTTCGACGGACCACGCTTCGAGCTGAGGGGTCAGGTGGCTCCGGTCCAGGTTGGCGATCGGCAGACGCGGTGCGGACTTACGCCAAACGGAGGGATCGAAGCCCGGTGCGAAATCCTTCCACGGGCGCATCGGCGAACGCCATTCCCACGCGCCGAGCCTGCGCTCGCACGCCCAGCGGATGCGACGGGCAAGCCAGCGCGGACCGAGGTGATGGAGGAGAGGGAGGAGCACCTGAAAGCTAGAGGACTGAGTCGATGACTGAATCGAGGGCTGAATTGAGGACTGAATAGACGAACTCGCTAGAGGCTTAGTTGACCAGAGGCTCGGAGGCTCAGAGGGAGAAACAAACTAGCTGGCAGGTTGACAAATTGATCAGTGGGCCAGGGGACAAGGGGGCTTAACTCAAGGGGAAACCGGAGGCCGGATGATTGGCTGGGGCTTTTGGTAGGGCGGCGATTGCTATCGCCGCCGTTCGGGACCGAGGGCGCGAAGTCAACGGGCCTTAGCTAGGTTAATCCCACTTCAAAGTCGCTCGGCGAACGGACGTGATGGCAATCACGTCCCTACCCAAGGCAGCCGCCTCTCTGCTTAACAGAGCGTCTGGGCCTTCAGTTCCGCACCACACCCCGCGTATCGATCAGCTTCTTGCCGGCGAGTTGGGCCAGGGTGAGGCCGGCGAACGCGCGGTGATCGACGAGGAGGACGACGACGGAGGCACGGGCGAGCGCGTCGGCAAGCGAGACGAGTTCCGCCCTGCCCTGCAGCGCCTTCGGCAAAGCGGTCACATGCGGCTCGACGGCGAGCACCTTCAGGCCGGCATCCGCGAGGTGCGCTGCGATCTCGACCGCGGGAGATTCGCGGAGGTCATCGACGTTCGCCTTGAAGGCGAGGCCGAGGCAGGCGACGACGGCGTCCTTGCCGGCGGCGGCGCGGACCTGGGCGACGACGTGATGCGGCTTCGAGTCGTTGACCTCGCGGGCGGTGCGCAAAAGGCGGGCTTCGGCCGGAGCGGCGTCGACGATGAACCAAGGGTCGACCGCGATGCAGTGTCCGCCGACACCGGGGCCGGGCTGGAGGATTTTCACGCGGGGATGGCGGTTCGCGAGACGGATGAGTTCCCAGACATCGATGCCCAGCTTGTCGCAGATCAGTGAAAGCTCGTTGGCGAAGGCGATATTCACGTCCCGGTAGGCGTTCTCGGTCAGCTTCGCCAATTCGGCCGTGCGCGCATCGGTCAGGAAGATCTGCGCCGTGCAGAAGGTCGCATAGAGGTCGCGGGCCTTTTCGGCGGCCGCGGGAGTCAGCCCGCCGCAGATACGATCGTTGGAGACGAGCTCCTTGAGCATCTGGCCGGGCAGGATACGCTCAGGACAATGGGCGTAGAGCAGGCCGTCCGCCTTACGACCAAGCTTCGCGAGTTCGGCCTCGAGCCAGCCTTTCACTTTCTCCGTCGTGCCGACGGGCGACGTGGACTCGAGGATGACCAGGTTGCCGGCGACGACGAACGGAGCAATCGAACGAGCGGCGGCTTCCACGAACGACAGGTCCGGGACGCGGGCGCCGTCAGCCGAGGCGATGAACGGCGTCGGGACGGCCAGGATGAACACGTCCGCTGCGCCCGGCGTGGTCGCGGCCTTCAAGTTACCGGATTGCACCGCCGCCCGCACGAGTACGTCGAGGTCAGGTTCCTGGATATGGATACGGCCGCTGTTGATCGTCTCGACCACCGTGGCGGAGACGTCGACGCCCAAGACGCGGCGGCCCTTCGTCGCAAAGATGGACGCAGTCGGGAGGCCGATATAGCCGAGGCCGAGGACGCAGAGGGATTGCATTGGAACGAAAGAAACGGAGGTCTGAATGGATGGACGCGAGCGGGGCTAAAGGCGGGGCAAATGTGCAAATCGGAGCGGAGCTCCTGTGCAAAAGTGCAAAGGTGAATCGTTAGGGTTAGAGTTTGGGGCAGGGGTTGGGGCAGGAAAACCTTTCAGGTCTCGGGTCTCGGATTTGGGCGACTGTTTCTGGTACTGATCTTGCAGACCTACCCCTGCCCCTGCGCCTGCCCTAATCCCTGAAATACATTTGCACAGGCCGGAGGCCGGTTTGCACCTTTGCACTTCAGTTCACACCTTCATTCCCTGCATCCGGATGCTCCAGCGAGACACTTCTTCGATCTCATCGAGCGAGACGGGGGCGGGAGCGCCGGTGCGGACGGCGGAGAGGAAAGCGCTGAGCGCTTCGACATGCCCTTTGCCGCGGGCAGGGCCGCCCAGCCAGGAAGGAAGCGCCGATGCGCCGGGAAGATGATTCGAGCGCAGCGACTGCCAGTGATCGATTTCGGCGGACCAGCCTTCGCCCGAAACCGTAAGGCGCTCCTTAGGCAGATGAGCCGGCTGATCGGTACGATAATTGAGGATGGCGAGATCGCCGTTGGCGAAGCTGAGTTCGAAGCAGCCGCCATCTTGGCCGTCGGCATCGCGCTTCAGCGCACGAATGGCGACGATCGCGCTGCCGGAAAGGAAACGCAGGAGGTCGACGAAATGACAGGCTTCGCCGACGATCCGTCCCCCGCCCTGCTTCGGGTCGAGCGTCCAGTGATCGGCCGGCAGCCGGCCCGCATTCACGTCGACCGTGAAACGGCGGGCGCCTGGATGGGCGGCGAGGGCGGCACGGAGGCGGAGCGCCAGCGGGGCGAAGCGGCGATTGAAGCCGACGGTAAGGATGCCCGAAGACGAACGGGCGACCGCCATGGTCGCGTCGAGGTCCGCTTCGGTGAGCGCCAAGGGCTTCTCGACCCAGACGGATTTGCCGGCGGCGAGGGCGGCGCGGGCGAGCGCGCCATGCTCATCATGTCGGGTCGCGATGAAGACCGCCGCGAGACCCGGGTGGTCAAGCAGCACCGACGACTCGGTCGTCGAGGTCGCGGCGGAACCGGCGAGCAACTTGGCCGAAAGCCCGTTGGCCGAAGCGAAGACGGACGGAGCCGCCGAGAGCGAACGCAGGGCGGGGACGAGGACGCGGGCGGCGAAGTTGCCGCAACCGATGACGCCGAGGCCACCGGCGGTCTCGCTATCCCGGTCGAGGCCGGGAATCGTCCGGGCGAGCGCGTCGTTCGCGGAGGCGTATTCGATGACCAGACCGAAGGCGCCGGGCCGACGCAGGTCATCGTAGATCTTCGGTGCTTCGGCGAACGCATGACGCGACGTCAGCAACGAGGCGACATCGAGAGCGCCGGAGGCCATGAGCGCGAGGACCTCGTCGAAGTTGGCGCGGGCGGAAGAAG
>CAIKWA010000058.1 GCA_903831005.1 uncultured Opitutia bacterium
GGACATTGTGATAAGAAAGGGGTAGGGGTTGGGGTAGGGGTTGGTAAAGCCGTAATCGGGTCCAAATAAAGAACCCCTCGGGAGGAGGCCTCCGGAGGGGTTCCAGTGGGCCTTAAGACTCCCTTACTTGGCTTGGACGGGTGCGGGGACGATGTCCTGAATCAGGCCGATGCCGGTGAAGTAGGCGTTACGCTGGGAGATACGCTGGGCGAAGAGGCGACTCTGTTCGATATTCGTAGCGTCCTTCGGGGTCTCGCTTTTCGCGGGCCGGATGAACACGTAGTCGCCCTTGGTCGTGCGGATGCCAGCGGTGACCTTGCCGACGCCAGCTGCTTCGATCAAGAGGCCGGTGCTCTCGTTGGCGCCGTTGATGGCTTCGGGTACCGCGTAGACCGTGAAGGCTTCGGGGGAAGACAGCGCGAGCTTATGGATCTTGGCGCTATCGGTGAAAGACTTGCCGGCGGCGATGTCGGCTTGGATCGCCTTGCTGAGCTTGGCGACCTCATCCGCGAGCAGGCGGTTGAACTGAGACTTCTTCCAGTTCTCGACGGCCTTCGTCTTCGCTTCGTCGAAAGTCGGGAGGCGGTCGGCGGTGCGCTTGTTGAGGAACAGGAAAGTCGCGCCATCTTCGGAGCGGTAGACTTCGGTGCGCCATTCCTTCTCGGTGAGTTCACCGGCGACGCGCAGGGCTTCGGCAGGGATTTTGGCGAGGCTGGGCGGGTTGGTGACTTCGAAGGAGGGAACCACGGTGATTTTGGCGTTCTTGGCCTTGATCCAGGCGGCGAGTTCCTTGCTGTCAGCCTTGGCCATATCGGTGGCAAATTTCTCAGCGAGCTCGTCGGAGACCTGGCCCGCGAGGTTGGTGATGGCGCGGTCGGCGCGGACGAGCTTCTCGAGTTCCGCCCGCTTGGCGAGGGCCTGTTCCTTGACCTTGCCCGTCTCGAATTTGAACTTTTCGGCCTGATTATAGCCCATGTTGATAATCTCGTCGTCGCTGACGGGGGCAGTGTCGGTGGTGGAAGGTGCAATGGTCACAGCGGTGATCGCGACCTGCGGGGGAAGGCGGTAGTTCTCGATGTTGGAGGTGAAGGCTTCCTTTACCTTGGCGTCGTCGACCTTGATGTCGGGCTTGAAACCGGCGGCGGCGAAGGTGGCGGCGTCGACCGTCCATTTGGTCCGTTCGCGATCGAGGATGCGCTTGATCTGGCTGGCGGTGGCGTGACCGGCGCCAGCGAGGGTCGTGACGGCTTTCTGAATTCGCCAAGTATCCTTGATGTAGGCCTCGAAGCGGGCGCGGGTGTCGAGGTCGGAGGTGTTGAGCTGCTTGGCGGAGAACTCGATGAACTTATTCAGTCCGTCGGCGTTTTTGCCGTCAGGAGAGGTCGTCATCTCGCGGGCGATGCGGCGGATTTCGACGTCCGAGGGTGAGGGGAGGTTGAGGGCGTCGGCCAGGCTGAGTTCGGCGACGCGCTGGACGAGGCCATTTTCATTCATGCGCTGGCCAGTCATCTGGGCGAAGAAAGTTGCGTCACGGAAACGGGCGCGGACGGTGGGGTCATTGAGGTCGACGCCCTGATACATGTAGGCACCGGAGCTAAGGGCGCCGCGACCGGCGAATCCGTAGAAGACGAAGGAGACCACGATGATCACCAGCAGGAAGCCGAAGATGATGCGGTTGTGCTTGCTGGTGGCGTTCTGGAGCCAGGTAATCATTCGGGCAACTTACCCCAATCTTTCGGCGGGTGTCAATCAGTCCAAGCCCCCGTCCGGTGCTTGCTTTGGGCGGGGTTATTAACATCCCTTAGACCGTGGCCAAGCCCCTCCAATGCATCGTCGCCGTGGCCCGTAACGGGGTCATTGGGGCTGGCGGCAAGCTTCCTTGGCATATCCCTGAGGACCTGGCTTGGTTCATGGACCAGACTGAGGGTGGGGTGATGATTGAAGGTCCAGCCTGTTATGCCGAATTGGGCAAGGCTTTGCCGGGGCGCGGGACAGTGGTCGTCTCCAGAAATCCGGCCAAGCAATTCCCTGGGGCGGAGCAGGCAACATCCTTGGCTGAAGCGATTATCATCGCCGAGCGCATGGAGCAGTGGCCCGGGCCAACTTGGATCACTGGCGGCGAGCGGATTTACGCCGAAGGCCTGCCGCTCTGCGAACGCCTGCTGATTACGCGCATCGACCGCGATTTCGAAGGCGACCGTTGCTTCCCTGCCGATTGGCAGAAGGTTTTTACGAAACTCGTTTCGTCGAAGGAAGGTGAGTACCAAGGGCTCAAGTATACGTTCGAAGTTTGGGAACGATAAACGCCCAAACTTCAAACTAGGGCGCACGTGCGCAATGTTATAAGGGGGCATGGGGGAGAAGCTAGAACAGAGGCAGGGACAGGGACAGGGGCAGGGACAGTTCACGATGCTTAGGGACAGAGCCAGACGCAGGGGCATTGATAAACCTGCTTCGGCCCCTGTGCCTGTGGCTAAGTCGCGTGAACTGTCCGTGTCCCTGCCCCTGTCTCTTGTTCGAAGCCCCTATGTCGCGACGTGGTCACGTCCCTACCCGATGCAGCTAGGTCAGCACGCGGTGCTGCCCCTACCTCGGCCTTGCCCCCACGCGACTATGATCCATAGTCGGACCATGCTACTCCCCCTGCTGCTGCTGGCTGCGATTCCGCCGACTATTTCCGACGAATCGAAAGTGCCCCCTTATACGTTGCCGGATCCGCTCGTCTGCGCCGATGGACGCAAGGTGACCGATGCGAAGACGTGGAACGAGATCCGCCGCCCGGAAGTCTTCCGACTGGTCGAGGAGAATATGTTCGGCCGCACGCCCGATACTTCGAAGTTGCAGGCCGACGCGGTGGTCGAGATCCGCGAGCAGTCCAAGGATGCTTTCGGCGGTAAGGCCACGCGCACGCAGTTCAAGGTCTGGCCGATCGGCAAGAAGGGGCCGTCGTTCGACATGCTGCTCTACGTGCCTAATGCGGCCAAGCGTCCGGCGCCGGTCTTCGTTGGGCTCAACTTTGGCAGCAATCACACCACGACCAACGAACCGGCGGTCTTCCCGACATCGAGCTGGGTCTTTAAGCAATGGGCCTTGAAGGGAACGACCCAAGCCGATCCGGCTTTACGTGGCGGGCAGACCACGCGGTGGGAATTCGAAGCCATGATCGACCGCGGTTATGCTTCAGCCACGGCCTATTATGGCGATTTCGAGCCTGATCACCCCGAAGGATGGAAGGCCGGTTTCCGCTCGGCGATTTCGCCTGACAGTGTGAACACTCAGTGGAAGGACGGCGAATGGGGCGCCATCGGTTGCTGGGCCTGGGGTCTATCGCGCATGCTCGATGTCCTGGAGAAAGTACCCTCCGTCGATGCTAAGCGGGCCGCGGTGCATGGCCATTCGCGCCTCGGTAAGGCCGCGCTCTGGGCCGGCGCGCAGGATCAGCGCTTCGCTTTCGTCATCTCCAATAACTCGGGTTGCGGTGGTGCCGCGCTCAATAAGCGTATCTTCGGTGAGACCGTCGGCGTTATCTCGGGTCACTATAAGGGCCGAGGTTTCCCGCATTGGTTTACCGCGCGCTTTGAGACCTTCTCCGAGAAGGAGGACAAACTGCCGCTCGACGCGCATTACCTGCTCGCGCTGGCCGCACCGCGTCCGCTCTACGTCGCGAGCGCTTCGGAAGACAGCTGGGCCGACCCGCTGGGTGAATTCCTCGGCGCCGTGCATGCAGATCCTGTCTATCAAATCCTCGGCCTGCCTGGCCTCGGTACCAAGGAGTCTCCGCCTGTCAGCAAGTCCGTCGGCCAGACCATCGGTTACCATATCCGCCCTGGTCAGCACGACATCTTGCTCGAGGACTGGAAGAACTACGCTGATTTTGCCGACCGCGTGATGCCCGCCAAATAAGGCTCCGCTGGCCGGCGATTTCGGGAAGGGTTGACTAACCCTCGATTAGCGGGATTTTAACTTCTCACGCTCCTGTATTTCAATGGATAGAATGCTAGCCTCCGAAGCCGGCGATTTGGGTTCGACTCCCAACGGGAGCACCACTTTACGCGAACCAGTTCGCGAGGGACAGGGACAGGGACAGGGACGGGTTCCGATGCTTAGGGGCAGTTGCAGGCAATGGGGCCAGTAACGACTGCGACTGTCACTATTACCGCCCCTAGGCCTTAAGGCCGGTCCCTGCCCCTGACCCTGCCCCTATTTATTTATCTCTTCCCGCTCTCCGGTCACCTTGCTGCCGACGGTGAGCATGACGAGGAAGCCGATGATGGCGTAGCAGATCGACGAGCCGAGGAGCACGTTGCGCAATTTGAAGAGGTCGGTCATCCAGCCCATGATGATCGCGGCGAAAGGCAGGAAGCCGAAGAAACTGAGGCCCGCGACGGCCGAGACGCGGCCGCGCAGCTCAGCGGGCGAACGTTCCTGAACGATGGTATTGGCCAGACCAACGAGCGTCGAGACGCCGACCGCCAGGCAGACGAGCGAGGCGCCAGCCCAGAGGAGGTCGTGGGCTTGGCTGAGGCTGACGAGCGCGCCGCAGGCGAGGATCATGCCCGTGAGGATGGCGAGACGACGGAGGCTCGGGCGGAGGACCATGATCAGCAGCGAACCGGAGACGGAGCCAAGGCCGGAGCAGAGCATGAGCAGGCCCATCTGTTCCGGCGTGGCGTGGAGGTCGTTCTTGGCGTAGAGCGGCAGCAGTACGATGATGACCGGGAAGACGAAGAGAGTGTTGGTGGCGAGCAAGGCGACCATCGCGAGGCTCGGCTTATCCTGACTGACGTGACGGAAGCCTTCGCCGGCACCGCCTTGACGCTTTTCTTCTTCTTCGACGGTGCCCTGCGCCCGGCGGGGTAAGGTGGCCAAGGCGGCCATCAGCGCGAGGAACGTGGCGGCGTTGAGGTAGAAGGCCCACTCGGCGCCGTAGCGTCCCACGAGGAAGCCGGCCGCCGCTGGACCCACGAGCCGGGTGGCGTGGAAGACCGCGCGGTCGACCGAGATAGCCTTTGCGACGTTTTCTTTGGCGACGAGTTCGGGGACGATGGCCGCGGCTGCGGGCATCTCGAAGGAGCTGGAGACGCCCAGCAAGGCCGCGGCCACGATGAGGTGCCAGGTGTGCAGGGAGCCGTGCGCAATGAGCTGACCAATCGCGAGGGCGAAGCCAATCTGCGCGACCTGACAGACTTGCAGGATGAAGCGCTTGTCGTGGCGATCGGCATACGCGCCGCCGAGCCGAAAGAGTCCCAGCATCACCAGACCACTCGCCAGATGCGGCGCCGCCTGCAGGAGGCCTTCGTATTTCTGGAGTCCGTCCCGGACCACAACTTCGGTCATCACCCAGCCGAGCGCCATGCCCTGCATCCAAGTTCCGGTCATGGAGATCCCTTCGCCGACCATGTAGCGCGTGAACGGTCCGTTCGGGAAACGTTCAGCAGCAGGACTGGGGGAGGGGGGGGGCATTGACGGCCGGAGCATCAGGGACTCCTAGGCGAGTATCGAGTATGGAGTATCGAGTATAGGTTAAATGATGCTGAGCAGTCCTCGACGATAAGGGACAGGGGTAGGGGCACGGACAGGTTGAAAGACCTAGGGGCGGGCTCAGGGGCCGTCGCAGTCTTGCCGCCCCAGTGCCTGCGGCTGCCCCTAAGCTTCTTAGCCTGTCCGTGTCCCTGTCCCTTTCCGAGTTACCCTAACCGCTAACCGCCAACCGCTAACCGCTATTACCTTTTGAAAGCTGCCTCCGTCGCCTGCCACGCGGCGTCGACGGCTGGCTTCAGCACGGCGGCGATGGCCTTATAGCCGTCGGCGGCGGGATGGAGGTTGTCCTTGAGATAGCTGCCGGGTTTGCCTTCACCGTTCGGCAGGTTGAGTGCGGCGTTGATGTCGACGTACCAGAGGCCTTTGCCTTCCTTTACGATTTGCTCGAGTTGGCGGTTATACTCGTCGAGCAAGGGCCACTTTGCTTTGCGAGATGGGGCACGGGTGGAGGCCACGAAGACTACGGCGCAGTCTGGATTCTCATTGCGCAGGCGGGCCAGGTATTCGCGGATGCGCGCGATCGGGGCTTCGACCGGGTCGCCGGAATTGATATCGTTGCCGCCGCACTGGAAGACCACGACGCGCGGGTGATAGGGCAGTGTGATGCGGTCCATGTAGCCGTTGACTTCGGTCGTGAAAGAGCCGCCGAAGCCGCGGTTGATCACGGGATAGGGCTTCATCTCCTCGGCGACGTTCTTCCACATGCGCAAGGTACTGGCGCCGGTGAACAGGAGGGCGTGCTGCGGAGGCGGGTTAGCTTTATCGGCAGCCTCAAACGCGGCGATGTCCTTGGCCATGCGCAGCGGCTGCTGGGCGAGCGGGATGTGGGGCTTGGCGACGTCGGCCGCGAAGGCGGAGACGGCAAGGAGGCAGGCGAGGAGGAGTTTCATGAAAGGGGCAGGGGTTGGGGTAGGGGTAGGAAAGCCAGGGAGGGGAAGGAGAGCAAGAGGACTTGAGGACAAGTGGGCATGAGGACCGGAGGTAAAGAGGGACAAATGCCAGGTGTATGCGGTTAGCGGTTGGCGGTAAGCGGTTGGGAGTGCCGCAAGCAGAGGGAGGCTGGAAGTCGGACGGCTTGCTCCGGGTGCCAGGCACCTCAGCCCTTGATCCGGTCTTCCTTTGTTTTTCTAACCGCCAACCGCTATCCGCTTAGACCTGTCTTGGGGTTTTGTCTTTCCTCTGCCATCTGTCATCCGTCATCTTTCATCCATCTTCCCCCACCCATGCCCCTCGTTCCTGGTCTCCTCAGTCCCTACGAAGCCGTCCGTGGCTTCGTGTATCTGCCTCGCTTGGTCTCCAAGATTCGCCTGCACGCCGCTGGCCAGCTGCACGCCGACTTCGTCAATAACCTCGGTAAGGCCTTCGACGATCGCTGCTGCCAGTATCTCGGCATCAAGTATGACGACCTTCGCGTCTGGGTGTTGCAGCATCCCGCCGCGACGCAGGACGAGGTTCTCGCTTGGGCCGAAGCCAAAGGTCGCAAACTTTCCACGAACGAGATCGAGATCTGGAACGGCTTCATGACCAAGCGCGGCTGGCGCGACGAAGCCAACGAAGTGCTCGTCCGTCGTCTCAAGGAGAACGGACTCAGCGCCGACGCCGGCGTGGATACGATGTTTGATTACATCGAGGTCGACGAAGGTCGCTCGGCCAGGAAAACCGCGCTTTGAGGCGGTTTTTTCATAATAACGATATAATTAGGGGTTGAGGCAGTGAGGGCTCAGCGCAAGGCTGACCCTCCCCCTTTTGCTAGCCGTCCCCCGGGGGCTCCTTCGCCTTGCGTCGCCAACATCCATCCAGTCCCCGCCGCGCGGGAGACGGCCTCCGGGCCGGGGAGGGCCACCCATGACCCTCGCGACGTTCTTGGCGGAAGCCGCTGCCGTGGAAGGCGGTGCCGCGAAACTGCCCCAGGCGGTGATGAACAATTTCCAAGTCGCCCTGCTGGCCTTCAAGTCCGGCGGCTGGATTGTCGCGCTTATCGGTGCCGCCGCGATGGTGGGTCGTCTCCTCGTCGACGAAGCCGCCGACGCCAGCTGGCAACGTTCACTCCGGCACGTCATCGCCGCCGCTATTTTCGCAGTCATTGCCTATTTCGTCACTTTCCAGTGGGAGCTCTCGGCGTTGAATAAGGCCATCGTGCAAGGGCTCTGCGGGGCCGTTGCCCCAGAACTCGTGGACTGGTTGTCGATGAACATCCGCAAGAAGCTCGGTTTCAAGGACAAGAACCGCACGCCTGCCTGGCGGAATCTTTTCTCCCGCAAGAAGAAGCCTAAGCGCCGTCGTCGGGTCGCCTTGAAGAAAGCCGCGCCGGCGAAGAAATCGGCTCCGGCCAAGGCCGCCGCGAAGCCGGCCGCCAAGAAAGCTCCGGCCAAGCCACCCGCCAAAAAGACGCCTCGCGCGAAGAAGCCCGCGCCGCCCAAGTCGAACGACGGCCAAGCCTCCCTTAATCTTTAAAAACCAACCTCATGTGTGCCCAGCGTAGCCGCGGTCGATCCGCCAAGAATAACCTCATCCAGGCCGAGATCGGTATCGTCGGCATGGCCGCCGTGACGCTGCTCGTCTCCCTCGCTGGTCTCTGGTTTAGCCATGAGCTCCGCGACACGACCAAGCGCGTGAAGGATACGACCATTAGTATCCAATCCTCCTTCGAAGCTTATAAGACTGCGATGAAGTCCACCGACACGGGCGTCGTGCTCTTCACCGACCAAGGTACGAAGTCGGACAATAAAAACGTCGAAGTGACGGCCACGGCGGCGACGACCGCCCTGGAGGTCGCCGAGCGCGACACGAAGCAGTCGATTAAATTACTGGACCAAGTGATCGAGCTGCTCGCCACCTATGAGACGGTCACGGTGACCTTCGGCGCCTCGGCGCTGATCTTCGCCCTGTTCGTGGGCATCCGTCGGTTCCGGATGTGAACGGGGCGACGGTTCAAGCGAAGTGACCGAAGCCGCGGACCTTGATTGGCTCGCCGTCAGCGACGTCGCGGGCGAGGCCTGTACCGCTCTCGACTGTGCCGAGGCGCGTCAGGGGCGTGAGCGGGAAGGCTTTGCGGAAAGAGGCCTCGAGCAGGTCGGCGCGGTCGTCGCTGACCGCGAAGAGTAGTTCGTAGTCCTCGCCATCCTGGAGGGCGTGTTCGAGCACCGGCTTCCCGTCGGATTTCGAGAGCGATTTGGCGGCGTCCGAGACCGGTAGGTCCGCCACGGCGATGCGTGCGTCCAACTTGGGGCCGAGCAGTCCGGGCAGATCCTTGGCGAGACCGTCAGAGAGGTCGGTGCAGGCGGTGACTTCGCCGTGGCCGCACAGCCATTCGCCTTCGGCGAGGCGAGGGGAGAAGTCGAGGTGCTTGCCGTAGAGCGAACCGCCTAGTTGTCCGGTCACGAAGAGTGCGTCGCCAATGGCGGCGGTTTTGCGCGTGAGGATGCGATGGGCGAAACCTTGGACGGCGAGCGTGCCGATGAAGGCGCCGTTCGGGCCGCGGCAGATATCGCCACCGACGATGCGGAGGCCGGCCTTGGCGGCAGCGCGTCCGGCGCCGTGGGCGAAGTCGGTCAGCCAGGTCGCGTCGACGTCGGCGCCAATCACGAGGGAAAGCAAAGCATCGGACGGCACCGCTCCCGCTGCGGCGAGGTCGCTGAGATTACGGTTTACCAGCTTAGCGCCCGCGCGAATCCCGTCGCAAGCGGCGTCGAAGTGTCGTCCCAGGATTACCGAGTCGATTGTGCTCGCACGGATGGAGCGGCCGCCGGTGGTCGGCAGATGCGCGCAATCGCCACCGGGTCCTTCCGGGAAGGCCGGCGCAGCTTCGGCGAGCGACTGCACCACGCGGCGGATGAGTTCCTCCTCGGTCAGCTTGGCGACCGAACGGTCTGCGAGGGTGGTGAGGGCTCCCATGGCCTCAGAGCGTGGAGGCGTTCGGGGCTAGTTTCAACCAGACTAAGTTCCACGCGTTGAAACTGCAGTGGACCGCCATGCAGGTCAGCAGGCCGTAACGGTCACGGACCAGGCACATGAAGGCGCCGAAGGCGAATAACGGTAGGGCGGCGGAAGGGCTTAGGTGGGCCGCGCTAAAGACGGCACCGGTGATGCAAATCGCGATCCAGCGGGTAGGGCGCTCTGAGAGGGCGGCAGCAAGGCGGCTTAGGCCCGGGTAGATCATCCCGCGGAAGGCGAGTTCCTCCATGATTGGCGCGCCAATCGTCACCGCCAAGGTGATGGTGAAGAAGCGCCACGAATCGACGTCGGTCTTCAGCACCGCATTCACGATTTCCTGCGGCTCGTCGGCGGGCGGTGGGCCGGCCCAGCCGCGTACGGCGAATTGCTCCCAGGCGACATGGAAGCCTTTCCAGACGAGGGAGGCGGCGAGGCCTAGGGCGAAGATTGAGAGGAGCGCGAGCAGCCCGCGAGGCACGCTGAAGCCGCGGATAGCCTGACGGAAAGGTGTGCCAGCGGACTTAGGTTCATCGGTCTCGACGAAATGAGAACCTTCGATCTTAGGCTCATCGGTCTCGACAGACGGGGCCCAGTCGAGCGTTCGAGGGGCGACCGCGCTCATGCCCAGCATCGCGCAAGCCGCGGCGAGCTGACCGCTGAATGCCGCCGTAAAAATATGCGCCTGCGAGATGCCGAAGTACGTCGCACAGCTTTGGGCGACGAGCTGGGTCACCACGCCGAAGAGGATACCGAAAGCGAGGAGTCCGGTGCAAAGACCCAAGACGGCGTCGCTGACCGAGTTCGTCGCACCGGTGAGCTTGCCCGGAAGGTTCTGCCAGCACTTCAGTGCGTAGATGCCGATGAACGCTGCGAGGAGATTGACGACCACACATGCCCAGTCCCACGGCCCGAAGGCATCGAGGGATTGAGTGAGCCCGTCCATCGCTTAGGCTCCGAAGACCTGCCGACCGCCGACGAACGTCGCGCGGACGCGACCCGTAAGGGCGCGACCGATAAGCGGGTTATTACCGGATTTCGAGGAGAGATCGGCGGACGCGGGCGTCCAAGCTGCCTTCGTGTCGAGGATGACGAGGTCGGCGAGGGCGCCGGTCTGGAGTGTGCCAGCGGCGAGGCCGAGGGCCTTGGCCGGACCATGCGTCAGGCGGGCGATGAGTAAGGCGAGGTCGGCGTGGCCGCCGGTGACGAGCGCCGTGTGGGCGGCCGAGAAGGCCGTCTCAAGCATCGCGGCACCGAAGGGTGCCAGGTCAAACTCACAATCCTTCTCGGTGGCCGTGCAGGGCGAGTGGTCGGAGCAGATGGCGTCAATCGTGCCGTCGACGAGCGCGGCGATGAGCGCGAGGCGGTCGGCTTCCTCGCGGAGAGGTGGGTTCGTCTTCAGGCTCGTACCGTAGTGGGCCAGTGCGGCGTCCGTGAGGAGCAGGTGCAGGGCGGAGACTTCGGCCGTGACCGCGAGCTGCTTCGCCTTGGCGCGGCGGACGATGTCGGCGGAACCGCCAGAGGAAAGGTGCTGCAGGTGGATGCGGGCCTTGGTGAGTTCGGCGAGCAGGCAGTCGCTCGAGACCACGATCTCTTCGGCGGCGCGGGGCAGGCCGCGGAGGCCGAGGCGGAGGGACCAGGAACCTTCGTGCATCTGGCCGCCTTCGGTCATGCTGCTGTCCTGGCAGTGGTCGAGGACGACGAGGTCGAACATCGCGGCGTATTCCAGCGCGCGACGCATGATCTCGTTGTTCTGGACGCCGGAGGTCGTGTCGGTGACGGCGACCACGCCAGCCTTCTTCATCGTACCGAGCGGAGCGAGGGCCTTGCCTTCATGGCCCTTTGTGAGCGTGCCCGTGGGGAGCACGCGCACCGCGGCGTCGCGCGAGCAGATTTCGCGGAGGAGTTGAATCGTGCCGACGTTGTCCGCCGCGGGGAGCGAGTCGGGCATCGTGACCAAGGTGGTGAAGCCGCCGGCGGCAGCCGCGCGGGTGCCGGTGCGAATCGTCTCGCGGGGCGTGAGGCCTGGTTCGCCGAGGCGGCAGTTCAGGTCGATGAAGCCGGGGGAGACCACGAGACCCGTCCCATCGATGATGCGGGCCTTGGCTTGGTCGGCAGCGGAGAGTTGGTCGACGAACTTTCCGTCGAGGGCGAAGACGTCGCCCTTGGCTTCATCGCGCTTCGCAGAGGGGTCGATCACGCGGGCGCCGCGGATCCAGAGGGGGGAGTTGTCGGCGGGGTTCATCGGCTGATGGCTCCGGTGCAGAGGTGAAGGACGGCCATGCGGACGGCGACGCCGTTCCGGACTTGTTCGAGGATGACCGAGCGGGGGCCGTCAGCGACTTCGCTTTCGACTTCGACGCCGCGGTTGATGGGGCCCGGGTGCATCACGATCGCCTCGGGCTTGAGCCAGGCGGCGCGTTCGGCGTAGAGGCCGAACTGCGATGTGTATTCGCCCAGCGAGGGTAAGTGGGTGGTCGTCTGGCGCTCGTGCTGGA
>CAIKWA010000059.1 GCA_903831005.1 uncultured Opitutia bacterium
AGGGCGGCCAGATTGGGGGCTTGCCCGCCGTTGTGGCCGACGATCATCACCTGATTCGTGCCCTTCAGCAGGACGGAAGAAAGATCAAAGGACTGCGGATCCTCCCACTTGTCACCTTCGCCGATCTTCTTGCCGTTCACGAAGAGTTCAAAGCCGTTATCGCAGGTGATGACGCACACGGCCGCGTCGACGTCGGCGTCAAGGACGAGCGAGTGGCGGAAGGTGCGCGCCTCTCCGGCCGCCGGCACGCGACCAGCCGCGATGTCGCCGGACCAGATTGCGGCGGCGAGCAGCGGCTCGACGACGGGCTTCTTCTTAGCCGTCGCGTCAGGCGCGACGCGGGGCACCTTGAGCTCAATCTTGGCCGGCGTGGTTCCGGTGAGGCGCCAGACCGCGTCCACGAACTGCTCCGCGGTGAGGCGCTTGGCACGTGGGCCGCGATAAACGTAGCCCTTGTCCTCGGCGTCGCGGGAAAGCACTTCGGCACGGGACTGATAAGCCTCCGAGGTTGCGATGAATTCGAGTACGGCCTTTAGGTCGTACTTCGATTCGACGAGCCGGTTGGCCAGCACATCCAGCAAATCCTGATTCCAAGGCTGCGTCTGCATCGCGTCGACGGGATGCACGATACCGCGCCCCATGAGGCGATGCCAGAGCCGGTTAACGATGGTGCGCTGGAAGCGGCCGTTCTCCGGATGCGTGATGAGCGCGGCCAGCTGGGCCAGACGTTCTTCGCGCGGCTTGGTAGGGTCAACCTGTCCGAGTTCGGGGAACGGCCAGGCGGCGGCGGCGGGCTTACCCGTGGGAATATCGCAGCGCACGAGTTCCAACGGGCGATTCGCATAGATGGCGGCGAGTCCGTAGGCGTCCCGCAGTTTCCAGCGATCGACAAAGCTGTCGTGGCAAGAGGCACACTTCATGTTGATCCCCAGGAATGTCTGCGAGACGCTCTGTGAGTACTGGAGTTCGGGCACCTGACCCGCGCTCACGGCACCACGCCAGATGATGCCTTTGGCAAACCCTTCGCTATCCGTCGAAGGCGCGACGAGCTCGCGGGTGAACTGGTCGTATGGCTTGTTGGCGAGCAGCGATACGTATAGCCAGCTCGTGATTTGTTTGCGCCCGCCATCAATGAAGCCCGTGCCGGCGTAATCGTTACGGAGCAGGTCGTTCCAAAACGCCATCCAGTGGTCGGCGTAGTCGACACTTCGGGCCAACAAAGACCGGACGAGTATCGCGCGCTTGTCTGGTCGCTCGTCGGCGGCGAAGGCCTTAACCTCTTCAGCGGTGGGCAGAAGCCCAATGAGGTCCAGCATGATTCGACGCTGGAAGGTCGCGTCGTCGGCCACCTGCGGAGACGGCACGCCCTTTCCCGTGAGCCAGCCATCGAGTACGCGATCGAGCGGATGAGTCCGCCCGGCCCGTGCCGCGGGGAGGAGGGGCTGGCGCGGACGTAATGGGGGTTCATAGGCCGGCTTCTTGAAGGCAAAACCTTCGGTCCAGACGGCGCCCTGCTCGACCCAGGCGCGAAGCGTAGCGACCTCCGACGGACTCAGGCGCTCGCCTTTGGGCGGCATGCGGACGTCTGCATCAGCGCTGACGATAACCTCGAGAATCTTACTCTTCTGCGCCTGGCTTGGTACGACCACGACACCATTCTCGCCGCCTTCGAGCAGCGAGATACGTGTGTTCATGGACAGTCCGCCCTTCTTCTTGTCGCCGGTGTGGCACTCCACGCAGTGCTTGCGTAGAATCGGCACAACCTCGTGCGCGAAGTCAACCGGGGCAGCGTCCGAAGACGCCGCCATGATTAGGCCGACAACAAGCGCACTACGCATGGAGCGTCCGTGGATCAGGGGACGAAGACGATCGCAGCGGCCGCCGGAGCCTCGACCGACTGCTTGGTGTCGGTCAGCTTGCCGTCTTGGCCGATACGGTAAGCGTTAAGCGTGCCGGATTTCTGGCCGGCGCAGACGAGCCAGCGACCGTCGGCACTGAGACCGAAGCCGCGCGGCATGGCCGGGGTGCCGAGCATATGCTGGAGTAGGGTAAGTTTGCCGTCCTGAGCGATGGAATAGACGGCGATGGAGTCGTGCCCGCGATTAGAAACGTAGAGCGTCTTGCCATTAGGGCGGACGAAAATTTCGGCGGTGGACACACCCTTCTTGTCGGCGCCTTCTGGCAGTGTCGGCAGGCTTTGGATTTCCTTGAGGCCGCCGTTACCTGCGACCGCGAAGGCGACGACATTGAGGCCCATCTCGGTATTCACGTAGGCGAACTTGCCGTTAGGATGGAAGGCTAAGTGGCGCGGGCCTTCACCGGCGGTGACGCGGCCGGACTTCGGCTTGTTCGGCGTAAGCAGCCCTTTCTCGGCGTCGAACTTGAAGATGAAGATATCATCCGTACCGAGATCGGCCACATAGGCGCGACCGTTCTTCGGATGAAAGTAGACGCCATGGGCGTGGGGGCCGGCCTGGCGGCCGGCGTTCGGGCCCGAGCCAACATGCTGCATCGAAGAGGACGCGGGCGCGAAAGAACCGTCGGCCTTGATTGGCAAAGCGGTCGTCGACCCGGAACCATAATTCACCACGAGGAGATTGCGGCCCGCGGCGTCGACGACGAGGTGCGTCGGGCCTTTGCCCTTGGAGGCTTCGGTATTGAGCAGGCGTAGCTTGTCGCCTTCAACCGCATAGGCGGCGACGGCACCCTCGGCAGCTTCGGCGGTGGCGTAGAGGAACTTGGAGTCAGGGCTGAGTGCGACATACGAAGCGGACTTGGCTTCGGCGGCGATGGTCGGCGCCGAGATCTTACCCGTCTTACCGTCCAGCACAGAGCGCAGGATGCCCGGCGCCTTGGCGCCGGAGGTGCCGACGTAAAAGACATATTGGGCGGGCGCGGGCTTAGGGGCAGCCTTGGCGGCGGCCTTTGGCGCAGGAGCCGTGGTGTCGGCGGACTGGCAGCCGACGAGGAGGGCCGCGAGTGCGGCGAGGAGGATTCGTGGGGTGTTCATGGTGATAAAAAGAGGAGATATTAGCGGCCGGTCCACCAACCGTCGAGGAGGGCCGTAAGTCGCTTAACGTCGTCGGGGCGCACGGCAGCGAGATCCTTGAGCTCGCCTGGATCGGCCTTGAGATCAAAGAGCCGCGGCGGCTCGGTCGCATCGGCGGAACCATACTGCGTCGTGCCGGTCTTGAGGCCGCTCGAAACGATTAACTTGAGGTCGCCGGCGACGAGCCAGCGGTAGCGCAAGCTGGCCGTGGGGCGGCCAAGCTCAAGGATATCGTGCGTCGAGTTCTGGCCCGCGACGAACGGGCGGGCACGCAGGGCTCCATCATCAAGTAGGTCGAGTCCATCGCCGTCGGCAGGGACGGGAATGCCAGCGAGCTTGAGGAGTGTCGGCAGGATATCCACCGCGCTGGCCGCCTCGGCCATGACCGTCGGTTTGATGTGTCCGGGCCAGCTCACGAAAATCGGCGTACGGACGCCACCGTCAAAAGGCGACTGCTTCGAGCGTTCAAAATCGACCGACGGCTTATCCGTGCGCGGAATCCAACCGTTATCGGCGATATAGACGATGACCGTGTCGCGGGTGAGGCCTTCCTTCTCCAAGTGGGCACGCACCTCACCGATGGTCTCATCGAACCACTCGACCATCGCATGGTAGCGGGCGGCTTGGGGCGTGGGCGACTTGTCGCGGTACTTGGCGAGCAGCCTTTCGGGCGGCGTGTGCGGGTCATGCGGCATCATCGGCGCATACCAAGCGAAGAACGGTTTGCCGTCCTTCTTCGCCCGCGTGATGAAATCCGTCAGCGGCGCCAAGGTCTTACGACCGATGTCGAGGCCTTCGTCGCCATGGCGACCACCTTTCGTCATCCCTTCAGTGAAGCCGCCAGTCTGATAGGGACCCATCCACCACTTACCCGTCTGCAGGCTTACATAGCCGTGCTCGCCGAGCAGGCGGGGGAGGATCGGTGATTGCTGGAAGAGTTTGATCATCTGGGCGCGCCCTTCGAGAAAGGCCGCGTTCTTTTGTTTCGCGGCGGCGGCCTTGCCCGGGCCTTTCGCGCCGTCGACGGCCGCGATGCGGGGGTCGTTGCCCGTGATGCCATGGCGGTGTACGTGGCGGCCGGTCAGCATCGAAGCGAGGCTCGGGCCGCAGAGGGAGTTCGTGACGTACCCGCGGGGGAAGAGGCGGGATTCCGTCGCGAGCTTGTCGAGGTGCGGCGTGCTGACCGACTTCGAACCCATGAAACCGTAGTCATTCCACGCATGATCGTCCGAGACGATCATCAGAATATTCGGTGGACGGTCCGCCGCCGCCACGGGCAGGCATAGCACGGCCAGCAAGGCGGCGCAGAGGGGCGACAGGCGGGGCATGCCTAATAGACTCCCCAAAGTGTCGCCCGTTCCCACCTAAAAAGTCGGCCATTATCACTCAAGACCCCAGGCCGCCTAGCGTCCGCCGCCCCCCTTTGACGAAACCGCTGCCGCGGGCACAATGCACGACTTCACCACCCCCCAGGGCCTGGTAGCCCCACCCCAGTATAAATATTATACGATTTTATTTAATTGAAGGACAATAACTTACGAAAAGACACCCCTCCTGACCCCCTTTTTTAGCCCTATATATACAGGCCCCTTTCTTTTTCTATGATCAATAACATCACCCCCCGCACCGCCAAGCCCGACGCCCTCACCTCCCTCCTCCGCTCCGACCTTCCTGACCTCGGCGAAATCCTGGTCAGCCGCGTCACGCCGAGCAACGAACGTCCGAGCGAAGCGGACACCCTGACGCTCTACATGAACCAAGCCGCTCGTTGGTCGCGCCTCGGTGCTGAGGAAGAACTTCGGCTCGGTCGCAAGATCAAGGCCGGCAAGGACGCCGAAGGCAATCTGACCGCCGAGGCCCAAACCGCTTTCGCCGAACTCGTGAACCGGAATCTCCGCCTGCCTTACCACGCCGCCCAGCAGATGCGCGTCCCGCGCGAAGAACTGCTAGACCTCATCTCCGCCGGCAACGCGGCCCTCCTCGACGCCGCCCGCGATTTCGACGCCGACCTCGGCCATCGTTTCAGCACGTATGCCTTCTGGGGCATCCGCAGCGCCGTCATGCGCGAACTTAATTTCCTTCGCCGCACGGTCCGCCTCCCGCGTAACCTCCATGAGCAGCTATCTAAACTCCGGAAGGCCGAAGCCGGGTTACTCCAAGAGCTTGGCCGCGAACCGGAAGAGGAGGAGGTCGCTGCCGCCTTCGGCTGCACGCCGGAGAAGATTACCGAGCTCCGCTGCTACCAACAGCACGGCCAGTCGCTCGACGCTCCGCTCGGCGAAGAAAGCGTGACGGCCTTCGGCGAGACGCTCGCAGACCGCGAGGCCGGCACGCCGGCCGACCATGCCGAGGCCACGGACCGCGTGGATGCGTTGCGCGAAGTCCTGGCTCAACTGACACCCCGCGAACTGGAGGTGATCCGCCTCCGGCACGGACTCGACGGCGAAGAGCTAACGCTCGATGCCATCGGCCAGCGGCAAGGCGTCTCGCGCGAACGTATCCGCCAGATTGAGGCAGTCGCCTTGCGCAAGATGAGCCTGGCCGCGCGTCGTTAAGCCCAGCCTTGTGTCACCCTCTGGGCAGGTCATAATGTGCTCGTGCCTTCCTACCTTCGCCTCCTGCTCCTCGTCGGGCTATCCGGCATGGCGACGCGAGATGCGTCCGCCCAGCAGGCCGAACCGTTCGAGGAGCCGCCCATCAATTATTCGGCGACCTTGGCGCAGGACCGCGCGACAATCATTTCCGCCGCCTTTCAAAAACGGGCCGCAGAGATTCGCGCCCTCCCCGCCAAGAAACGCCTGAAGTGGCTGCTCGACGAGATGGGCATACCCGTCGAATCCCAGCTCTTCGTCTTCAGCAAGACGAGTCTGCAGCGCGACCTCATCAACCCGGAGGCCCCGCGTGTACTCTACTTTTCCGACGAAGCCTACGTTGGCTGGTCGCCGACGGGCGCCTTCGAGGTGGCGGTATTCGACGCAAAGCTGGGGGCCACCTTTTACATCTTCGAGCCGCATGCCACCAAGGAAGAGCCCCTGCTTGCGCGCAGCGGCGACTGCCTGCTTTGCCACTCGCGCCATGAGCACACCCCCTCGCTGCGGACACGCTCGGTCTTTCCTGACGCGAACGGCGAACCCCTGAGCGGCTCCGGAGGCTCGAATATCGCCCCCTCCACCCCGCTCGCCGAGCGCTGGGGTGGATGGTACGTCACCGGCGGCCGCGCGCCGTTGGAGCACCGCGGCAACCTGACCGGCAAGAAGATCGACGACTTCGAAGGTCCAACGGCCATGCCGACGCGTAATCTGGCGAGCCTCGACGGCGTCGTCGACACGCGCCGCTACCTTCTCAAAACCAGTGACGTCATTCCGTTGCTCATGCACGACCATCAGGTCCACGTGCACAACGTACTCTCCACGGCCAACCAGGACGCGCGCATCGCGCTGCACCGCTGGCCGGCAATGCGCGAGATTCTCGGCCTCCCTGCCGACGCACCGCCGCAAGGCTCGTGCGTGGTGGTGTTCGACAGCCAGGCCGAAAAAGTCCTCGACGCTTTGCTCTGCCGCGACGAGGCCGCTTGGCCCGACGGCGGCCTCCAAGGAGACGGCGTCTTCGCCCCAGCCTACGGCAAGACACGCAAGCCCGACACCAAGGGACGATCGCTGCGCGACCTCAACCTGCAGACTCGCCTATTCCGCTATCGTTGCAGCCCGCTGATCTACTCCCAGAGCTTCGCTTCGCTCCCGAAGGAGCTGCGAGATATCATATTGCTCCGCCTTTCCTCGGGCCTGCGGGCCTTCCCGCCATCGCCTTCGTTTGGGCACCTGGCTGATGATGAGCGCACCGCGATCCACGAGATCTTGACGCAGACCATGGCCGGGCTACCCGCCGGCTGGGGCAAGTAAGGCGAACGCAAAAAGGGCCGGCCCTCGGAGAGGTCCGACCCTTGGTTCAGCCCAACAGTGGCTTACTTAGCGAGCGAAGCGAGCTTCTCGCGAATGGCGTCGGCTTCGACCTGGTAGCTGGCGGCGTTGAGGTGCAGGAGGTCAGGCATGACCGACTTCTCCAGCGTGCCGTCGGCGGTGAGGAATTTCGTGCCGATGTCGAAGAAGTGGACCTTCTTGCCGTCGTCGAACTTGGCGATGATGGCGTTAACCTTCTCGTTCTTCACGCGCGGGGCGTCCGTGGGTTTGGCGGAGCGGGGGAAGACGGCGAGGAGCAGGACCTTGGTGTCAGGCGAACGCTGATGGATGGCGGCGATGATCTTCTTGATGCCGTTGGCAATCAGCTCCGGCGTGTGCGCCGGGTTACCGACGTTGTTGGTGCCGATCATCAGGACGACCGCCTTGGGCTTGATACCTTCGAACTCGCCGTTCTCAACGCGCCAGAGGACGTGCTGGACCTGGTCGCCGCCGATACCGAAGTTGGCGGCCTTATACTGGCCGTACTCCTTCTCGAAGAGAGCCTTCTGACCACCCCAACCTGCGGTGATGGAATCGCCGAGGAAGACGACCTGCGCTTCGCCCTTCTTGGCGATGGCGACAAAAGCGTCGTGCTGCTTCGCGAAGCCGACCTGGATTTCGCCGGTCTTACCGTCGAACTTCGGAGCGGCGACGTCAGGCTGCTGCGCCGGAAGCTTCACGGCCGGAGCGGCGGCTTTCTTGGGGGCTTCTTTCTTGGCTTCCTGGGCGACGACGGAAGCGACGCTGAACAGGGAAAGCCCGAGGAGGAGGGATAGGGTACGTTTCATGGGGTATTTGGGGAGATACCCTTTTCACCCTATGCTGCCCCCCTGTCAACGACCGCCCCCTCTGGCTTGCTCACATGCGACCAGCTGGCATAGGAACCTATATGAGTAAACCCCTGCGTTTCGTGACCAAGGCCGAAGCCATCAAGGAAGAGTATAAAGGTCGTACTAATTACTGGCTGACCCGGCCTGAGCTAACCGGCGCGAAGGATCTGCAGGTCTGCGAGGCCACCTTACCCCCAGGCGAAGGGCACGCCTTCCACACGCACCCCGAACTCGAGGAGATGATCTACGTTCTCGCCGGCGAGGTGGAGCAATGGGTCGAAAAGGAGAAACGTATTCTCAAGCCTGGCGACGCCGCGCACATCCCAGCGGGTATCGTGCACGCGACCTTCAACGCCTCAAAGGCCGACGCGACGATCCTCGCCATCCTCTCTCCCGGCGCAAGCAAGGGACCGTTCATGGTCGACGTCAGCGGCGAGGTGCCATGGAACCAGTTACGCGGCCCCGCATGAAGGCCTTGCTCGGATCACGCTCCTTAGTCGTCACCGCCCTGCTTCTACTCGCCGGGACGATCATCCCTTTCATGATTTGGGGCGAAGCACTGGAAGCCGCCTTCTCCGTCCAAGGCGCGCGCGCCTGGATGGCCGACTTCGGCCAGGGCGCCGGCGTCGCCGGCATGGGCCTCCTCGTGGCGGACATCCTGCTACCAATCCCAAGCACGCTCGTGATATCAGCACTCGGACTGACCTACGGCCCGCTGATCGGCGGGCTCTACGGGGCGGCCGGCTCAGCGCTTGCCGGACTTATCGCGTACGGCCTCAGCCGCTGGCTCGGCCGGCCGCTGGCCTTGCGCCTCGCCGGTGAAGCCGGCCTCCGCGAAGGCGAAACCTTCTTTGCGGCCGGTGGAGCGTGGCTCGTCGCGTGCTCTCGCTGCTTACCCATCCTGCCGGAAGCGGTCGCCTGCTTGGCCGGCCTGAACCGCATGCCCTTCCGAACCTTCCTCCTCGCCGTGCTCTGCGGAAGCCTCCCGATGGGCTTCGCGTTCGCAGCCATCGGCGCGCTGGGCCAAGACGACCCAGCTTGGGCGCTGTTGCTCAGCGTCGTGGTGCCGGCGCTACTCTGGCTGGGCGCACGACGGTGGATGCGCCGCTGATCAGCGCAATTCCTTGATCCGCACGTTACGATACCAGACGTGCTTCGCCTCATCCTGGAAACCGACGTGGCCTTCGACCGGGCGGTTCTTCATCGGAGAGGCGGCGAGATCGAGGACGATCGTGCGCTCGCCATTGAAGTCGACCGTTAGGTGGCGGTCCTTGAGCGTGAGAGTATAGCGATTCCACTCGCCTGGAGCCTTCACCATGTTCTTCGAAGCAGCCATCGCGCGGATGATGCCGCCGCAATCATGATGGCCGGGCTTCGCCAGCCCATAGGTGTCGAGAATCTGTAGTTCGATGCCTTTGGCGACGGGATCAAGAGGGTCGGCCACGCAGAAGAAGACGCCGGAGTTGCCCGTGGGCTCGATCTTGAATTCGAGGTCGAGTACGAAGTCGCGGTACTTACGCTCGGTGAAAAGGTACGCGTCGTAGCGCTGCCAACCCTTCTCGCCAGGGCGGGGCTTCAGCGTGACAGTGCCGTCTGCGTCATAGACCCAGTTGCCCTTGGTCTTCCAACCGGTGAGGTCCTTGCCATTGAAGAGCGAAACGAAGCCCGGGGCGTCGGGGGCGGGGTGAGGAACCGCGGCGGCCGCAGGACTGACCGGGAAAGGTTCGGGCGCGGCGGCGAGGGCGAGAGGTAGCAGGGCGGACAGCAGACAGGAGCGAAGCATCAGTCTGAGGTAACAGGCGGCCGGAAGAGGTCGAGTCACATGTAGAGTGTGGTGGGTTACTTAACGATTATAAATGAAAGCAGTCGTATGCAGTTTCCACTCGCAGGCCCGGGGATAATCGGCGAAAAGCATCCTCGACTGCGCCCCGCAGTCACCCCCTACCCCTACCCCTACCATGAACTGCGTGAAGAAACTCACGGCGGCACTGCTGCTCTCACTCCCCGCCTTCGCCCGTGCCGGCGAAGCGGATATCCGAATCCCCGACCTGGCGAAGACCTCCTTCCTCCACGGCGCGCTCAGCGGCCACCAGGTGCTGTGGCTCGGCCTGGTCGTCTGCGCCCTCGCGACCGCCTACGGTTGGTGGCAGTACCTGCAGACCCGTGCGCTCCCTGTGCACCGCTCCATGGCGGCGGTCTCCGACATCATCTGGGAGACGTGCAAGACCTACCTCTGGCAACAGGGCAAGTTCCTCGCCGGACTCTGGGTGCTCATCGCCGGCTGCATGACCTACTACTTCGCCGGTCTCGAACAT
>CAIKWA010000060.1 GCA_903831005.1 uncultured Opitutia bacterium
ACGATGACGTTCAGGCCATCCTTCGCGGTCTTGGGGTCGACGACCTTATACGGAACGCCGTTGGATTCGACTTTGCCGAACTGGGCGAAGGGCAAGGTATCACGCTTGGCTTCCTTGTTGGCGTAGAGGCCGGTGTTCGTCGAGGCGGTGAAGGCCGCGCGAAGATCAAGCAGACGGAAGCGGCCGACAGTTTCGCCTTCGGGCGAGATGGCGACGCTGCGAAGGTAAGCGATCACATTACGCAGGCCTTCGGCTCCAAGGGCCTCGAAGCCTTCGGGCATGAGCGAGTTCGGGCTACGCTCGCGGCTGACGATGTCACCAACCTTGAGTTCAGCCGATAATCCTCCCGGCAGCTTTAGCTTCACGAAACTGAGGTTCTCGCTGCCGATGAGGGCGGCATACTGGGTTCCGTCCTTCATCTTGAAGTTCCAAGTACGATGCTCGTCGTCGACCATGCGGTTCGGATCCACGATGTGCACCAGTAGTTCGGCGGCCGGATGGGAGCCGATACCCTGCAGGTTTGGACCGAAGTCGTTGCCGACATTGCCGACCTTGTGACAGGTCTGGCAGGCGGCGACGAAGAGTTCCTTGCCTTTGGCGATATCGCCAGGCTTCTCCACGTCGGCGCGAAGCTTGGCTACCAAATCATCTTTGGCCGGGCTGCTGCCGGCGTTGAGTTTGACCATGACGGCGGTGGCGCGTTGGGCGATCAACTGATCTGGATGGCGGACTAACTGGGAGACCTGCATGGGGCCGAGCTGCATTGCCGAAAGTGACTTCGCTTCAAGTGCGTCAAGCACCAGTCCAGCCCACTCGGCTCGTCCGACGAGTGCCGAGAACAAGGTGGATCGGAAAGATCCGGCAGACTTCGGGAAGGCACCGTAGAGCACCTTACCGACGGAAGCATCGCCAGTGGCGGCAAGGGCGCCAGCCGTAGCCACGGAGACAGCTTCGCGCGAACCAGCCAGGGCCTGGGCGAGAGCCGGACGTACCTGCGGGTCAACATCGCGCAGTAGCACGAGGACACGCACGGCGTCGACCTGGGCTTCGACCGAGGACTTAGCGTCAGCGAGGATAGGCAAGAGGCGGCCAGCGGTCGCAGCGAGTTCGGCCTTCAAACTACCATCCGTGAACCACAGGGCAGCGAGCGCGGCGGCGGAACCGGCAATCGTTTCGTCCGGACTGCTGAGCAAGCTGCGCAAGGCATTCCGGGCAGCGTCGAGATTGGCCGGGGCAGCCACGCGGCGGGTGACAAGTTCACCAAGCACGGCCAAGACGACGGGCTTGTTAGCGGATTTAGCAGCGGCGGAAAGGACCGCTGAAGCTTCGTCTCCATTGAGCGAAGCGGCGAGGGTACGGGCGAACTCGGCGCCAGCGGCGTCAGTCGGACCGTTGAGGCTGCCCGCGAGTACCGGACCGGGGTTAGCCGCGGCCGCAGCCGTGGCGGCGGCCTTGGACCAGACATCGGTCATCCGAGCCTGGGCGGAGAGCAGCAGTGGGCCGGCGCTAGCCTCCAGGGGGGCGGCACCCATGGCGCGCAGCGCGGCCAGACGGACGCGCGGGTCGGCGTCGTCCAAGGCTTTGACGTAGACGTCCGTTGGGAGCTTGGTGCGGCTGGCTTCGGCGACGAGGAAGGCATTCTTGCGCACCGCAGCATCGGCATCGACGCAAAGCGACCGGAGCAGGCCATCTTCTAGTCGGTCAAGACGTTGGAGGGCCCAGAGGGCTTGGATGCGAGCTTCAGGCATGGCGTCACCGCGGACGAGCGACACCAGCGGGCCGACGGCGGAAGCGAGCAGGCCGGCCTCGCGCTCCATGAGCACTCGGACGGCATTAAAGCGTACAGTCTTGTTCGGATGGGAGAAGGCAGCGATCAGCGCGGCAACGTCGGACTTGGCCAAATCAGGGATGGCGAAATTAGCAGCAGATTCGTGCTGTATACGATAGATGCGTCCGAAATAGTGTTCGCGATC
Source organism: uncultured Opitutia bacterium (assembly GCA_903831005.1). Lineage (GTDB taxonomy): Bacteria > Verrucomicrobiota > Verrucomicrobiia > Opitutales > UBA953 > UBA953. The sequence continues at coordinate 1,974 of CAIKWA010000060.1, forward strand.
AGGGCGGACGGAGGCACCGGACTTGCTGTGCTGAGGGCCACGAGTGTCATTGTGGGCGACGACCGGTGTATAGAAATCGAGCACGTACATCGCGCCGTCAGGGCCGACACTCAGGTCGATCGGACAGAACCAGTGGTCGGTAGAACGGAGCCACTCCTTGTCTTGCAGGAGGAGGCTGCCTTCGTAGGCGGGCCCGTTTAGCGTCAGCTTTTCGTGGTGGATGATGTCGAGAATAGGCTCGGACATAAAGACCGTGCCGGCGTATTCCTTCGGCCAGGCGCCACCTTCATAGACCATGGCCGCGCACGCTGCGGAATAGTGGCCGACTTGGTCGATTTGCATCAAGGGCGCCCGATCGGGAAGATCTACGCGGGCGACGGGGCGGCGCGGGTTGATCGAACTGAAAGCTTTCGCGGTCGTACCTGGAGCTTTCGCGAGAATCGATTCCGGCAGGACGACGTGCTGAACCGGGTTGCCATTGGTCGCCTTACCATGGAAAAGCTCCATGGTACTGGTGACCTCGTTGCCAAAGCTATTGCCACCCTGGGATGCGATCTGCTCGATGGCCGAACCATCTGGGCGGAAACGGAAGGTGCCGGAAGAGATGCGCACCTTCTTGGTCGGGTCGTTCGGGAAGGTCGCTTCGCCGCCGCCGCCGTGGCTCGCGTAGATCCAGCCATCGGGAGCGAGGATGAAGTGGTTGGCGACGAAATGGGTGTCCCCTGGAGTAAAGCCGCCGAAAAGGATGACTTCCTTGTCCGCCTTGCCATCGCCGTCCGTATCTCGGAGCCAGAGGATGTTCGGGTGAGCGACGACGATGATGCCGTCTTTGTAATGACAGAAACCCGTGATGAGTTCGAGGCCTTCATGGAAGAGCTGCTTCTTGTCGGCGACACCGTCACCATCAGTGTCGACCATCACACTAATCTTATCCTGAGCCGGACGATCGTAACTACCCGGCACGAGCACACCGCCTTCGCGCCAAGATTCAGCAGTCAGGGGCCGTCTTCCGTTAGGATATTCAGGGGACTCGGCGACCCACATGCGGCCGCGCGCGTCCCACTGGACGGCGATGGGCTTATTAATCAGGGGCTCAGTGACCACGACGCTCGCCTTGAAGCCAGGCTGCATCTGGAAGGCCGCAATGGCCTTTTCGGCGCGGCTCGGGCCGCCGGCCGGATAACGCATGTCGACGAGGTCCTTCGGCGCGCAAAGTTCATCGGTGTTAGCGCGACGAGCCGCCCAGGCGATGCCACGCTTGATGAAGGTGCGATAGCTGGCGTGGGCCAAGGTGGCGTCGTCGCCCTGGAGGAACACGGCGGAACGGAGGCGGGCATTCTCAAAGACCCAAGCCTGCGGCTGGATGTCGTAGACCGAGGCCTTGTCAGCCGCCTCTGTGGCGCGCCTACGAGTGTTGGTCACCTTCGAGGTGAAGGACGAGGCGAGTACTTGGATCTTTTCGTGTAGATCGAGTTCGAACACGGTGTCGTCGGTGACATCAAAAGTGGACGCGTCCTTGGCGAGCGGGTGCGCATCGGTGCGAACGTTGAGCATCATTAAGGCGCGGAAGCGTCGGCTCTCGGGAGTCCAACCAGCGCCGAACATCTCCTTGCCCCAGGAGGCCGAAGGACCGGCGATGGCACCGCGCAAGGCGACGATGCCGATGCCACGATTGGAGAGGTCGGCAAGAGCCGCGCGATCGATGACTTCGTAGGGGGTGTATTCCTTGCGGTAGAGGACGATGACGTCATCCTTATCATGGGTGGCGGATAAGATATCCCGCGGACGATCCGCTTCCTTCACGACGGCGCCAGCGGCATGCAGCTCATCGGCGAGCGACCTGACCGCCGCGCGGTCGTCGGAGATGATTGTCACCTTGATCGGTGCTGCAGAGAGCGCGGCGGTCGCGAAGACCAAGGCGGCACGCAGGAGGGGGGTAATGCGGGGAAGCATGTTCCTATCAAAGGTGACCGGCCGTGCCCTACAAGACTTAGCGATACCCCGAACCACAACCCGACCCCTCTCAAATGCACATTCTTGGCCGATTTAGCCGTCCGTCCGGAAGTGGGATGGGGCGTGCCCAGTCGATTTCTTGAAGGCCGAGGAGAAGCTGTTGCCATTGGCGAAGCCGACCTTCCTGGCGATGACCGCCAGCTTGTCGTCCGACTCGCAGATCAGCCGGATCGCTTGTTGAATACGCAGGTGCGTCAGGTGGTTCATCGGGGTACGCCCGATCTCCTTAAGACAGAGGCGACGTAGGTGCTCAAAACTAAGCCCCGAGGCACGGGCCAGGGACTTGGTATCCCAGGCGAAATCAAGCCGTCCATGGACCTCGTCCCAGAGCCGCTGGACGCGCGGATCTCCACGGAAGCTGCCGGCGAAGCTGCGCACATAATCATAAGCGAGCTCGATCCACTGGTGGTTACGACGGGAGACCCTCGCTCCTTTGAGTTCAGCGATGAGCCCAGTGATGGCGGCTCTTAAGGGTTCGCCGTCGAAATCGGCCAGCACCGGAGAACTTGCCCTGAAAATCGTGTTAGAACGCACGCCGCCCGAGAAACGTATCCAGCAGAAATCCCAGCGCTTGCTGCGACCGATACGAAAAGAGTTCCGGATGCCCGCCGGTTGGAGGCAGGCCTGTCCGGCCGAGATTGTCCGCCAGCGTCCATCAATCCACACCTGTCCCTGTCCGCCTAGGCAGGCCATAAAGAAAGCGCCGCTTTGGTTCGCCCGGACGACCTCATAGGGCGCCAACATCTCGGCGATGCCAAGGTGAGCGATTTCGAAGAGCCCGAGCTCCTTGCAGCGGACAGCTGAAAGGACCCAAGGGCGCTCATCCTTGTAATCAGCGGCGGCCACAATCTGACGGCGGGAACGCGGATTCTCGATGTCCGTCTCGGAATGACGGAGTTGCGTCTCACTGTAATGTTTTAAATCGCTCTTGCGGGCCACGTCCTTTGCATAAGACCTATCCCCGCAAGGAGCAACCCCCGACCACCCTTCCCCTCTTATCACCATGCCCAACCCCTGGACCGGAAAAGGAAACCCTTACACCCGCACCGAAGTCATCGCCCGTCTCCGCGACACGATGTCCAAGGGCAAGCCGATCATCGCCGCTGGCGCTGGCACGGGCATTAGCGCTAAGTTCATCGAACGCGGCGGGGCCGACCTGGTCATCGTCTATAACTCTGGCCGCTTCCGCATGGCCGGTCACGGCTCCACCGCCGGCATGATGGCCTACGGTGACGCTAACGCAGTCGCGATGGAGATCGGCGAATACGAAGTGCTCCCCGTCGTCGAAGAGATCCCGGTCATCTGTGGCGTCCACGCCACCGACCCACGTCGCCGCATGTGGCATTGGCTCGGCAAGGTGAAGGACATGGGCTTCTCCGGCATTAACAACTTCCCAACCCACACGATCATCGACGGCAAGTTCCGCCAGATCCTCGAAGAGACCGGCATGAGCGTGAAGAAGGAGTTCGAGACCGTCGCCCTAGCCCGCAAGATGGAGATGTTCACCATCGTCTACGTCGGATCGCCCGAAGAAGCAAAGGCCATGGCCGAGGCCGGCGCCGACGTCATCATCGCCCACGTGGGTA
>CAIKWA010000061.1 GCA_903831005.1 uncultured Opitutia bacterium
CCCGCAGCATCCTTCCTCATGGCGGTGGCCTTGGGACATGTCCCGTAGGTTTGGGGTCGTTTATGACGAGGCAACAACGAATGGCCACTTGCCTCCCGCCCGGGTCTGGCTTGGCTGGATGAGTCCATGTCCGACTGTCCGGCTAATTCGACCTCCGCTCGCGAGCTCTGCCCGGTCTCGTTCCGGGATTTTGTGTCGCCTGAGCCATTCAAGCTCGAACTGGGCGGTGAGCTTCCGTCTCTGACGCTACGCTATGAGTGCTACGGCAAGCTGCTTCCTGACGGGTCCAATGCCATCCTGGTGCCTCACGCCCTGAGCGGGGACCATCATGTCGCCGGACGCTATGCGCCTGACGACCCAAAGCCTGGTTGGTGGGATTGCTTCGTGGGGCCGGGTAAGGCCATCGATACCGACCGCTTCTTCGTCATCGGTGTGAATTGCATCGGCGGCTGCCGTGGCTCGACCGGTCCGCTCTCGACCGATCCCCGGACGGGCAAGCCCTATGGCGGCTACTTCCCGGAACTCACCCTTGGCGACATCGTCCGCGCTCAGCGACTGGTGGTCCGCCATCTCGGCATCACGAAACTCCACGCCGTCGTCGGCGGTTCGATGGGCGGTATGCAGGCCCTGATCTGGTGTGCCGACTATCCGGCTGAGGTCGGGCGTATCGCTGTGCTCGCCGCCGGCCTGAGCCAGTCGCCGATGGCGATCGCGCTCAACGCCGTCTCCCGCGCCTGTGTCGAGCGAGACCCGAATTTCCGTGGCGGGCATTACGTCGCCGGCGAAGGCCCCGATTCGGGCTTGGCCGTCGGCCGCATGCTCGCGCACATCAGCTATCTCTCTTCGGCTTCCTTCGAGCAGAAGTTCGGGCGCGCCAAGGTCCCGGGCGCCGGCGCCGGCGACCCCGTACACTGGCAGGTCGAAAGTTACCTCGAGCACCAGGGCAAGTCCTTCGTCCGGCGATTCGATGCCAATAGCTGGTTGCGCATCACCCGTGCCGTCGACCGCTTCGATATGACCGCCCGCGCTTCGTCAGGCACGCTCTTCCCGCAGGACGGGCCGGACGTACTGGCAATCGGCTTCTCCAGCGATTGGCTCTATCCGACGAGTGAACTGCGGATGCTTCTCGCCGCGGCCACCGCGGTTGGCGTCAACGCCGCCTATCATGAGGTCGTGACGGATGCTGGGCACGACGGTTTCCTCCTACCCGATACGGGTCTATCGGTCCGCCTGCACGCCTTCCTGGGCTGATCAGAGGAGCGGCGAGATTACCTTCGAGACCGCTTCGATGAACCGGCCGGTCAGCGTCCGGCTGCGGCGGTAGAGGTCTTCGGTGTAGCGTGTGGATTCTGTCTCCCAGCCCGCGATGAGCGCACCGACTTCGGCGACCGCAGCGGGATCGCGCACGACTGCGCCAATCTCGTAATTCAGGAAGAGCGAACGCATATCGAGGTTCGCCGACCCGATCACGAGCTGCGCGTCATCGACGATCACGAGCTTCGCGTGGAGGACATCCGGCTTGAAAAACAGGATTTCGGCGCCGGCTTCGCGCAACATACGCAAATGCCAGCGGCGCGCTAGATCGAGTAGCCGATGGTCCGAACGTCGTGGCACTATGATCTTTACGTGTCGGCCGGCGTGGGCGGCGGTGAGCAATAACGTGAAGAGCGTGCGATCGGGCACGAAGTACGGAGTCACTACCGTGATGGAGCGTTTGCAGTTGGAAAACAGTTTCACATAGGCTTCCCAGAGCGGGTCGCCTTCGCAGTCGGGTCCCGAGGAGATGATTTCAATCCGCGCGAGGCCGACGTGCGGGTAGCGTTCGCGGAGCAAGTTGGCTAGGCTCATCGGGGTCTCGTCGGTCGCTTGGCACCAGTCGGCGACGAAGACGCGCTCAATGGCGGCCGCGGTCGGGCCTTCGATGAGGAAGGAGCAGTCACGGAAACGACGGTTGGAAGGCTTGTCACCCATGTAGCGGAGGCCGAGGTTCTGTCCGCCGATGATGGCGAAGCGCCCGTCAAAGACGGCGATCTTACGATGGTTCCGCCAGTTGGCTGAGCCTTTGCCCTGCATGGGCAGAGCGGGGTTGAAGCGGGCGACCATGCCGCCAGCTCGGCGCAGCGGGCGGCAGAGCCGTAGCGGAATCCCGAAGCTACCGATGGCGTCGACGAGTAGGCGGACCTCGACGCCGGCCTTCGCCCGGGCGGTCAAGAGGCTCACGATTTCGCGGCCGACGGCGTCATCACTGAGGATGTAGGTCGACAGGCTGATACGCCGTTTGGCGTCTTTGATTTGCCGACGTAGTTCCGCCAAGGTGTCGTGCCCGTCGCGGTCGCCGAGCAGTCGGAAATGGTTACCACCGAAGTCAGGCTCGTCGCTCAGCCGCCACGCCACGCGGTTCACTTCCTTCTTGGCGTCCGCGAGCGCGACGTGCTTACGCCCGCCGAAGATGAAGATGAGCAGGGCGGTCGGGAGCGGGCAGAACCAAGCGAGTGGACCCCAGAGTAGTAGGTAGGCCGGCGAGATGCGGGCGCGCATCACGCGGAGCAGGATGAAGATCTGGCAGCCGGTATGGACGGCCAGCATCACGTCGGCGGGGAGTAGTCCGGTCCACTTCGCGACCAGGATGGCAATGGTCGTCAGCAGCGCCAGCGTCGTGCTGCGCGTCAGCCGGCCGTATCCTTTGAACGGGACCATCGGGCGACCTTAGCCCGGCGGTCGGGCTTTGGGCACAAAAAAAGACCCCGGTTACCCGGGGTCTGTTTGGTTCCTGCGAAGGACGGCTTAGTTGCCGGCCTTGTCGAGGAGGTCGCCGAGACTGTTGAAGTCTCCGCTGCCCGACGACGAGGAGGACGAACCGCCAGCCGAGGGGGCCGGGGCGCCGCCGGTGGACGGGCCCTTGATGCGGTCGTAGCTGCTGATTTCCGCCTGGAGGCGTTCGGCGTCGTAGTTCGCGGCCTTGATCGAGAGACCGATGCGACGGTCTTCCTTGTCGATCTTGATGACGCGAGCGGTGACGTCCTGGCCGACCTTGACG
>CAIKWA010000062.1 GCA_903831005.1 uncultured Opitutia bacterium
AGATACGCTCGAAATCGGGCAAGTCGACCGTCCTAGGCTTAGCGACAGGCTCTACGCCTCTGCCGCTCTACGCTGAACTCATCCGCCTTCATCGTGAAGAGGGCGTGAGTTTCCGTTCAGTCATCACCTTTAATCTGGACGAATATGAAGGCCTCGGCCCGACACACCCACAGTCGTACCGTTTCTTCATGGAAGAAAACCTGTTCCGTCACCTTGATATTCCTGCTGCCAACATCCATATTCCGGACGGCCTTACGAACGACCCCGCACAGAACTGCGCCGCGTACGAGACTGCCATCCGCAAGGCCGGCGGCATCGACTTGCAGATTCTCGGGATCGGTCGGACGGGACACATTGGCTTTAACGAACCACCCTCGGCTGCCGACAGTCGTACCCGCTGGGTCCACCTCGATGAAGTCACCCGTCGCGATAACTCGGTCTTCTTTGGCGATCTTACCCAAGTCCCGCATGGCGCCCTGACGATGGGTGTCGCTACCATTCTTGAAGCCCGACACGTCGCACTCATCGCCTTCGGCGAGGCCAAGACCGAAATCGTGCGGCGGGCAATGAAAGAAACCCCTTCCCCGCGCTGTCCGGCCACCTGGCTACAACAGCATCCCAATTGTACGTTTCATCTTGATGCGGCCGCCGCCCAGGCGCTTTGACCTGTCAGATGGACGCCACACCCCGCCATCGCTCTGCCATCGACCTAGGCCTTGTCCCGGCGGTGCTCTGGACCCGGGACTACCTGCGCCGCTGTGACCGGACAGAGGGCTCCACCAAGCTCACCATAGCGCTACGCCGGGAAGATGGCACTGCCTCGCTGTTCCAGACGCAAGTCCTCGCCGGCGGGGTTGACGATGTCGCGACCTATCTGCACGTCGAGCGGACCGTCAAGTTCCTACTCTGGTCCCGCGGAGCTTCCGACATCCTTCTCTGCGGCGCCGAGGCTGGCCCGCTCAGCCTTCGCCTACAGGCAGATTACTCCACCGCCGGCTGCCGCGCCTTCGATGCGGACTTCTTCCGCAAGGTCTTCGAGCGGCCGCTGTCATTCCGCGAAATTAAGGAATCCGGCCTTCCCAACCCCTCCGCCGCGCACCTACCCCTGGGGCGTAATCTTGACGGATGCCGCATTGGCTTCGACCTGGGCGGCTCTGACCGCAAGTGCGCCGCTCTCATCGATGGCAAGGTCGTGTTCTCGGAAGAAGTAAAATGGGATCCCTACTTCCAATCCGACCCCGCCTACCACCTGGCCGGCATCCGCCACTCGCTGGATCTCGCCGCAAGCCATCTGCCCCGCGTGGACGCCATCGGTGGCTCTTCGGCTGGCGTCTACGTGAACAACAAGGTGCGCGTTGCCTCGCTCTTCCGCGGGATCACCGATACAAGCGTCTTTGACTCCCAGGTGCGTGACATCTTCCTAAGTCTCGCCAAGTCCTACGGCGTTCCGTTCGAGGTCCTGAACGATGGGGACGTCACCGCCCTCGCCGGCTCGATGTCCCTCGGACGTAATGCTGTCCTCGGGGTCGCGATGGGTACGAGCGTCGCTGCTGGCTACGTCGACAAAGCCGGCAACCTTACCAACTGGCTTAACGAATTGGCCTTCGTTCCTGTAGACTACCGGTTGGACGGCCCCGCCGACGAGTGGTCCGCCGATCGCGGCTGTGCGGTGCAATATTTCAGCCAACAAGGCGTCGGCCGGTTGCTACCCCTCGCAGGTATCAACCTCCCTGCCTCGATGCGCCTACCCGAGCAACTTGAAGAGCTCCAGAAACTCCTGCTGGCCGACGACCCGCGGGCGCATCAGGTCTACGAGGCCATCGGTATCGCCTTCGGCTATGCGATCGCCCATTTTGCCAGCTTCTACGAGATGAGCTGCCTGCTGATCATGGGAAGGGTCACCTCCGGCCAAGGTGGAAGTATTATCATCGAGCACGCCCAGATAATTCTCCGCGACGAATTCCCTGAACTTCGCATCGACCTCGTGGTACCCGATGAGAAAGATAAACGCCACGGCCAAGCCATCGCGGCCGCCTCTCTCCCCTCCCTCCGCCGATGATTTCCCTGAACCCTCTCGCGCGACTCGTGACCCCCGACGGTAAGACCGGCCCAGACGCCCTCAGCCGTACCACGCACCTCGGCATCGGCGCCCATCAAGACGACCTCGAGTTCATGGCTTTCCACGGGATTCTGGAATGCTACGAACGGACCGATCGCTGGTTCGGCGGTGTGACGATCACCGATGGCCGCGGCAGTTCTCGCGCTGGCCAGTTCAAAGAGTGGTCCGATGAGCAGATCGCCGCCGAACGTATCCGCGAACAGGAGGCCGCCGCGGTCATCGGGCAATATTCGTTCATCGCCCAATTAGGTTTTGGCAGCGTGGCCGTTCGTGACGCGTCGCAGACTGCAGTCCGCGACGACCTCCGCCGCATCTTCGAGGCCACCCAACCCGAAGTCGTTTATCTACATAATCTCGCTGATAAGCACGACACCCATGTCGGTTGCGCGCTCCGCAGCATCGAAGCCATACGCCAGTTGCCCGAGGCGGACCGACCGAAGATGGTCTACGGCTGCGAGGTTTGGCGCGACCTTGACTGGCTAGTGGACGACGAGAAGACCCCCATGCCGATCTCTGCTCGCCCCGAACTCGCCCGTGCCCTCAATGAAGTTTTTGCTACGCAGATTGCCGGCGGTAAGCGCTACGACCTGGCCGTCCTCGGCCGTCGTACCGCTAACGCCACCTTCAGTAACGCCCACTCGACCGATCAGGAATCAGCGATGCAATGGGCGATGGACCTCACCCCCCTCATCCGGGACGATTCCCTCGACCCCATCGCCTACACGGTTGGCTTCATCGATCGCCTAAAAGCCGACGTCTCCGCCCGCCTCCGTAAATCCCTCTGACATGAAACCCACCCTCCTCGTCCTCGCCGCCGGCATGGGTAGCCGCTACGGCGGCCTCAAACAGATTGACCCTATGGGACCCTCCGGCGAGACCATCCTCGACTACTCGGTCTTTGACGCCCTTCGCGCCGGCTTCGGCAAGGTGGTCTTCATCATTCGCCCCGATTTCGAAAAGGATTTTCGCGAGCGTATCGCTGCGAAGTTCGCCGGTCGCATCGAAGTCGGCTTTGCCTTCCAGACCATTGATCAACTGCCTACCGGCTTCACCGTCCCAGCGGGACGCGAAAAACCCTGGGGCACTACGCACGCCATCCTCTGCGCCCAAGAGGCAGTCCACACCCCCTTTGCTGTCATCAATGCCGATGACTTCTACGGCCAAGATTCCTATGCCACCCTGGGACGCTACCTCACCGGCCTAGCGAACGAGTCGACGGCCTACGCGATGGTGGGCTTTACGCTGAAGAACACCCTTTCCGAGCATGGCACCGTCGCCCGCGGTGTCTGCCAGACCGACGGCAGTGGTAAGTTAACCGACATCCAAGAGCTGACGAAGATCGCCAAGCTCGCCCAAGGCGCCGAGCACCGCGGAGACGACGGCCAAGTCGTGACACTCTCGGGCGACGAACCTGTCTCCATGAACATGTGGGGCTTTACCCCGGCCATCTTCCCGCAGCTCGAAGCCGACTTCCGCGCTTTCCTTGCGGCCAAGGGTTCCGAGATGAAAAGCGAAGCCTACATCCCTCTTTCCGTCGGCGCCCTTATTCGTGCCGGCCAGGCAACCTGCCAGGTGCTACGCTCGGATTCGACCTGGTTCGGCGTGACCTACCGTGAAGATAAACCCGTCGTCCAAGCCAGCATCAGCCAACAGGTCAGCAGCGGAGCCTACCCTTCATCCCTCTGGGCCTGATAATGACCCCCGCCGTAGGACATGACGCTCTCGCCATCGCACATGAGTTCACCCTCGGCGGAGAAATCTTGTCGGCGGCCCCCTACGGCAGCGGGCACATTAACGACACCTACAAAGTGGACGTCCAATCCGAGCGCGGACCTCGCCGCTACGTTCTGCAACGCATCAATCATAAAGTTTTCCTCCGCCCAGATGAGCTGATGGCCAACGTCGAGCGTGTCTGTGCCCATGCCTTCACCAAACTCAAGCAAGCCGGCACGCCTGACGCTGAGCGCCGCACCCTCCGACTCATCCCAACCCGACACAGCAAGGCCTGGCACATCGACCCAGCCGACAATCGGTGGCGTTGCTATCACTTCATCGAAGGCGCTACCGGTCACGATGTGGTCCGCTCAGCCGAACAGGCCCATGCTGCGGCCAAATCCTTCGGAGCCTTTCAGGCGCTCCTCGCCGACCTTCCGGGCGGACGGCTCCATGAGACGATTCCCGACTTCCATCACACCCCCTCTCGCTTCGCCCGCTTCCAGCAAGCCCTGGCAAAGGATAGCCATGGCCGAGCGGCGGCCTCCGTTCCCGAGATCGCCTTCGCCTTGGCTCGCGCTCACGAAGTCAACGTCATCGTCGACGCCCTGCGCGACGGCACCCTGCCCGAACGCGTGACCCACAACGATACCAAGCTGAATAACGTCCTGCTGGATGATATCACCCAGGAAGGTATCTGCGTTATTGACCTCGACACCGTGATGCCCGGCTCGGTGCTCTATGATTTTGGCGACCTCGTGCGCACGTCAACATCCCCAGCAGCCGAGGACGAGACCGACCTGACGAAGGTCCAACTGCAGTTACCGATGTTCGCAGCCTTGGTCAAAGGCTACCTCGAATCAACTCGCGGTTTCCTGACGCCCAAGGAGAAGGAACTCCTCCCGTTCGCTGGCAAGCTTATCACTTTTGAGATTGGCCTACGCTTCCTGACCGACTGGCTAGAAGGCGACACCTACTTCAAGATCAAGCGCCCGACGCACAATCTCGACCGTGCCCGCACCCAGTTCAAGCTGGTAGAATCCATCGAAGCCCAGCTCCCCGCCATGCAGGCGCTGGTCGCTCGCGCATGAGCAAGCGTGTCCTCATCACCGGCGGCGCGGGCTTCATCGGCTCCCACTTGGCCCGCCACTTCGCCGAACTCACCGAGGTCATCGTACTCGACGATCTTCGCAGCGGTTATGCTCGTAATCTAGAAGGCGTACGTTGCCGCTTTCTCCAAGGCTCCATCCTTGATGCTGCTACCCTCAAGCAGGCTATCGCTGGCGCCGAGGAGGTCTACCATCTGGCTGCGATGATCTCCGTACCCGAGTCCGTCGCCAAGCCCGCTGAGTGCGCTGAATTGAACACTGAGGGCACCCGCCGAGTACTGGATGCCGCTCTTGCGGCAGGAACCCGCAAGGTCGTCCTGGCCTCCTCCGCCGCCATCTACGGTGACAACCCAACCGTACCCAAAGTTGAGACGATGCCGCCGGAGCCAAAGTCTCCCTATGCCGAGACCAAACTCGCCGGCGAAAAGCTACTGGAGGAGTACCGGCAAGTCCACGGCCTCAGTACGACGAGCCTACGTTTCTTCAATGTCTTCGGACCAAGACAAGATCCCCGCTCAGCCTATGCCGCCGCCGTCCCGATCTTTATCGCGAAGGCTCTATGCAACGAGCCAATCAGCATCCATGGCGATGGCGGCCAGACGCGTGACTTCATCCCCGTGTCCGATATCGTCGGCGCCCTCGCCCATGCGGGAGCCCCGTCAGAGATGACCGGCACCTACAACGTTGGCTACGGCCAGAGCCAGTCGATCCTCTCGCTTGCGCAGGAGATTATCCGGCTTACGGGGTCCAATTCCACCATCGAACACCTTCCAGCACGTGCCGGTGATATCCGTCACTCGCTCGCGTCGACTACCCGGCTACTGGCCGCCGGATGGAAGCCCACGTCGACTGTCAGCGCCGGGCTGACCGAGACGATCGACTCCTTCCGTAAGTTTAAGGCGTAACGACTAATGTCGTACGCAGGAGCTCTTCCTGCCCATCGTTCAGGTTGAGCCAGACATCGTACCTGCCCGGAGGCGGCAGGCGTAGCCGGAACGAGAGCGTCGGATTCGGGGCGTACTCGCCGCCTTCCAGCGAGGGATGCATGTGCGCGTAACCAGCGAGACGTCGATCGGCAGAGAAGAGAACCGCATGCCCCAGCGCTCCCATAATCGGCTGCAGTTTCAGCGGCTTACCCTCGGGACCAGATAGTTTCACGCGCAAAGTAGCCGAGGTATCCGCCTGAGTTGAAGAGGCCTCCATCGAAAGAATGGCGTTGCGGGTCGGTACCACGGGGAAGTTGCTCGCCGTCGTCTTTATTACCTCGGCTTGAGCAAGCATGATACGTGTGGTCCGGCCATCCGCGAAGTCGGCATAGGCTTCAAGGTCATGGCCGCGCAGATAAGCCGGCACATCAAATCGCCAGGATCCGTCTTCCGCCGGACGAGGATGCAGATGGGCGTAGGCACGGGCGCCGCCCGACTGGCGAAGGTGGAGGTGCAGTTTCTGCGTATGCGATACGGCGACCTCGTGGTCGTGATAGGGATGGCCGTCCTCCTTGCGCAGACGCAATTCGCCCTTGGTGCCGTCTTCGGCGAGGGTGACCTTTAGCTCGACAGGGAACTGTAAGAGCTTGGGCGAATAAAAGTTGGCCTCTTCGTTGACTCCGCAGAACTCCACGCCGTCCACGACTACCGGCTGGTGGTCGTTATGGAGGAAGGCGCACTGGGTGTCGGGCAGTGCGCGCAGGGCAAAGAAGCCAGCGGCTGCCAACATGGTGATGAGTAAAGTCTGACGAAAGGGGTTCATCGACTCATGGTGCCGGCGGTACCGGATAGCTTCAGCAAGCGAGCCGCGACGTCCTCCGCATTGAAGGACGGTCCCTCGCTGCGATAGGTAATACGTCCTTCCGGACTGATGACGATTAAGGCGGCGTTGTGGACGATGGTCCCATCCTCACGCATCGTCTGGATGCCATAATGGCGCATGAGGTCTTTAATCTGGCCGACATCACCGGTGAGAAAGCGGTGGCGAGCGTGATCAATACCGTAACCGTCCGCATAAGCGCGGAGCAAACCTGGCACATCAGTTTCAGGGTCGAAGGTGATGGTGACCAGACGCACCTGAGCGGCGCCAGGCAACTTTGCCAAAGCATCACCCAGCTGCTTCATGCAAGTCGTCGAAGCCGGGCACATGCGGGCGGACCGACAGCTGGTGAAAATGAAATTTAAAGCTACGGGGTGCCCTAGGAAATCGCGTTTGGTCACCAGCCGGCCATCCTGATCCCACAGTGCCATATTGGGCATGAGCTCATTGGGCATACGGGTCACCAGCCGGCCCTTATCGACCGTCTCTCGTCGGAGCGAATCGGAGACCTCCGCCACCTGACGAAGTTCTTCGACATCGGCCGAGACGATTCCGCGTGCCTGGGCTTCTTTGCCCTCCGTCACCACTTCATAGCGAATGGTCCGGCCGACCCAGCCCACCTTGCGGTCGCCGTCAGAGAAACGGCGAAGGAAAACCTTCTCACCCTTGGGGGACTCAATCTTTGCCCAGCCATCGTCCGAGACGGATGCTACCTTGCCGGTTTCGGGGGCAGCGGAAAGCGCGACCGCGGCCAAGAAATAGAAGCAGGTTCGAATCATGTTAAGAGATGCTCTCCGGAAGGTCCAAGGAGCAGCTCAACCATGCCATGTCGAACGCCATAGTGCGAAAGATGGAAGGATTCCGCACCCGTCAGGTCGGCGAGCACGCAAAGGGTGATCAAAGCCGCCGGCATGATGTCGGCCCGATCCGCCGGGATTCCCGGGATCTTGCGACGGGCGTCGAGATCAAGTGCACACATGCGATCACGCAGCTCACGGATGCGCAGGACGGGCAGACGGCCGCCGACTGGTGGCTCACCAATAGCCTCAAGATGCAGGGCGATGGCCGCAAAGGCACCGCCAGCCCCGATAATCAGATAGTTTTCGGCTGCATTAGCCGGAATGACTGTCTGGAGGACACCCATGAGATGGGTACGAATCGACGCCTGATCGAGTTCGTCGACGACACCCGCTCCGCCCCGGAGATAACCGTTGGTCATACGGACTGAACCTAAAGGAAAACTACGGGCCAGCACGTAATGCTGTCCGCGAAGGGCGGTAACCTCGAGGCTGCCGCCGCCGAGATCAAAGGCCATGATGTTGGCGTAAGCCTTATATGCGGGATCCGTCCGGACGCCGGAACCGGCGAGGCGGGCTTCGACCTCGCCCGAGACGATGGTCAATGGCACGCCGGTAACCTGCCGAACCCTTTCAGCGAAAGCCTGGCGATTGGCACACTCGCGAACGGCACTCGTCCCGAGGACGGTGAAGCGGGTCGCGCCCTTCGAGCGGGCGAAATCAAGTAGGCGACCAATGGCCGCGGCAGCAGCATCCTGCGCTTCGCCTGGTAAAGGGTCACCCGGCTGGGCATCCTGCTGCAAGCGCACGGATTCGGTCAACCGGCCAAGTTCGCGGCGGTCTTGCGCATTGACCACGGCGACCTTGATGGAGTTTGACCCTACGTCGACGACGGCGATGGCGGACATATTTAGAAAAGGATTTGGCCCTTGAGTCCGCCGAAGAAGTGGAGGCCGTCCTGGGTCTCGAACTCCTTCGTGCGCATCGCGATAAAATAAGTCGCTGAGCAGGAATACACCTGGAAGGTCGTGCCGACCGCGCATTGCAGGACGACGGGAGAACGGGTGACGCCACGTGATTCGCGGAAATTACCACCGTCGACCGCATAGTTGCGTACGACTACCTCAACCTGAGTGTCAGCAAAGGCCCAAAAGGAAAAATTGGGTCGAACCCCAGGCGAACGCAGAGCATCAATCGGGTCGTAGCCGTTGGAATGTCGGATAAAGGAGTGACCCCACGACTTGTCGAGATTGACGCCCCAGCGTAACTGCGCGCCAAGCAAGACTTCGGTACGCATCGTGCCAAGCTCGACCACCGCCCGCGCAATAAGGTCGCGATAACCATGCCCTGTTGGGTCGAGGTCGAAGCGCCGTCGGAATTCACCGTCGAGATTGAGGAGAACTTCGTCCTGCACTTGGGAACCCCAGCCAGAAGCGGGTGCGGTGCCGATCAGATCATGAAACTTATTCTGGATGGTCTCACCGCCGGCCGAAGGGCCGATGACACCGAGCTTGGCTTCGACAGAAAAAAGGCAATCCCGACGGCCACCACGATCCAGGACCGCGCCGTAGCCCCAGCCAACATATAGCGCGCCGGAGTAAGGTTGATCAGTGTCAGCCGGGTTGGGACTCACGGTGTCCGAAGGCGTGTTGATTTCCTGCGTTAGTGAGAAGAAAGTGTGATTCCCCCGATTAATCGCGAGCTTGAGGCCTTGGGTGTAATACCGGTCCTTATTCTGAGGCGTGAATTTGTCGTTCTCCTCGGTCAGCGACACCACCCAGACCGAACTGGGCGTGGCTACCGGAGGGAGGTCGGCGGCCCGGATCACGGAGGTTGCCAAGGCGTAGGCGATGAGACGGAAGAATGACATCTATGAAACGATAGCAAAGAGCGTTATCCCTATGGCCACAACGCCTTTCTGACTTGTGAATAAAGGCATGCCCAAGTATTTGACAGTCAGGATGTCCCAAGTTCCCACAGGCTTACCTTTTGCCCGGACGGAAGTCCAGGCTGACGGTACCGCCGTGGTCACTATCGGCGGCTCTTGGAAGCTGGATCAAACGCTCCCAGCAATCGTCATCAAGGGTGACCGGGCCAAAGTAGTTGCGGAAGGTTTGGACGATTTTGATTCTTCGCTGCCAGCTTGGCTTTACGCGAACTTCAAAAATATCCGGCAGTTGGATATCTCCACCCTCCCCCTTCGCCTACAGTCGCTCGTGCAAATGGCCGAAAAGGCCTCCTCTGAACACGCCAAGTCAGACCACACAGGGTTACTTGAGACTTTTGGAAATTGGGGCGTCGAAAGCGGCGGCTCGTGGGGTCGGGCCTTCGAGCATATCGGCCACACGGCGCTGGGCTTCCTGAAGATGATGGTGGGCCGGGCCAAGGTGAATTGGAGCGACTTCACGCTCCAGCTGCAAACCGCGGGCGTCGATGCACTCCCCATTGTGGCCCTCCTGGGCTTCCTGACCGGCCTCATCATGGCGTACGTCGGCCTCATCCAACTCCGCCAAGTCGGTGCGACGGTCTACGTCGCCAACCTCGTCTCTCTCGCCATGACCCGTGAGATGGGCGCCCTGATGACCGGAGTCATCGCATGTGGACGCACCTCGACGGCCTACGCCTCGCAGCTCGGCAGCATGAATGTCAGTCAGGAGACCGACGCGCTCCGGGCCCTAGGTATCAACCCCGTCGAGTACCTCGCCCTCCCCCGTATCCTCGCCGTCACCCTGATGGTCCCGCTTCTCGGCGTCTTCGCCACCTTTGTCGGGATCTTTGGAGGCATGATTGTCGCCTGCGCTGGGGACCTCAGCGTCGAGCAATACCTCACGCAGGCGATCCGCGCCATCACCTTCAAGAGTTTCTTAGTCGGTTTCATCAAGTCGATCGCCTTCGGCTTTATCGCGGCCTGGGCTGGATGTTATCGCGGCTCCGTCGCCAAGCGCTCCGCCCTTGGTGTCGGCGAGGCCGCCACGTCCGCCGCGGTGCTGGGCATTACCTTCATCGTAATCTCCGACGCCATCTTCGCAGTAATCTTCAACCTGTTCGACCTGTGAGCGACGCACCCGCCATCCTCACCTGCACCGAGTTAGCCATCGGCCACGGCAAGACCGTGATTATGGATCGGCTCAACCTTTCGCTAGCTGCCGGCAAGATCCTCGCCATCGTCGGACCTAGCGGTTGCGGTAAGAGTACGCTGATGCGCGCCCTTGGCGGATTGGACGAACCTCTCGGCGGTAAAACCACCCTCATGGGCGTCGATCTCGCTACGGCGCACGGGCAAGAGCGTCAGGATATCCTCCGCCAGAGTGGCTTCCTCTTCCAAGGTGCCGCTTTGTTCTCCTCGCTCACCCTGCGTGAAAACATCGAAATGCCGATGCGCGAGTTCCTCAAGGCTCCCCGCAAGGAGATCCGCCAGCTTGCCGAGTACAAACTGGCCCTCGTCGGCCTCGCTGACGCCATGGATAAGCTCCCCTCCGAAATCAGCGGCGGCATGGCCAAGCGCGCTGGCATCGCCCGTGCGATGGCCCTCGACCCGGCCGTCATCTTCCTCGATGAACCAAGCGCTGGACTCGACCCAGTCAGTTCCGGACGCCTCGACGAACTCATTCTCCGCCTGCGCGAAGCCTACGGGACGACCATCATTCTGGTCAGTCACGAGATCCCCAGCATCCTACGGACCGCCGACTTCTGCATTTACCTCGACCCTGACACGGGCACGATGGGGGCTTACGGACCTCCGAAGAGCTTCCTTCAGGCTGGCCAATCGCCGAAGGTGCACGCCTTCTTCAATCAAGCACGTTTCGACTGACCATGCGTAGATCCGCCAACATGACACTGATCGGGGCCTTCGTGGCCGGAGGCATCCTGCTCATCATTGCAGCCGTGGTCCTATTGGGGGCCGGCTCCTTCACGGGCGCCAAACCCGCCGCGATCGCTTACTTCGAAGATTCGGTCAGCGGACTCGATATCGGTGCCCCCGTTAAATTCCGGGGCGTCAGCATCGGCAAGGTCAGCCAAGTCCTGCTTCGCACCTCGGGTCAGTCGGCGTCCGACTACTCCGTCCCGGTAGTCATGGAATTCTCCCCTGACCTACTCACCCGTCGTGGCATCGACCAGGCCCTACTCCAGAAGCAAGGACTACGACTCTCCATCGAGAAAGGGTTGCGTGCAAAGCTTCAACAGCAGTCGGTCATCACGGGCGTACTTTACGTTGAGTTAGACTACCTTCCTGACACCGCCTACAAGCTGCACGACCCTAAAGGCGAACTACCAGAAATCCCGACCCAACCGTCCAATCTTGGTGCGCTAACTAAGGCCGTCGCCCAGACGCTCGACCAGCTCAGCCGGATCGACTTCGTGTCGATCACGAAGAAGGTCGATTCAATCCTGACCCGCATCGATAAAGGCGCCTCGCAGATCGAGTTCGAGAAGATCAACGGTAACTTGGTCCAAGCCTCGTCCAATATCTCAAAAATCACCGGCGACCCCGCCATCGCCCGGGCGGTCACCGACTTCTCCGCGGCAATGCAGGGCATCGATGTCCTCGTCAAACGCCTGAGCGGCAAGGTCGATCCGGTGACCGATGACATCAAGGCGATGGCGACAGCCGGTCGCAAGGCCCTCGAGCGACTCAACGAGACCTCCGAGAACCTCCGCACGCTCACTAAGCCAGGCTCGCCCGCCCGCCGCGACCTCGACCAAGCACTCGCCGACGTGTCGGAAGCCGCCCAGGCGATCCGTTCGCTCGCCGATTTCATCGAACGTAACCCAGAGACCATCATCCAAGGTCGCAGCAAATCGCCTTCTAAAGACGCGAAGCCCAAGGAGGAAAAGGACGCCAAATGAAAGCCCGAGCCCTGCTGCTTGGCCTGACCGCACTCCTTAGCGGTTGCATCATCTTCGACAAGAAAAGCGAGGCCGTCACCTTCCACCAGCTCGCCTCGCCGGCCGCCATCACGACGCGCGCGACCCCGGTCGTCTTTGTCCCCCGCGCCATCATCCCATCGGCCCTCCGCCGACCGAATGTCGTGCTCATCGACGACACGGGCTGGGTTCGCATCGAAGATGCCCACCGCTGGATCGCGCCGCTCGATCGTGCCGTCCCCGAAGCCGTCGGCCGCCATCTTACCTCTCTCACCGGACTGCCCACTTCCACGCAGTCGCCGGCCGATGACCACCTCGTCCTACTGCTGACCGTTGATAAAATGGAGGTCTTCACTCCCGCCAGCCCCGGCCGTTCGATCTTCTCGCTTCCCGGAACTACGCCGAACACGGATACGGCCACCCTGCAAATCACCTTTCGCCTGGAAAAACGAGATGGCACTCTCCTCGTCACCAAGACGTTTTCCCAGTCCCGCCCACTCAAGGAACGTTCCGCGACCGAATTCACCTTGGCCCAATCCGCGAATCTTGCCGTCATCTCCGCGGAAATTGCCAAGTTCGTGCCCGCTCCTTCCTTGTCGAAATGACCTCGCCTTCCTCCCCCCGCCCTGACGGCTTCTCCGAAGCTACCGGTGAAATCTGCTACGACCTTCCTTCGGCCTACATCCCGCATCCTGCCACTGGCCTACTGCACCTGCAGCGCTTCCTCGCTAAAATCCGTCGGCACCTCAAAGGCGAGCTCCCTAAGTCGTATCAGCGTAATTTCTGCAAAGGCTTTGACCGCTTCCTCTGCATGCATCTGGGCGTTACTCCTGAACAAGTCATTGCCTGCGTCCGCGAGACGCACTCCGAGGCCGAACTCGATATCCGCCTCAAAGCTCTCTTTCCCGCCGACCTACGCGTCGCCGTCTGGAACCGTGAACTCGTCCAGAAAGGCATGAGCGAGATGGGCCGGGAAGCCCTCGGTAACGCCAAGCGCATCATGGGCGCCGAACACCGCACCGACGTGATCTCCTTCGCAGACATGATCGACTTCGACGAAGGACGCATTTTGTGAATACCAACGACCCCCATCCCAACCGCCTGATCATCCGGGGCATCGCTGCGCTGCTCGCCTGCCTCAAGCACCATCCGAAGGCATTACGCGAGGTCGTCGCAACCGCTGCGTTCGCACCCAACCTCGCCGAACACGACGCCGCCTTCGCTGAACTCGGTGTCAAGACCCGCATCGTCGGACCCATCGAACTCGCCCAGACGGCCGAAGGCCCCTGCGACGACGTCTGCGCACTCACCATGCGTCCGGACTTCGGCCTAGCCCGCATCTCCGACTTCGCCGAATGGCGCGAATCCCGCGAAAGTATCGTTATTGCTGACGGCGTAACGGACGCGGCCGACCTCGCTGCGATTGCCCGCTCGATGGCCGCCTTCGGCCTAAAGCGTTTACTCCTCTCTGGCGGCACCGAGAAGCTCTCGTTCCACCCGGAAGCGTGGAACCTCTCCCGCGGTGCCATGGAACAGCTCCGACTGATGCGGGCCGCCGCGCTCGGCGGACTCCTCAAACTGGTCGAGGACCGTTGCTGCGTCGTGGCGCTGTCGCCCGATATCGGCCGCAAAATCGACCTCGCCGTGCCGGTCCGCGTCCCTGGCCGCCATCTAGCCCTCCTGATCCCCGGAGGAAAACTCGACCCAGATATCCAGCCACGCGTCGAACATTGCTACCGCTTTCCAGGACTGGTCGGCCAGCCGGCACTGAGCCTCTCCGAAATCGCCCCGCTGGCTATCGCGTGGTTCGCTTCCACGCCCCAACCTCGCGCCGACGGGTTCCTCTCGCGTAAAAGGGCTCGCCACGCGAAGGACAAGGGTTCCAATCCGACCACCTGACTCCCATGTCCCAGCCTCCGCCCGGCCCCGGCGAGAACGTCCTCTCGCTTCAGAACATCAGCCGTACCTTCTTCACGGCTCTCCAGCGCCAGCACGACATGCTCGCCTTCAATATCGCCGGGTTGCATACCGCCGACCCGAAGGCCTACGAGCACTTCTCGTCCATTTCTCGGGTTATGCCCGTGCCGCAGGCCCACTTACCGGCCGATCAAATGCGTGCCTACGCTCGCGGCCTGATGCTCCGTACCACCATCAATGACCTACTGACCGTCTCCGCCGAATGCATGGTGCAGTGCCACCTGCTCTGCCTCTTCATCCGTGAGCAAGGCAAGAACCAGCGCCGCGACCCACTGGTCGAAAAGATCATCGGCGAAAAGCAGCAAGCCTTTCAGAAGATGTCGCTCCAGGATCGCTTCACCGCGCTGGAAGAAAACTTCGGCATCGTCTGTGAACTTGAAGATGGAGTCTTTAGTCTGGCAGCGGCGCTCCGCGTACTCGTCCGCGGCGGCCTCGTGACCAACGATGACATCACCCCCGACGGTTCGCTTACGCTGGAATTCAAGGCGATGCAGGACTTTGCAGTCCCAGCCGAAGGGGCGGAGCCGGTCGAAGCCCCAGCCGAAGCGACCGCCGAGATGGCACCGGGCGTGACCGTCCACACGACAGGCGACGAGACCAAGCCGAAGACGGTCGCCCGCCTGACGGACACCTCCCGTACATTCAAACCAGGCGAGATGCTCGACCTGACCGACACGGAACTTCTTGGCCTGAATATCACCGTGGCCAAGTTCGTGGATGGTCTCCTGCGCTCGGTCGACCATTTCGGACGCGCCCAGCTCGGCGAAGGCGCCTAACCGATGACCGAGCCCGCGACACCCCTCCGTCGTGCCTGGCTCTGGGTCACCGCCGCCTATCTCTTTCAGTCCATCCCTGCCGCCGTCCGGGACGAGGCCCTGCCCGTCGCACTGAAGAACAGTGGCTACGCGGATAAGGACATCACTCAGGCGGTCGCTTACCTTGGGCTGATCTTCGGCTTCAAGATTCTCCTAGCGCCGCTGGTCGCCGCCTTCCGCCCCCGGGGCTTTATCCTTTTCTCCGAACTGGCGATCTCCTTGCTCCTTGGTGGACTCGCCCTGCAAGTGGCGGCGGAACACCCGTCGTCGCCGGCAATCATCGCCTGCCTCGTCCTACTATCCTTCGTGGCCGCCGCGCATGACTTTGCGTTGGACGGCTATTTCGTCTCCGCCCTCGACGACCGTTCGCGCGCCATACACTCGGCCGTCCTTAACTTCGCCTCCAAACTCGGTATGGTGCTAGCCGGCCCGGGCCTCATCTGGCTAGCCGGACGCATCATGGAATACGGACCGCAGTCGGCCGACGCCTGGTCCTGGGCGCTCATCGCCGCGGCCACGCTAGCCCTCTTCGCTGCGCTGGCTAATGCCCTCGGGCTCCGCGCGGAACCGGCCCAAGTCACCGATGGCCGCACGGTCAGCGAACGTTTCCAGGACATGTGGTCGGGACTGGGTGCGCTTTTTCGCGACCCGCGACTCGTCGCCGTCCTCGGGCTCATCCTGTTCTACCGCGCCAGCGAGATTCACATGGCGCGGATTCTCCCGCTCTTCGCGACCTCCTCCACACCAGGTGGACTCGCCCTGGGCAACGAAACCTATGCGATCATGCGTATCGCGACCGCGGTGCTGGGACTGGCGCTCGGCGGCATCGTCGGTTCGCAGGTCGTCGCCCGTCTTGGCCTCGGCCGTTCCTTGCTGCCCTTGGGTATCGCAATGCACCTGCCGCTGGCGGCAATCGCCTGGCTCGCCGCCGACGGCTCGCATAATCTGTGGCTCATCGGGACGGTATTCTTCGTCGAATACCTCGCCTATGGCGCTGGCCTCTGCGCCTTGATTCTTGCGATGATGAAGCTCGCCTCCGGACCCGGTGCCGCGGTGCGCTATGCCGCACTCTCAACCTTCGCCCTTCTGGCCAACTATCTACCGGGGCTCTGGGCTGGTCACCTCTCCGATCGCCTTGGCTACGCCCATTACTTCCTATTCGCGCTCAGCCTCTCCATCCCGGGTGTCCTTTCGGCCTGGTTCGCTAAGCGTCACTTCCCGGACGCCTAATCACTCCTTCGGCAGGACGATGAGTTCCTGCTCAAACTTAGTATCAAGGTAACGCTGTGCGAACGCTTGGACAGCGGCTTCATCGGTCAAGCTCATGCGTCGTTCCCATTCAGCGTCAAAATTTGCACCCAGTCCGGCCACTTCTCGCACAAGCGCGCCCTGCATGCGAGCACCGGCGGACTGACGGCCTTGACGCCGGGATACCCGCATCCGCCGCTTGGCGTCTTCAATCTCGTTCGGGGTGAACTTACCCTTGCGGAGTCGCTCGAGTTCTTGGCGCATCTCCTTCACGACCTCTTGGGCCGAAGCGGGGGCTGTGCCGGCATAAAGGTAGAACATCCCTTGATCCACGACCTCAACGCGGGTGGCGCCGACGAAATAGGCCATCCCCTTCTCCTCGCGCACGCGACGGAATAGCCCGCTAGCCATGCCACTGAGCAGTTCTTCGGTCACGTTCGCAGCAACGACCTCATCCGGGCCAAAACCACAGTGAGGGAAAGCGATGGCAACCACGGCCTGCTCACCCTGAGCGCGCTCAAGTAACTTGCTGGAGGGAGCGGGCACATGCTTGGGCAAGCCGCGGCGAGCGAGTGAAAGTTTCGGCAAGGCACCAAAACGGCGATTGACGAACTCCATCACGGCTGGACGGTCGAAAGCACCGCTAACGCCAACGACGATATTGTCGGCGACGACCAGGGTCTGATGCAGCGTCGCCAGGTCGGAAGGCTGAATCTTCGCTAAGCTTTCCGGCGTGCCGCAGGCGTCAATCGCGAGCGGATGCGTACCGAAATATTGGCGCTGAAGCTGCAGACGGGCCTTCTCAACGATATCATCTTCGGCCTCGCGACAGGCGGTAATAATCGCGGCACGCTCTAAGGCGAAAGTCTCCGGGAGGATTTTGGGGCCGAGGATGCCGTCGGCGATGAGTTCGGAAATCTTTTCGAAATCCGAACTAAGGGCCTCGCCCCAAAGACCGCAGGAGACCTGCGAGCCATGGTCCGCGAAGGTTGCACCGATGCTATCGACGAGGTGAGCCACCTCTTCTTTGGTACGATGCACATTGTCGCGGGCAAACATGGTGCCAAGCAGTCCCGTGGTGCCACGTTTCTCGGCTTCCTCGTAGGCGAGGCCGCCGGCGAGGAACACGCCGATGCCGGCCTTCGGGATGGTCGCATCGTGCTGCAGGACAACCCGGACGCCATTGTCCAAGGTAAACGTCTCGAAACGGTCCGGTGTGACCGTCGCAGTGGCATTGACCACGGAAGAATCGGCCTTGCCCCCGCGCATCGTGCCGAAAGTGACATTGTCCGAACGGAGCCACTTGCGCGCCTCGCGGGTGAGGTCTTCCGCCCCGAGTTTGGCGAGATGCTCTACTCCGCGCTGCGGCCAGGCGATGTCGTGGCCGATGGTGGCCGCATGGGCGACACGGCTCGTCAGCCCGTGGATATTCTTCTGGCCGTTGACCATCCCGACGACGGACTGGCGGCGGACCTTCTCGAACTGGGCAGGCGTGACCCCTTTCTGTAGGAGTCCGTCGACAACTTCGGCAATTGCCTGTTCCACCACGGGGGCGGACGTACCAGCTTCACCCGTCCAACTGCACCATGCGAGCCCTAGATCACGGATACCAAAGCCGGACGCGTCGATGCCATGGACAAGCTTACGCTTCTCGCGAAGCTCGCTCCAGAGTAACGAACTGTTGCCGGCACCAAGCACGCCGAGGAATAGGTCGGTGGCGAGGCGACCTTCGTCGAAATAGCCTGGGATACGCCAACAAGCGACGCCCTTGGAGGTGTTGACCTCACGAATGAGATCAGCGCGGCGGACCCCACCCTGCGGCGGTTCTTGGTGTCCGGCGATGTCGACGAGCGGACGGCGGGCGAAACGACCGAACCACCGTTCGGCGGACGCGAAGACTTCTTCGGGCGGCATGCTACCGCCGAGGGCCAACACGACGTTCGTCGGGACATAGCGGCTAGAGTGATAAGCACGCAGGTCATCGGGGGTGATGCGCACAAAGAGATCACGATGGCCGATTACTGGTTGGCGCAAGGGGTGCGACCGCACCGCCTCTTCCAGGACTGACTTCGCCAGCATTTGATCGTGCTCGTCATCGCACATCGCGATTTCGCGCAAGATAACTTCGCGTTCCATCTTCGCATCAGCGTCGGTGATAAGCGGATCGAAGACCATGTCCGCAATGGCTTCCATTGCGGTCTCGAAACCTTCCTGCGGAGCGTCGACATAATAGACCGTCCGATCGAAAGTGGTATAGGCGTTGGAGGAGCCGCCGCTGCGATGGATGGCGTCGGTGAGCTCACGATTCGTGAAGCGGCCAGTGCCTTTGAAAACCATGTGCTCAAGGTAATGGGAGATGCCCGATCCCTCCCAGCAGCCCTCATGGATGCTACCCGTACGGACCCAGGCCTGCACGGTGCACAGCCCGATGCCGGGGCGATGGGAGTAGATGACCTCGAGTCCATTGGCAAGGACCCGGCGTTCAGGCAAGGGGCCAGCAATCTGGGCGAAACTCAGGCCTTCAAGATACGACATGGGCTGGATGTATGCCCCAGCTTCGACGGGGCGCAAGTGCGACCAGTCCATGCCCGGGCAAATGAGAGCCCACCGGGCCCCACTCTGACATTGAAACCAAAGGACGGCCTAGGTATTCCCAACCTTCGCCCGCCAACCAAGGAGGGCCCCTCCCCCTTCCATTCGCTTTCCGATGTATATTCCGCCCGAAATCCGCGCCAGTCTTGACGAAGTCGAACGCCGAGCCGGCTACCTCTGGAAGTTCCTCGATATCGCAGGCAAACAGGCCGCGATTGCGAAACTCGAAGAGCAGATGGCCGCCCAGAACTTCTGGGACAGCCAGAAGGCCGCCCAGAAGGTCATCTCGGAGTGCAACGGTCATAAGAATATCGTCTCCCCCCAGGTCGCCTTCCGCCGCCAGATTGACGACGCCAAGACCCTCGCCGAACTGATCACCGAATCCCCGGACGGCACCGCCGATGCCGAAGTCGAAGAACTCCGCAAACTTGGCACCGACCTGCTCGCCGCCGTCTCTGAGCTCGAGATTGCTTCGTTCCTCTCCGGACTACACGACCGGTCCAACGCCATCGTCACCGTCAAGGCCGGCGCCGGCGGCACGGAGTCCAACGACTGGGCTGACCTGCTCTACCGCATGTACACCCGCTGGGCCGAACGTCGCGGTTTCAAGATTGAAGTTGAAGACATCGCCGAAGGTGAAGGCGCCGGCATCAGCCAAGCCACCTTCCGCCTCGAAGGCCCCAACGCCTACGGGTATGTCAAGGCCGAGCGCGGCGTCCATCGCCTTGTCCGCATCTCCCCTTTCGACGCCAATGCCCGTCGCCACACCTCCTTCGCCTCCGTCGACGTCGTCGCCGAAATCGACGATGACATCGACGTCGAAGTCAATGAGGCCGACCTGCGTGTGGACGTCTACCGTTCCAGCGGTAAAGGCGGCCAGCACGTCAATAAGACCGAATCTGCGGTCCGTCTCACGCACATCCCAACGGGCATCGTCGTGGCCTGCCAACGCGAACGCTCGCAGGTCAAAAACCGCGCCCTCGCGATGAAGATTTTACGTGCGCGCATCTACGAGAAGACCATCGACGACAAGCGTGCTGAGATGGAGAAATATTACGGCGAAAAGGGCGACATTGGTTGGGGTAACCAGATCCGCTCCTACGTCTTCCAACCTTACCAGATGGTCAAAGATCTCCGGACTGGAGTGGAGACGGGCAACATCCAGGCGGTCATGGATGGCGACATCGACGCGTTCATCAATGGCTGGCTCCGCGCTGGCGGTCCCCGCACGCGTAATAAGGACATCAAAATCGAGGACTAAGTCCTCCGCCGTCATGCCGACCCGGGACACTCTCCGCCAGAAGCTCCTCGATACCCCGCTCTTCGCGGAGAAGATCTGGAAGCTTTCGCCGGAGCCATGGCCCATCACCGAAGCACAACTTCGGGACCTCAAGCGCATCGGCGCCGCCTGCCTGAGCTACCACCGCGCGCTCGAACGACTCTACGTCCGCTCGTTTACGAACAAGAAAATCCTCCGCAACCGCGAGCTCTACGCCCCGTGGGTCGCCGAGTACCTCGATCGCTATAAGCCCGCCGGCCTCGTCGCACATGGACGCCATCGGGCCGTGAAAGGCCAGTGCCCGGTCGTCCTGCGCCCAGACCTACTCGTCACCGACGGCGGCTTCACGATGACCGAACTCGACAGCGTCCCTGGCGGTGTCGGCCTCACAGCCTACCTCAATGAGGTCTACGCCGAGGATTTCCCCCGCGTAATCGGCTCCTCCGCAATGCCTGGTCGCTTCATGGCCTCCCTGGCGCGTCTGACCCCGAAGGAGAAGTTCCCGCTGGTCGCCATCGTCGTCAGCGAAGAGGCCGCGACCTATCGACCGGAATTCGAGTGGCTCGGCGAAAAACTCCGCACCCTCGGCCACGACGTCCACATCGTCGAGCCTGCGCAGATCATGCAGATGGGCGACGGCTCCTACATCCCCGTTGATGGCGCCCCGCGCCGCGTCGATATCCTCTACCGATTTTTCGAGCTCTTCGACCTCGCCAACGTGAAGGGCGCCGACGGCATCTTCAACGCGGTCGAAGCCGGCACACTTTTACTCACGCCGCCGATGAAGGCGTTCCAGGAAGAGAAGTTGGGACTCGCCCTCCTCCACCACCCGCAGCTCGGAGAATTCTGGAAGGAGAACCTGCCCGAAGATCACCATGAGGCGCTCTTCCGCATCGTCCCGCAGACGTGGATCATGGAGAAGACCGAGTTGCCGCCGACGGCCGTGCTACATGCGCCTGGCTTCGCCGGCCGCCCGATTCGCGAATGGACCGAGCTCGCCGAAGCCTCGCAACGTGAACGTAACCTCATCATCAAGGCGAGCGGCTTCCACGAGACCGCCTGGGGCGCCCGCTCGGTGACGCTCGGTAGCGACGTGTCCCGCGAGGAATGGCTCGAGGCTATCGAGAACGCCCTCAACCCCGACAACGAAACCTTCCACGTGATGCAGGAGTACCACAAGCCCTCGCGCCTGACCCACCCGGTCTTCGCCGACGACGGGTCGGTGGTCCCTGCCGATGGACGCGTCCGGCTCTGCCCCTACTTCTTCGTCGATGGCGATACGGTCGAGCTTTCAGGTATCCTTTCGACGTTCTGCCCGGCCGATAAGAAGATCATCCACGGGATGAGCGACGCAGCCCTGCTTCCCTGCCATCTGGTCCCCTGAGGCCCTGCGTCGCCTTGCTTCCTGCTGGGTTTGAGCCCAAAGTAGGCCCATGAGACTCCTTGCCCTCAGCCTGCTCTCGCTTTTCACCCTGCTCGGCGACCTCTCGGCCGCTGTCCGCACAAAGGTGGACCTGGTCAATCTCACCCCTGAAGTCCGCGCCGGCGAAAAAGCCCTCATCGCCCTCCGCTTCCGCTGCGACCCGCACTTCCATGTCTACTGGAAGAATCCCGGTGACGCCGGCGCTTCGCCGACCATCGAGTGGACCGAGAAATCCGGCACAACCGTGGGCGGCTTTATCTGGCCCGGCCCCAAGTTGCTCGACCAAGCTGGCATCATGAACTTCGTGTACGAGGATGAGACGCTCGTGCTGATCGAAGTCGCCATCCCCACAGGCAAGACGGGGACGGTCGTCCTCAAGGGCAAGGCCGAATGGTTGGAATGCGACGACAAAGGCTGCTGGCCGTATGACAAGCAGGTTGAGCTTACGCTGAAGGTCGGCCCAGCGAACGTGGCCTATAAATATGACCGGAAGCTTTACCCGAGTTTTCGTCCAGTAATTCCGACCACCGGCACGAGCGACGGTAAGACGCTGACCATCGTGCTGCCCAGCGACCACAAACTGAATGAAATCTGGTTCCCGGAACGCAACTTCGTCACCCCCAACGCAACCGTGATGCAGAAAAGATCCGCCGGGAAAATGACCATCGAACTGAGGGACGCCACGGAGACGCTCAATTCCGGCCCGCTTAACTTCACGACGCGCGCGGAAGACGGCGGCTTCGTCGATATCAACGTGAAGCTAGAAACAGCCGCGGCCCAGCCGGTAGCGATTGAAACCACTAAGCCGCACAGCGGCAAAATTGATTGGCAACCCTGGTCCCCCGAGGCTCAGGCCAAGGCCCTCGCCGATGGCAAGATCGTCTATGTCGACTTCACGGCCCGCTGGTGCGCCACCTGCCAGGTCAATAAACGCGTCTACCAACAGGACGACGTCGCCCAGGCACTGACGTCCGCCGGCGTAATTTTACTCAAGGCCGACTGGACTAAGAAGGACGCCACCATTGCCGACGAGCTACGTAAGTATGGCCGCACCGGCATCCCGCTCAATGTCTTGCTGAAGACCGGCCAGCCAGCGGCCGTCCTCTCCGAAGCGCTCACCGGCACCGAAGTCGTCGCCGCGCTCAAAGCTGTCTCCGCGGGTAAGCCCTATCAGGCCGAAACCATCACACACACCTTCGCCTTCTGGCTCTTGCTGGCTTTCGGCGGAGGCATGCTGCTCAATCTGATGCCCTGCGTCTTTCCGATGATTGGACTCAAGGTCCTCGGCTTCGCCAAGGAAGCTGGTGCCGCGCGCCAGACAGTCATCCTGAACGGCCTGCTCTATTCAGCGGGTGTGATCATCAGCTTCCTCGCGCTCGCACTCCTGATCGTGGGACTCAAATCCGGCGGCTCCTCCGTCGGCTGGGGCTTCCAGATGCAATCGCCCGGCTTCGTCCTCGGCACCTGCGTACTAATGATCGTCCTTGGACTTAGCCTCGCTGGTGTCTTCGAGATTGGCGTCGGCCTTGGGGGCGTCTCCGCTGGCGAAGGTGAGGGCCGCGTCGCCACCTTCCTCTCCGGCGTGCTCGCCACGGTAGTCGCGACGCCTTGCACGGCTCCGGGCCTCGGCGCTGCGCTAGGCTTCGCCTTGGACAAGGAGCGGAGCACCGGAGAGACCTTGCTCTTCTTCACGGTCATCGGCCTCGGCATGGCCCTACCCTACCTCTTACTATCCATGTTCCCTCGTCTCGCCGCAATGTTACCGCGCCCCGGCGAGTGGATGGAATCCCTGAAACAAGGGATGTCTTTCCCGCTCTTCGCCTATGCGCTCTACCTGCTCTGGGTACTCAATGCACTCGTCGAAGACGCGGCCTGGGTACGCGACGCCTCGCTGGGCCTCGCCGTCATCGCCACCGCCTGCTGGGTGCTTGGTCGCTGGGGTGCCCTGCATCGCACCGACAAGGAACGTCTGACGGCCAAGCTGACCGCGGGTGCACTGTTCGCCGGAACGTTAGCCTACCTCTTCGGAACGCTACCGTAAGGACGACCCTTCGGATAATAAAAAGGCCCGCCAGATGGCGGGCCTTTTCGTTGCAGTCGTAAGTCGCTCAGAGAGCGGTGACCGGAGCCGGCGCGGAGCCAGCGGCCGGGGCCGGGGCAGGACGAGCAGCCGGGGCGGTAGCGGCGGAGGAAACCGGGCCGGCGTAATTCACGTCGACAATGACAGCCTTGCGATCCTTGGCACCCGACTGGCGACCCGCAGCGTTCTTGTCAGCGTGCTGGGAACCCAAGGCCATAATCTCAGACTTGGCCTGGTTTGAACCGAGCTTACCGAGATAATCCCGAACGGACTGGGCACGGCGGTCAGAAAGGCCGAGGTTGTATTCTTCGGTGCCGAAGGTGTCGGTGTAACCGGCGATGATGACTTCGGTGGCATTCACGCGACCGGCGACGGCGTCGACCTTGGCGCGCTCCGAAGCCGAGACGGTATACTTGTCGAATTCGAAATACACCGTGGCAAGAATGGCTTCGGGCGGGATATTGCCGGAGCGGATGGCATTAGCGAGGGCGTCACGACGCGCGTTAGCCGAGCGGGTGTCGAGGGAGTCAGGGCCGCCGAAGCCGCTGTTGCCAGAGGACAAAGGATTGAAACCCTCAGGGATGCGAGAGGTGCAGCCGACGCTCAGGGCGGCGAGGGCGAGAAGGAAGGTGAAACGCTTCATGGTGTGGGGGGAATAAAAGAAGAGCCAGCGGGTGTCGGCAAGCCTTGTCTCGCTCAGTAGCGCGGGACCTTAGGGTCAATTTTTAACGACCAGGCGTCGATGCCACCCTTGACATTGCTAACGCGGGTATAGCCCTTGGCTCGCAGGAACTGGGTGACCTTCATGCTCCGGCCGCCGTGATGGCATTGGACCAGCACGGGGACGTCCTGCGGAACCTCCGCCAAGCGGGTCGGCACGCTGTTCATGGGTATCAATCGAGAACCATCGATCCGGCAGACGGCGTATTCGTCCATCTCGCGGACATCGATGAGGAGGGGCGGATTGGGACCAGCCAGGAGGCGCTGGGCTTCCTCAACGGTGACTTCAAGCGGAGTTTCGGACATATTGGGCTGGGTTGGGCAAAGGGTCGGAGCGTAAGTGGCCTTCTCGAGCGAACGGATCGCGGGCGATGAGCCGCAACAAGGACAGGCCGGGTCGGCAGCCAAGGCGACCAGCTTGGAAGAGCCGGCACCCACGTCGACGACCAGCAGGCGAGAAGCCGGGCGCTTACCAAGGAGGATGGCAATCACCTCGGACGCCATCCAGGAGCCAATCACCCCGCAGGTGGCGCCGAAGACCCCGGCGTCGGCGCATGTCGGCACAGACGCGGCATCCGGCATCACTGGATAAAGACACCGATAGCAACCCGCGCGCGGCAGGAAGACGCCGACTTGGCCAGCATCGCGCAGGACGCTCCCATGCACCAGGGGTCGGCCACCCAGCACACAGGCGTCGGCCGCCAAGAAACGGGTCGCGAAGTTATCCGTGCCATCGACGACTAAATCATAACGGGCGACGAGATCGGCGGCGTTCTCGACGGTGAAGCCTTCGGGATGCAATGCCACCTTGAGCCCCGGATTAATCTCTCCGAGAGCCTCGGCGGCGGAAATAGTCTTCGGCAGCCCCAAGGTGTCGAAACCGTGGATAATCTGGCGATGAAGGTTTGAGATCTCGACCTTGTCCGGGTCAGCAATGCCGATGACGCCGATACCAGCGGCAGCCAGATAGAGGCCGACGGGGGAACCTAGGCCGCCAGCACCCAGGAGTAGCACCTTGGCTTCACGGAGGCGCAGCTGACCGGACTCCCCCACCCCGGGCAGACGGATCTGCCGGGAGTACAAGGCCCTCTCATGGTCGCTGAGGCGCGGTTCCGCTGACATACCGATAGTGGAACTCCCGCCGGGAGCAGTGTCAAACCGCCCCTTCGACGTGTCGGATTGAATAATCGCCCAAGGTACCCCAACTTGACCCCGTGGCATCGGTCTTCCTCGGCATCGATTATGGCTCGCGAAGGGTTGGGCTCAGCCATGCCGATGAACTCGGCTTCGCCTTCCCCCTGCCCGCCGCGGTCGCGGAAAGTGCCGAAGATCGCTTTGCCCAAATCGGCCAGGAAATCACCCGGCTCAAGGTCACCCTGCTCGTGCTCGGTTATCCTTTATCGGTGGAGGGCGAACGCACCAAACGCTGTGACGAAGTCGACGTCTTCGCGGCCGAATTGACCCGACGATTCCACCTCCCCATCGAGAAAGTCGACGAAGCCCTCACGAGCCAAGCCGCTGACGAGCTCGGCGGACGGAAAGCACGCTCGGCCAACGAGCGCAAGCAGCAGGCCCGGACCGGCGAACGCGATTCGCGCGCGGCCGCCGTCCTGCTCCAGGATTTCCTCAACAGCCGCGGCCTCGGCTCCTAACATGCCTCCTGCTAAGACCAAGAAACCGTTTACGCCGAAGCTTGAGCGCTTCTTGGCGACGGTCGCCTATGACGGCACCGACCACATCGGCTGGCAGGTCCAGACGGGGCGGCTTTCGATTCAAGGCGAGCTCGAGGCTCGCATGTCGCGCATCCTCAAGACCCCGATTGTCATCCATGGCAGCGGTCGCACGGACTCCGGCGTACATAGCGTCGGACAGCGTTTTCATTTTGACGCTTTCTGGCCTCACCCCTGCAGCTACCTCGTCCACGCGATGAACTCGTGTGAGCAGAACGGTCTGCTCGTCACGCAGATTCAGCGCGTTGCGCCGACATTTCATTGTCGCTGGCATGCTAACGGCAAACGCTACCGCTACGAGATATGTGATGGTTACCCGCCGCCCTGGGAGGCGCGCTTCTGCCTGGGATTAGGGATGAAGACCGTCGACGTGAAGCTAATGCGCAAGGCCGCCAAGCTGCTGCTCGGCAAGCATGACTTCTACGCGTTCGGTGCGAACCACGGTCAAGGCATGGAGAAGGAAAATCCGGTCAAAGACCTGCGCCGCCTTGAAGTCCGCCGCCGCGGTAAGCGGATTACCATCATCGCCGAAAGCAGCGGCTTCCTTTACAAGATGGTCCGCCGCCTCGTCGGAGGACTCCTCCGCGTCGGCGAAGGGAAAATGACCCCGGAACGCCTCCTCGCCTACCGGAAGGAACGTGCCATCACCTCGGAAGTGCCGACCGCTCCCGCTCGCGGGCT
This sequence comes from uncultured Opitutia bacterium, assembly GCA_903831005.1. Lineage (GTDB taxonomy): Bacteria > Verrucomicrobiota > Verrucomicrobiia > Opitutales > UBA953 > UBA953. Next base: position 26,956 of record CAIKWA010000062.1, read on the forward strand.
CTTCATGGAGAAAGTCTTCTTTAAGCCCGACTCCTTTCAGAACCCTCGCGCTTTGCGCAGCTACAAAGACGCTGACAGTTCAGAATAAGCCTAAGGCTTAATCTTCAGTTAAGGCGCGTTCTGGCATAATTAATTCGTGCGTAAGCTATCCCTCTTCTCTTTTCTGGCCTTGCTGGGCGTCTGCGCCCTCGGTGCCCCCGCCGAAGGCAAGAAGGGCGGTAAGGGAGGCAAAGGCGGCCCGCCCAGCGGCTCCATCGACACCGTCGCCGTGGCCAAGCCAGCCGATAAGAATACCACATTCAAACTCACGAGCCCCGCAGTAAAGGAAGGCGAAAGGCTGCCCGTTGAATTCACCGGCGATGGCGCCAGCGCCAGCCCGCCCCTCGCTTGGACTGGCATGCCGAAGGGCACGCAGAGCCTGGTGCTGATCATGCACCATCTCGACCCGGAAGGTAAGACGAAGATCTACTGGCTGATGCATGATATCAATCCACAGACCACGAACGTCGCCAAGAACGCCACCGACTTCGGCAAGATGGGCGTGAGCACTGTTCACGGCCGCGTCGAATACGCCGCGCCGCACTCCAAAGGTCCGGGCGAAAAGAAATACGTCCTCACGCTCTTCGCCCTTTCCGCTAAGCCAGCTCTCTCGAAAGCCGAAAGCCCAATCACGGTCGACTCCCTCCTCGCCGCAATGAAGGGCAAGGTCCTCGCCGCCGCCGACCTGAACGTACTCTACACCCGCCCGGCCGGCGCCAGTGACACCGAAGAGAAGCGCCCGCCTCGCCGCGAAGAAGGTGCGAAGTAAGCGGTTTTAGTTGGAACGCGACGAGCGGACGTCGTACTCACTCCCCATGCGGCGCACCCTGCTCCCTTGGCTCCTAGCCATCTTCCCTGCTCTCCTCTGGGCCCACCCAGAGTGGAAGGAGGCCTCCGCCATCGGTGTTATCGACGAGAAGAACTCCTTTGCTCTGACGGTAAAATTTGATGTGCCTTCGTTCCTCCTAGGCCAGCTACCCAAGGACGCGCCAATCAAGGACCTCGACGTGCTAATGTTCACGCCTAATCGCCTGACCTCCTCGATCGAACCTAGCCGCCAACAGTTCCTCGCCGGTCTGCGCCTCGAAGCCGACGGTAAACCCATTGCGTGGACGCTCGAATCCTTCCCGACGGCTGAACAGGTTCTAGCCCAATCCGGCCGCCAAGGTGAGGCCGATCGCTACCCGGTGATGCTGAACGCAAAGTTCAGGGCGACGATCCCTCCTAATACGCAGAAACTCGTACTCCGTTTACCTGACGCCCTCGGCACGGTCTTCACAAATCTGCGCAAGGGCATGGAATTCCAAACAGTCATGGCAATCTCGAAGAATGAGCCGGGGGAATTCCAGATTGGCGACGGCACGGTTGCTACCGACAACCAGACAATTGTCGCACTTCTAGCCGACGGTTTCGGCCACGTGCTGCCCGACGGCTGGGATCACTGCCTATTCATGTTAGCGATGTTCCTCGGCGCGGCCTCGCTCCGTCAGGCCCTCGGTCGCTCCCTTGTTTTCACGCTCGGCCACAGCATCACGCTGAGTGCGGTCGCACTCGGCTGGATCGGCAACCCGGGCACATGGATCGAACCCTTCATCGCGCTCACGATTGGCCTAGGCGGATGGATGGCCTACCGCGGCAGCGCGACGAACCGTCAGATGCTCGTGGTCCCGGCCGTCTTCGGCCTCGTGCACGGACTCGGCTTCGCCGCAGCGGTCTCTGACCGCCTGAAGGACTGGGATAACGGCAGCATCGTCCGTATCCTCGTCGGTTTCAACATCGGCGTCGAACTCGCCCAAATGGCGGTCATTCTCACTTCTGCCGGCTTGCTCTGGGCTATCCTCCGCACGGGCCTCACCGAGACCAAGGTGCGACGTTTCCTCTGCCTGACGATTGCGGTCATCGGCTTCGGCGTGATGGCCTGGCGAGCGGCCGGGATCGCCGGACTCGTCTGATTAGAGGCGACCGACAGGGCGTTTACCGGCGTCGAGTTTCTTGCGCTCGGAAGCGGCAAGTTCCTGCAGCTCCTTAACAATCGCAGGATTGGCGGCAGAGACGTCGTTCTTCTCACCCTCATCCGCGTCGAGGTCGTAAAGCGAAAGTGCAATCTGGCGCTGGTGGGTCGTCGCCGGCAGTCCGTCGCGCTTGGCCGGCACCATGTCGACGTAACTACGATAGGCATGAGGGAGGTGAAGCTTCCACTTCCCTTTGCGCACAGCTTCGAGGCGGTCGCCGTAGTAGTAGACGAAGGATTCACGGGCGACCTGCTTCTCACCTTTGAGTAAGGGAAGGAAGGATTGGCCATCGATCTCGAGCTTGGGCTTGGCTGCGGCGCAGGCTTCAACAAGCGTCGGCAGGACGTCGATATTAGCGGCCAGTGCATCGGTTCGACTACCAACTTGCACGACACCGGGCCAGCGGACGATGAAAGGCACGCGGACGCCGCCTTCAAAGGTCGTTCCCTTACCTTCACGGAAAGGACCGGCCGAACCAGCATGACGACCGAAATTCAGCCAAGGTCCGTTATCACTGGTGAAGATTACGATGGTTTCCTTCTCAATCCCCTTGTCCTTGAGCACCTTCAACACTGCGCCGACGGTGCGGTCAATATCGGCCATAGTATCCGCGTAAGGGGTCGCTCCCTTACCCTTGAACTCGGCCGAAGCACCGAGAGGGGTGTGCGGCATCGAAGTGGCGAGATACAGGAAGAATGGCTTACGCTTACCCGCGCAGTCTTGGATAAAGCGGACCGCACGCAGCCCTTGCATCGAAGTCAGGGTATCCATGTCGGTCCAATCGCGGACGATACCCATGGGGTGGTCGTTTACGTAACGCGGGAGCTCCGGATACATCTTCCGTCGGGATTCGTCGCCGACGGCGTAGCCCAGCGGCCACATGTCGTTCGAATACGGCAGGATCATTGAATCATCGAAGCCATGTTGGGTCGGCAGAAACCTCGGGGCGTCGCCGAGATGCCACTTACCGACGACGCTGGTACGATAACCCGCATCACGCAACAAGGTGCCGAGCGTCTGCTCGTCATTGCTGAGTCCGGTCTTCGACTGCGGACCCAGAGCGGTACCGCCGAGGCCGAGGCGGTTCGGATAACACCCGGTCAACAATGCCGTGCGCGAAGAAGTGCAAACGGCCTGGGTCGCGTAGAAACTCGAGAAGCGCAGGCCTTCCTTGGCTAAGCGATCGATGTTCGGCGTCACGTTCTGCGTCGAACCATAGCAGCCGGGATCAGCCCACCCCATGTCGTCGCACATGATATAAACGACATTAGGCCGTGCGCCGAACAAGGTAGCGCATAGCAGAAGGCCCAAAGCAGGGGTAAGCCTCATGAAGAAACTACTAGGGTTATTACCCTAGTCCTCCAAGCCCAAAAAGCGTCGTCTTAGACCTTCAGACCCAGCTCGGCACAGACGGCAGGGTGCTTCCGGGCCTTGTTGATGAACTCATCCACCCCGAAATCGGCTACGATGAAGTCGCCATAACGGAAGGACGGGCACTTGGACTGGCCCGTAATAGCTACCAACTGGCGCATCTGATGCATGTCGGCGACCACGTCGCGGATATCGAGTTTCACGCCTTGGGCGGCGAAGTATTCCAAGGCCTGGGTGCACCAGGGGCAACCAGGCTTGGTGTAAAGGATCGGCAAAGGCTGCGGCATGGCAGAAAGCAAACGAGGGCCACCCGGCTTAGCAAGCGGAGAGCACCCGAGGCGTTGACAGTCTCGCAGCTCTTGCAGGAAATGGCGCCTCCCCATGGAAACCATTCACGGAGCCCCTAGCTACACCCTACGCAGTGCCGAGGTGGAACTAGCCGTCACCCAGACCGCCGGCCATCTCGCGCCGGTCACGTTCCACCTGCCCGGCCTCAAGGCCTCCCCGTTCTCGCTCTCGCCCTGGACGCCCACGCAGATCGACCAGTCGCTGCCGAACCTGCTCACTTACCTACGTGGCGACTTCATGTGCCTACCGTTCGGCGGACAGGAAAAAGGCCCGCCTCACGGCGACACGGCCAATGCGCCTTGGCAGTTGCTCCCCTCCTCCGCCACTTCCCTTAAACTCACGCAGACCGGCACCGACACCGGTGCCACCGTCGCCAAAAACTTCACGCTTATCCCGGGCCACCATGCAATCTACTGGGAACACCTGATCGAGAACCTCGAAGGCCGCTGGAACTACGGCAACCACCCCGTACTCGATCTTTCGCAGGTGCCCGCCGGCGCAGCCCGCATCGCCACGAGCGCCTTCCGCTTCGGTTCCGTCTACGCCGGCGAGTTCTCGAATCCCACTACGGGCGAATCCGGTGCACTGAAGCCGTTCGCCGAATTCACTTCGCTGAAGTCCGTCCCGATGAAGGATGGCTCGAATACCGACCTCACGCACTACCCGGCCCGCGACGGCAACGACGACTTAATCATGCTCGTCAACGCCCCTGCCACGGAAGCCCAGCCCTTTGCGTGGACCGCCGTGACCTTCCCTGGTTACGTTTGGTTCTCCCTCAAGAGTGTCGCCGACTTCCCCTCCACCCTCTTCTGGCTCTCCAACGGCGGCCGCCCCGGGCACCCCTGGGAGAAGCGCCACTTCGGTCGTCTCGGCCTAGAGGAAGTGTGCTCCCACTTCTGCGACGGTGTCGACGTCGCCCGCGAGGATCGCCTGGCCGCTAAGGGCATCCCGACCAGCCGACTTTTCCACAAGGACCAGCGCATCCGCCTGCCCCTAATTCAGGCCGCCGCTGCAGTATCGGCCGACTTCGGCCAAGTCCAAAGCATCGTCCCCGCCGGTGCCGACGCCGTCCGGATTACGGGCGAAAATGGCCAAGCGGTTACCTGCCCCATTAATTGGCAGTTTTTGAAGTCGTAAGTCGGCTTACTCAATTCTTGTCCCTGCCCTAGGAGTCGCCTAAATCCGACCTCCCCGTCCCTCCTTTCCTCCTACCATGTCCTCCCCTAAGATTGTCCAAGATCTCTCCACCAAGCAGAGCGGCGTCGCCTCTCTCGTGGAAAAGGAACTCGCCAAGACTGGCGGCCTGCTCCGCCTGGCTCCGTGCTGGGTGCCGCGCTCCTTCCTCCAGCCCGGCAAGCGCCTCAAGCTTCACCCGGATGACCTCTACGCCTTCGGCCTGAGCCGCGGTGGCATCGACGAACGCTGGTTCGCTTCCACGACTGAAGCCGCCAACGACAACCGTACCGCCGACGAAGGCCTATCCTACGTCGTGATTGGCAACACTCGCTTCACCCTCAAGCAAGCCGTCAAGGAATGCGGCTCCGCGCTCATCGGCTCCAAGATCTGGAGCAAGTATAAGAAGTGGCCCGTCTACTCCAAGTTCTTCGACAACATGGGTCCGATCCCGCACCACATGCACCAGAACGCCAAGCAGGCCAAGCTGCTCGGTCTCGAAGGCAAGCCGGAGTCCTACTACTTCCCGCCCCAGCACAACAACGTCGGCAACAACTTCCCTTACACGTTCATGGGCTTCGAGCCCGGCACGACCAAGGCTCAGGTCCGCGAGTGCATCGCCAACTGGGACAAGGGTGACAACAAAATCCTCGCCCTCTCCAAGGCCTACAAGCTCGAGCCCGGCACCGGCTGGCTCATCGACCCTTGCATCCTCCACGCTCCCGGCTCGCTCTGCACCTATGAACCGCAGTGGGGTTCCGACGTGTTTGGCATGTACCAGAACCTCGTCGAAGGCCGCGAAGTACCGTGGGCCCTCCTCGTCAAGGACATGCCGAAGTCCAAGCACAAGGACGTCGACTTCATCGTGGACCAGCTCGACTGGGACAAGAACGTCGACCCGAACTTCAAGGATAACCACTACCTTGAGCCGGTCGTCTCAGTCCAGGGCAAGGGCTACTCCGACAAGTGGATCGTCTACGGCAAGGTCGACAAGTTCCAGTACTTCACCGCAAAGGAACTGACCGTCGAACCGGGTGCCGAGTGCACCATCACCGACAACGGCGCCTACGGCCTCATCTGCGTCCAGGGCTCCGGCTCGATCAACGGCCAGGTCCTCAACAGCCCGAAGCTCATCCGCTTCAACGAGCTGACCGAAGACGAATACTTCTGCACCGAAGCTGGTGCCAAGAAGGGCGTGACCTTCCGTAACACCTCCACCACCGAGCCGCTGGTCTGCCTGCGCTACTTCGGCCCAGAAGTGAACCCGAACGCTCCAGCCATGGGCGCTTACAAGAAGGCCAAGAAGAAGTAAGCCTTCGCTTACTCGACCACCCCTGTCCCTATCCCTCCCCCTACCCCTAATCACATGAAACTGCACAACGCGATGTGGCCCGGCCTCGTCGGCAAGGAGCCCAACACCGATCACCCTCCGATCGCTCTCGAGCAGATGCTCGACATGACCGTCGCCGCCAACGTCGACGGCCACAAGTTCGACGGTGTCGACCTGTTCCTGTTCCACCCGCACACCGACCCCGACATCTCCGAGGATAACCTCAAGAAGATGGCGGATCTCATCGCCTCCAAGGGCCTGAAGGTCGGCTCGCTCGTCGCTCCGGTCTGGGGTGGCACGGTGGGTGATTCCGCGATGGGCACCGACGAACAGCAGCAGAAGTTCCTCCTCGCGATCGAGAAGGCCTGCCGCGTCGCCAAGCTCCTCAACCAGCATGGCGTCCGCCAGTACGGCATCATCCGCGTGGACTCCGCCGAGTTCGGCGTGCAGAAGTGGCGCGAGAACCCGAAGGCTAACACG
>CAIKWA010000063.1 GCA_903831005.1 uncultured Opitutia bacterium
CCCGGTCAGGAAGGCCTCGTGCACGTCTCCGAACTCGCCGACCACCGCGTCGAGCGCGTCGAGGACATCTGCAAGCTCGGTGACGAACTCATCGTCAAGTGCGTCGGCATCGACGACAAGGGCCGCGTGCGCCTCTCGCGCCGCGCTGCCATCGCCGAGAAGGAAGGTCGCGACTACGCTCCGGCCCCGAAGCCGATGGACCGCCCTCGTGGCGACCGTCCGGACCGTCGCTAACCCCCGGTTAAACAAACAGACAAGGCCTCGGCTCACCCCGAGGCCTTTTTTGTGCCCGCTTACTTTGAGGGCTTATCCGCCGCTGTCACGCGATCGAACCAGCCACGCACCACGCTCGTCGCCACGCCGTCACGTAACGGCCAGCGGTCGTTGTGCGGATGCTTCGCGAGCTCATTAGGGAAGGTCCCGAAGTGTGCCGCCATGTCGACGTTGAGGAATTCCACGTTGGTCGGCGCGACGGTGGCGATGAATTTTTTCGTCTCTGCACCCGCCTGGCTGACGAGCAGCGGGCGTCCGGCGAGGCGGCGTAGGCGGACCGAGGCCTCCTCGCGGTAGCGCACCAGCGGCGAGCCCCAGGGTTGCCCTTTCCATTCCAGCATACCGTCGAAGTGGTCGTGGGCCCACAGGCCGCACCAGAGCTGGGCGACCTCGTCGTCGTGTAGGCCGAGGAAGGAGACGCCGATGGCCCCGCGCGAGAAGCCGCAGAGGATGACCTTCTTGGGGTCGCCGCCGAACTCGGCGCAGATCCGGGGGATGTTCGTCTTAGCGTAGCCGACGGTGGCGTCGATATCGCCCCACCAGGTGCGTTCATTCTTCTGACGGTCCTTGGCGACGTAGGGCAGGGCGACCCAGATGGCTTTACCGCGCGATAAGCCGTAGCCGAGACCGGCGCCTTCAATCTCGCCGGTCGAACCCGAAGCGGGGAAGTAGTTACCGGTGTATTCGGCGATGACCGGCCAGCGTTTACCGCGAGCCTTCCAGTCCGGCGTCCAGTCATTCGGCAACGCGATCAGGTAATGTACCCTCGTGCCGACATATTCAGGCGTCGTCACCGCGGCTCGCTTGCCAGGCTGCGGACCTTGGTCCGTCAACCCCGGGAGCGCGAGGTCAGTCGCGCTGAGCGACGTCGCCAAGGTCAGGAAGAGCAGGGCGAGTCGCATGGAGCCGTCAGGCTTGCCGGTCGTCGACGACCTGCGTGCGCGTCCAGAGGTCGTGCCACGCGCGTTTATCGCGACGGAAGAGTGGCACGTGGAAGTTCACGATACCGAGCAACATGAAGAAGGGATTAGGTAGGGTGAAGAACGCGGCCTTCCAGGCGGAGCGGAGGAGCGCGGCGAGGAAGCCGGGAGGTTCGGTGTCTGGTAGGCCGATGGTGCGGAGATTGAAGATGCGTTTGCCGAGGGTGCGGCCGGCGAGGAGCCATTCCTGCAGCGCCAGCGCGAGCAGCATCGTCACGAAACTCACGTTACCTTGAAAGGCGTACCACACGGAGAAGGCCTCGAGGTCTGTGTTATCCTTGTCCATTAGTTTGGTGGTCATCGCCTTCAAGGCCTCGAGGTCGCGCGGATTGCCGGAGGTGATCGCCTTGGCGTATTGTTCGGTGAAGCGATGCGACCAGGTGTCCGCTTTCTGGCGTGCGGCGAGTTCGTCCGGTCCGGCGAGGAGGCCCGCGAGAGCCCAGCCCAGGAACATCAGCGGAATGATGTCCGCTAGGCAGGCGAGAGAGCGCCACCAGTATCCCGCGGCTGGAGGCGGAATCGGGGGTGGGTTAGCCACGAGCTTGGGCGCGCTCGCAGGCGTCGAGCGTGTTCTTCATGAGCATCGCGACGGTCATCGGGCCCACGCCACCGGGGACAGGCGTGATGGCTTCGCAGAGAGGGGACACGGCGTCGAAGTCGACGTCGCCGACGATGCGGTAGCCAGTCTTTTTGGTGGCGTCGGGTACGCGGTTGATGCCGACGTCGATGATCACCGCGCCGGGCTTGACCATGTCGGCCGTGATGAAGCGGGGTTTGCCGATTGCGGCGACGACGATGTCGGCCAGCCGGACGATGGCGGGTAGATCCTTGGTGCGGGAGTGGGCGATGGTGACGGTGCAATCGCAACCCTTAGCGAGAAGCAGGGCGGCGGCGGGCTTGCCGACGATGAGCGAACGGCCGACGACGACGGCGTGCTTACCGGCGGTCTCGATACCAGAGCGGCGGAGGAGTTCAACAACGCCGGCAGGCGTGCACGCGGCGAAGGCGCCCGGCACTTCCTGGACGAGACGGCCGATACTTTGCGTGCCAAAGCCGTCGACATCCTTATCCGGCGACACGCGGTTGAAGACTTCGGTCTCCGGGAGGTGCTTAGGCAGTGGGGCCTGGATCAGGATACCGTGGACTGAGGCGTCGGCATTAAGGGCGTCTAGGTGGGCGAAGAGTTCTTCCTTGGTCACCGTCTCAGGGAAGAGCTGGAGCGAAGCCTTCATGCCTACCTCGGCCGCGGTCTTCTGCTTCTTGGTCACGTAGGAGACCGAGGCGGGATCGTCGCCGACGCGGACGAAGGCCACGTGGGGCACCACCGGAGCAAGCTTGGCGACGCGTTCCTTGACTTCGGCGAGGACCTGTTGGGCGATGGCGTTTCCGTCGATGAGGCGCATGGAGGATGACTAAGACGGTCATCCCGCCGAGGGCGAGAAAAGTCCTTCGGCGACCAGCTGGATGATTGTCTCGCCCTGTGGGGGCAAATGCCTCAATCCAGTGGCGTGCCTTCCGAAGGACCCATGCGTATTCACAAGTTCCTCGCCACGGCGGGGGTCTGCTCCCGTCGTGAGGCGGAGCGTCTGGTCGCCTCGGGGTCCGTGATGATCAACGGGAAGTTGGCCGTGACCGGTCAGCCGGTCGACCCGGCCGTGGACACGGTCATCTGCCAGGGCCAGCACATCAAGCCGCTAGGTCGGACGGTGGTGCTGATGATGAACAAGCCCCGCGGCTACCTCTGTACCAACGACGACTCGCACGGCGGCCAGACCGTCTTCGACATGGTTCCTCCCGAATATGGTAAGCTGCGACTGTTCTGTGTCGGTCGACTCGACAAGGATTCCGAAGGACTGCTCATCCTGACCAACGACGGCGAGCTGGCTAACAAGGTCATGCATCCCTCGGGCGGCGTCATCAAGCGTTACGAAATCATCCTCAATCGTGATTACGACCCGACCCTCACGCCGCGACTGCTCAAGGGTGCCGTCGAAGAAGGGGAGCACTTGCGCTTTAAGAAGGTCATCCGCCATCCGGACAACGCCGCCCACCTCGAGATCCATCTCGACCAGGGCCGTAAGCGCGAGATCCGTCGCCTCTTCGAGATCTTCGGTTTCCACGTGAAGACCCTCCGTCGCTTCCAGATTGGCGGCTTGGTTATCCGGAAGATGCCCTTGGGCGACTGCCGCCCGCTTTCCCGTAAGGAAATCGACTCGCTTTTCGAGAACTGAGGCCGGTAGCCCCATCTTGGGCTTGCACCTTGCGGGTAGGGGTTTTTCATTCAGATATCCCCGTATTGCCGTGCACCCCTCACGCCTGCTTCCTTTAATTCTTTGCGTCGTCTCCGTCTGGGCCGGCCCTGAGCAGTCCCTTAAGCTGGTCTGGTCCGATGAGTTCAATGAGAAGGAGATTGATCCGAAGAAATGGAACTTCGGTGAGGGCGTCAAAATCGTCAATGGGCAGCTTTCGTTGGAAATCATCCCGGGCGCGAAGCCCATGTTCTGGCGTGGTTCGGCTGTTAATACGCGTGGTAAGTATAGCTCCAAGTACGGGTACATCGAGGCCTCCATCATGTTCGTCCAGACCGGTGGTCATGGGTGCGGTTTTGGCATCGGCAACGAGGACAACCGTCCTCCGGCCGCGGGCATGGGTTTCAGTAACGGTGGCGGCGATTCGGTCGGACTGGGACTTTCCGTCGTCAATGAGGAGCGCGGTCGTGGCCTGAGTCCGAAGGACAACCCGATGCCTCGGTTGGCCTACAGCAAGAAGTTCTATCGATTCGGCTTCCAATGGACCCCCAATGACTACCGTTGGTATTTGGATGGGCGACTGGCCTATACCATCCGGATTTCTCCCAGTATTCCGACCACGCCGAAGCCGATGTTCATCTCCTTAAGCCACAACGGTCTGCCGGAAGCGGGCTTTTTGAAGAGTTTCCCCGAGCCGACGCGCGGCCCTGAGCCGATGCGGGTGGACTGGGTCAGGGTCTACCAATAATCGGCTAGGGCTTGCCTCTTTCGGGCTAGTGGTTTGAATATATCTCACCCCCTTATTCATGAAACCCTTCACGCTTTTCACCCTCCTTGCCGCCCTGACGTTGGGTGCAGCTCCCAATACTGGCCTTAAGGCAGTCTGGGAGGATGATTTCAACGCCAAGGAAATCGACCCCAAGAAGTGGAACTTCAGCGGCGGGGCCCGCATCGTGGACGGCAAGCTGCAGATTGAAATCACGCCCAAGGAAAAGGGTGGTTTCTGGAATAATAGTTACGTCAGCACGAACGGTAAGTTCACCCACCCGCAGGGCTACTTCGAGGCTTCCATCCGGGCGATTCAGTCCAAGGGCCGCGGGGCGGTTATTTTTGGTATCCGTAATCAAGACATGTCCAAGCTGCCCGCCGCTTCTTTAAATTTCAGCTTCAGCGGCGCCGACAGGATTGATCCGTACCTCAATCTCGTCGACGAAGGCGGCTCGCATAACCTCACCCCTAAGGAGAGGGTGATTGCGATGGACGGTGGAAAGTCCTTCAAGAAATTCCTGACCTACGGACTACAGTGGACCGACAAGGACTATCGCTGGTATGTCGAAGGCCGTTTGGTGCACAAGATGGTGCGCCCTATCCCCAGCGCGCCGATGTTCATCGAGTTCAACCAGTGGTTGCCTGAAGGAGGCTACCTTAAAGACTTCATGAATCCTAAGCTCGGCCCTGAGCCGCTTCAGGTCGATTGGGTTAAGGTCTTCAAGATTCCATGAGACTCTTTCTCCTCGTCATGGCCGCGACTGCCTTCGCTGCCGATCCTTCGATCGGCAAGAAGTTGACGTTCTCGGATGATTTCAACGGGGAGAAGATTGACGAAACCAAATGGACCCTGCCGGCCAACAGGGAGACAGCTTCCCTCGTTAAGGGCGGGAAGGATAAGGTGCTGCGCATCTCCCTGCGTAAAGCGGAAGACATGATTCAATGGAACGGTCTCACCACGAACGGCAAGTTCGAGCAGGCTTACGGTTACTTTGAGGCTTCCATCCGGATGCCTGGCTACAAGGGACATGCCGCGATTTTTCGGCTTGGGCCCGCCGACGAGAAGGTTGCCCCGAATGTGTTGCTCCTTTTTGAAGGACTTGGCGCCGACCAGATCATGCCTTGGGCCCGTCGGAACGACGACTCCGGCCAGCGCGACTTCCGTCCGGAGGCTAAGTTGACGCAGTTCCTTAAGCCCGGCGAAGCCGCCAAGAAATTTAACACTTACGGCATCCTCTGGACCGAAAAGGCTTTCACCTGGTTCATCAACGGGAAGAAGGTCCATCAGGTCGACAAGCAGGACGTCGCGAAGCCCATGCGGCTCTCTCTCGTTCACCGGGTCGCCGAAGCCGAGCGCCCGAATCTCAACCTTAAGCAGCTGCCTGACGATGTTGATATCGATTGGGTCAAGGTCTGGAAATAATTCCCCCCATGAAACCCCTATTTACCTTCCTTCTATCGACGCTCGCGTTGGGCGCCGCCAACCCGGCTTCCAACATGAAGTTGACGTTTTCGGACGACTTTGAGGCCGGCAAGCTCGACGAGGCTAAGTGGGGCGTCAGCGGCGACTCCACGGTCCTGAGTTTCGTCAAGGTCGGGAAGGCGTCGGCCATCCGTATCTCGCTCCTGAAGCGCGAGGATATGATCCAATACAATGGCATCAACACCCGCGGCAAGTTCGAGCAGGCGCGCGGGTACTTCGAGGCTTCCATGCGCATGAATGCTTACAAAGGCCACGGCGCCTCGATGGTCCTCCGCGGCAAGGACGAGAAAGTCACGCCTTTCGCTATGGCCCTCTGGGAGTCGCACGGTGACGACAAGATGACCCCTTGGTTCCGTATCTTGGATGACAAGGGGCAGCACGAAATGCGCCCGGAGCGGCCGGACAAGAGCGCCCTCAAGGCCGGCGAAGCCGCGAAGAAGTTTAACACCTACGGCATCCTCTGGACCGAGAAGAACTTCTCCTGGTTCGTCAACGGCAAGCAGGTCCATAAGGTAGATCGCGTCGTCGTCGACGCTCCGATGAGCCTCCATTTCTCTCACCGCATCGGCGAGTGGGAGCGGCCGAATCTGAACCTCAAGCAGCTACCTGACGACGTCGACATCGACTGGGTCAAGATCTGGAAGTAAGCACTCCTTCAAAAGAGGTTTGCATCAGTGCCCCGCTAGGCATCCTGCGGGGTACTTTCATGTCCGCACCTTACGACAAGAATCACCCTTTCCCGGCCCGCCTCGTCGATCGCCGTCGCCTGAGCTCTCCAGCCAGTCAAAAGGATACCCAGCACTTCTCGGTCTCCCTCGAAGGCAGCGGACTCAGCTACAAGTGCGGCGACAGCCTCGGCGTCTTCCCGACCAACAACCCGGCTTCCGTCGCCGCCTTGCTGCAGGCCGCCGGCCTTACGGGCGAAGAGCAGGTGACCATCCCGAAGGACCTGGCCGCGATTACGCTCCGCCAGGCCCTTTCGACCCGTCTCGCCCTCAACGGTCCGACCTATAAGTTCGCCCAGCTTCTCCACGACCGTGCGACCGCCGCCGCCGACAAAGCCCGTCTCGCCGCCGCCATCGGCGAAGTCGACCCGGAGAAGAAAAAGGCTTGGATGGAGCAGCGCGAATTCCTCGATCTCTTCCTGGAGCATCCGTCGGCCCGTCCGTCCGCTCAGGAAGTCATCGAACTGATGCGCAAGCTCATGCCGCGTCTGTATTCAATCTCCTCCGCTCCTTCGAAGTATCCGCAGGAAATCCATCTCACCGTGGCCGTTGTTCGTTACGAGACCAATGGCCGCCCGCGCGAAGGCGTGTGCTCGAGTTACCTCGCTGACCGCGCCCGCATGAACGAGCCCGACCTCCCGGTCTTCGTCGCGGACTCACACTTCGGCCTGCCGGCTGATGATAATATCCCCGTCATTATGGTCGGACCCGGCACCGGCGTCGCCCCGTTCCGTAGTTTCGTGATGGATCGCGCTACCCGCGGCGCCAAGGGGCCTAACTGGCTCTTCTTCGGCGATCAGCGCAAGGACCATGACTTCCTCTACGCCGACGAGTGGGCGGATTATCTTAAGTCGGGCGCGCTGACGCGACTCGACACCGCCTTCTCCCGTGACCAAGCCGCCAAGGTCTACGTCCAGGATCGCATGCGCGAGAACGCCGTCGAACTCTGGCAGTGGATCCAGCAGGGCGCTTATTTTTACGTCTGCGGCGATGCCAAGCGCATGGCTAAGGATGTCGATGCGGCCCTGCACGCCATCGTTGCCGAACAGGGTAGGATGACGCCCGAAGCAGCCGTGGAGTGGGTGAAGCAGTTCAAGAAGGACGGCCGCTACCAGCGCGACGTCTACTGAGCGCGGCCGGCGGGGAAGGGCGCTGCCGGCGGGGCATTAGCCACTTGCCAGAGGGGCGCTTTGCTTACACATAAAACCCCGATGCATCTCACGCACTCTCCCCGCGTCGCCCTCGTCACCGGAGCCGGTCGCGGTATCGGCAAGGCCATCGCGGAACGTCTCGCTTCCCACGGTCACACCGTCCTTTGCGTCTCGAAATCCGAGACCTGCGTGCAGGTGGCCAACGACATCATTGCCAAGGGCCAGAAAGCGAAGGCCTTCCAGGTCGACGTCTCTGACCCCGCCGCGGTTGCCAAGGCGTGCGAGCAGATCAATGCCGAATTCGGTGCCGTCGAGATCCTCGTCAATAACGCTGGTATCACCCGTGATAAGCTCGTCATGGCGATGTCGGACCAGGATTGGAACGACGTCATTTCCACCAATCTTTCCTCCGCCTTCTATTGGACCAAGGGTCTCGTGCGCCCGATGACCAAGAAGCGCTGGGGTCGTATCATCAGTATCTCCTCCGTCACCGGCGTGCAGGGGAACGCCGGCCAGGCTAATTACGCCGCTGCCAAGGCCGGCCTCCATGGCCTCACGATGACCCTAGCCCGCGAGCTCTCCGGCCGCTCCATTACCGCCAACGCCGTCGCCCCTGGCTTCATCACCACGGACATGACCGGCGAACTCTCCGAAGAGGTGAAGCAGAAGATCCTCAGCGTCATCCCTCTGGGCCGATTTGGTTCGGTCAATGACATCGCCGCCATGGTCGATTACTTGGCCTCCGAAGAAGGGGGCTACATCACTGGACAGGTCTTCTCGGTGGATGGTGGTATGGCCATCTGACGACCTGATTGTCGGAGTAGGTTTGCTCGGCCGCCGGGGGTATCCAGATGCCGACCATCGTTTTTATCGATGCACGCATCCAGGTGCACTCTGCTATCATGCGCCCTCACCGTAATGCAGTCCCGTCGTCAGTCTCCCGTCCTTCCACTATGCTCTTTGGGGCGGGGTTTCCGCGGTTTTTCTAAACTTGACGATGCCCCCCCTATCTGACACCCAGATAACAACTTAAACACCCTTTATTATGCCCGAAAACATCGAACAGCGCGTCAAGGACATCATCGTCAAGCAACTCTCCGTCACCCCTGATCAGCTGACCCCTACGGCCAGCTTCCAGGGCGATCTGAAGGCTGACTCCCTTGACCTCGTCGAAATCATCATGGCTTTCGAAGACGAATTCGGCCTCACGATTCCGGAAGACAAGGCCGCCGGTATCAAGACCCTTGGTGATGCCATCGAGCACATCAAGGCCCACGCCACCAAGTAAGCAGATCGGGCTTTCCTCGTAGGCCCGCCCCCTTGAGCTCCGACCGCAAATCTCGCCGGGTAGTCGTCACGGGCATCGGCTCCGTTACGGCCCTCGGTCACGATAACGCGACCTTCTGGGACGCCCTCATCAAAGGACGTTCCGGTATCTCGCGTATCACTCGCTTCGACCCTACGGACTTCCCGTCCAAGGTCGGTGCCGAAGTCCGCGATTTTGATCCAGCCAAGTACATGGACGGCAAGGAAGCCAAGCGTAACGACCGCTATACGCAGTATGCCGTCGCCGCCTCCCGCCTCGCCATCCAGGACGCGGGTGTCGACGTCTCGAAGATCGATTCCGATCGCTGTGGCGTGATCATCGGATCCGGCATCGGCGGCATGGAGACCATCGAGAACCAGGCCCGCATCCTCATCGAGCGTGGCCC
>CAIKWA010000064.1 GCA_903831005.1 uncultured Opitutia bacterium
CTACGGCCTCATCCCGGGACTCGGCACCCTCAGCAAGCCCGAAGACCTCCAGAAAATCCAACGCACCTCACACCTCAGCCTCCTGGGCGGATTCACGACCACCACCGCCGACTACGCGAACGTCGACAAGCGTCTTTTCCATGACGTCACCTTTTCGTCTGCTGGCGTCTTGGCGGACTCCGCCAACGGCGGCCTGAAGCGAGACCTCTCGGTGGCTTTCGAAATGAGCGACGCGCAGTTCGCGAACAGCGAATTTGGGCAAGGTAAAGTCGATGCTACCTTCGACGCGGCGGCCAGCCATAATCTAGGAGGATACGAAGCCAGCCCGATGCTCGTCCTGAAAGATAAAGCCACCACGCCTCCGGGTGACCTCTCTGGTCTCGCCGCTCCGGTCTTCAATCGCAGCAACGGCCTCGGCGGCACCCTTCGCGGGCCGACCTGGTGGGCACTCCGCGACTACCATCGCCTCTATAAGCAAATCGGCTGGGGAAGTGCCCTGGGCACATCAAATCGGAGTATCGGCAGCAACCCCACCCTCATCGCCCGTTCCTTCTACCCTAACGTCACGGTCGGCCACCCGGAAGGTGGCGGGACAGATAAAAATGACATCCGGAACCGCCTGTACGGCTATTCGGACGTCTTCAACGGCGAAGTCGCTGGCAGTAACCCGAACGCGCCCATCGAGGACAGTGTCAATGGCAAGCGTGTCCCTCGCCCGCTGAATTGTGCCGTCTCACCTTACGTCAGTCGCGTCCAACTTGTTTTTAGCGTAAACAAGGAAAAAACCACCGTTTACTTGGAACCGATCCGCGTATGGAATCCTATCAAACGCAGGTGGGAATGGCAGTTTCCCAGCTTCACATCCGTCACCCTCTGGCTCAACGTCACACCCGTCGTGTCGATCCACAATCCCTACAACGTGGCCCTCCAATTCAGGCGTATGACCCAGACTGGGGACCAGTCCGTGGCGATTTCTTTCTCCGACATGTCGAAGTGGAACTTCGTCGTACGCAATTACGCCAACCCGAGCTCACCGAATTCGATTCCGCTCAGCAGATTCTTCAACATGCAAGCGGCCGACTCCACCGAAGCGGACAGCTTCAAAGTCTACCTCCCCAAGGACGTCGTCATCGCTCCGGGCGAAACCCGCGTGTTCTCCTGCCCGCCCGGCAACGAAAAATGGGCCCAGGCTGTCCAGCTCACCAACACCTACTCATCTACCGGCGGCTTC
Organism: uncultured Opitutia bacterium; assembly: GCA_903831005.1. Classification (GTDB taxonomy): domain Bacteria; phylum Verrucomicrobiota; class Verrucomicrobiia; order Opitutales; family UBA953; genus UBA953. The sequence continues at coordinate 1,232 of CAIKWA010000064.1, forward strand.
TTCGACGACGCGGTGGACTGGGGCTTCGGCTCCGCCTCGGTCTTCGACTTATCCAACGCCATCGGCATGCAAATCAATCCGTCCGGAGGAAATTTTCGCATGCGCCACGGGCTTACCTGCTGGCCTGGCGACGAGCTCAAGAACAATGGAAACAGCGTCGATCTCTTCTTCAACAGCAGCGAACAAGCGGAAGTGGTGCATAAAAATATCTCCGAAACGGCCTTCACGAGCCTGAAGCCGGGTGCCAATGGCGCCCCTAACGGCGAGAAATTTTTCACGGACTACAATTACATCAGCGATAAGTTCAACCCTGACGGCAGTCCGGCCGAACCATCGATCATTAGCGTCATCGAAATTGCCGCCAAGACCGCCGACAGCACGACGCCCGACCTCGCTTCCGCCGCCACGGCTAGTCCCTTCCCCACCTACACGCACTCCAACCCCCTCGCCGCCAGCAGCCGCCCCGATGGTGCTGGACGCAACCCGACATCGGGTGCCGCCCTGACCGGTGCCGCTCCGAGCTACGAGCTCAAGATCCTGACGCCAGATTCCTGGGATAACCTGATCGAGTTCGTACCGCGCACTGCAGCACAGGAACTCGACCCTAACGCGCCGACCATCGCTTATAACGGCTACACGCGGCGCGCTGGCGACGGCATTAAAGCGATCCTCACCGAAGTCCCCTTAGTCCAGCCGACGTCTCTCGCCCAATACACGCACGCCAACTTCGGCGTGCGTGACCAAGCTCCGCTTTTCAGCATCGGCAATAGCTTTGCGACGACCTTGGTGCCTGCCGAGAAAGCCTGGCATAATTACTCGGGCTGGACCGAGTACGATCAAACCTATCTGCTGAACGCCGCACTCTGGGACGGCTATTTCCTCTCCAGTATTGC
>CAIKWA010000065.1 GCA_903831005.1 uncultured Opitutia bacterium
CCATCCCTGCCGGGTGTGCCCGCTTTCTTTGTTACGGTTGGATCATCACGGGGGTCGTTTTCGTGCTGGGCCTGAACAAGAACGGCGAAGATCTTTCCGGCGCCGGCTTGATGGCCATCGGCCTCGGGGCCCTCGGCCTCTACGTCACCCGCCCGCGCAAGGACTGACATGGACGACCCTGATCCCCGACTGCCAGCAGAATGCCTGGCCTTGATTCGTGAACTGTTCACGAAAGACATCGTCGACACCTACGACGGCGAATTCGGCGTGGGGGGCTATGGCTTCATCACCAATGGGCGGCTCTATAAGCTCAACTTCAGCACCGAGTCTACGCCTTTGGACTTCACGCTGAGTTCGGGCTCCGACTGCCCGTTCATGGAGGCGACCAAGGAGGCGATAGACCGATTGATCAAGGACATGAACAAGGCCCACCCGTCCTCGAACTACTGCTGGAGGGGCGTCTATGGCTATCAGATGGGGGTCTCCACCCAAGGGACGGTGCTGGACCTTCCCGATCGCAAGAGGTTCGTCCAAGCCGAACTCCTTCGCTGCAAGCAGGTCCTCGACCTCGCTTTGGATGGCCAGCAGGAGGTGATCTTCCCCGAAACTAAAGAAGGCCTCGCCACCGACGACGAACCATAAGGGGACTTTGGGATGGCCGGGGTAAGTCCATTTTCAGTAAATGCTTTAAGAAGGGCGTACCCTCGGCGTAGCCTATGTTTATGCCTTCTATTAAAAGCATCATTTTCCTGTGCACGGGGCTCGTGGCGGGCGGTCTTTTGCACGCGTGGATTTCAGGCGAACCGGCCAAGCCGTTCCAGTCGATGTCTGGTCCGCTTGAGTCTCTGAATTACTACGAGCTCTTGACCGATAAGGAATTTAACACCCACGCCGCCAACTTCCTCCTAGAGCAGGACGAAAACTGCCCGGAGACGCCGGCGGAGAGGGTCGTGTCTTTGGTGCTGCTGCACCAACGCAATCCCGACCCAGACTTGAGCGGAGTCCAGGTCACATCCTATGCTACGCGTTATCACGGCGCGCAGGCCCTGCTCACGGACCATTTAATCAAGGACTCACCGGCAGCCCATCAGGCCCGGGTCGGGCGCCTGCGGAGGATTCTCCGCAATCTCGTCGAGGCTGAAGCCGAATATTGCGCGAATGTCTTTGCTGGCAGCGGCTCATATCGCGATCGCATGATGGAGCATAATCGCGTTGAAGATACGGCCGCCCGCTGGGCTTTACGTCTCGCTAAGGAGACAGGCCAGCGCAACCCGGACGCGGATACCTCATTCGTGAAACTGCGGCAGCGACTGGCCGCCGACCAGGAAATCCTCGGGAGTCAATACGACGACCAAGTCATAGGCGAATTACGCCTGCAGAATGCCGCCGAACGTCGGCCGCTTGTCGTCTTGAAATTGCGCGCACTCACCGAGGAACTGAAGAACTGGCCTCCGGAAGTGACCGAAGAGCTCGCCCCGCTGATACTGAAGACGTTTCAGGAGTGACGCGCTGAGCATGCTTGACGCCTTCAGGCGTCTGGACTCCCTCGAAGCCATGAGCTCTTACCGCCACATCGTGATATTCAAGTTCAAGGCCGACGCACCCGCGGAAAAAGTCCGCGGGGTGGTCGAGGCCTTCAAGGCGCTGCCGTCCAAGCTGCCGGCAATCCAGGCCTTCGAATGGGGTACGAATGTGAGCCCGGAAGGATTGGACCAGGGCTTCACCCATATCTTCACGCTGACCTTCGCTTCGAAGGAGGCGCTGGAGAAGCAGTATCTCCATGAGCCGGCGCATCACGAGTTTGTCGCCCTCCTGCCCGACATACTCGAGAAAGCACTCGTCGTCGACTATGTCGGGCAGTGAGGGCGACGAGAGTATGGAGTATCGAGTATAGAGTATCGGGGTAACGTGAGCCACGACGAGGGGACACGTTGACACGGGGGCACGTGGGTAAGGGGATGTATCGTTTCGGGTGGCGGGTGGCGGGACATGAAGTGCAAAAGTGCAAATCGGAGCGAAGCTCCTGTGCAAATGTGCAAAGGTGAGTTAAGGGGTTGGGGCAGGGATAGGGGTAGGAAAACATTTCGGGTGGCGGGTGGCAGGTGGCTGGGGATGAATTGGGTAGGGCGGTGATTGCCATCGCCGCCGTTCGAGACCGCCGGTGAGGAGTCGTCGGATCTTAGTTAGGCTCGTTGACGTCGGCCTTCCGTCCGCGATTCAGCCCTCAACGCAGTCATCGACTCAGTCCTCTATTCTTACTGATACATTCTCCCTAGGGTTGGCGGATTGAGTGGCCGTTTAGTTGCGGCATCTTCGCGGCGTGCCGACTTTCCGCTTACGTGAAAAATCTTGCCGTGCGGCTTCCGGGGGCTTTCACTTTCATCTTCCTCCCTGTGGGTATGCTGGACTTAGTGCTACGCCCTCACAGCCCCCCGCGGGTTACGATCCGCGGGGTTTTTCTTTGGCGGGGGCGGCGGCATGAGCCCGCGTGTTGGTTTCTTCGTGGATGGCTTCAACCTGTACCACAGCGTCGCCGCGTTCGCGGAAGAGACTTCCGATGAATCGGTCAAGTGGCTGGACTTGCAGGGCTTGGTCCGTGGCATCCAGCCATTGATCAGCCCGACGGCCTCCTTGGCCTCAATCCACTATTTCACAGCTTTACCCGAGCATCTTTACCTGACCAACCCGGGTAGGCTCCAGCGTCATCGCACCTATTTACGTGCGCTTACGGCCCATGGAAGCATACGGCCGTCGATTGTCTTCGGGCGGATTGCCCAGCAACAGGTGCAGGTTCGGACGGCTATGGGCGTGGTTATCGGGAGCCTTTGGCGAGAGAAGGGCACGGATGTTGCCCTCGCGATGGCCTTGCTGCGTGAGGCCAGCAAAGGCGACTTGGATGAGGCAGTCATCATTTCAGGAGATGCGGACTATGTCCCGGCGGTGAAGGTATTTCGCCAGATGTATCCGGATGTCGGCCTTCGCTTCGCCTTCCCGCGTGGCCGGGCGAGCAAGGAGCTGCTCCGCGAGGCGCCAAACTCGTTCACGCTGACCTCGGCAGCTTATCTGTCTCATCGATTACCTGAGCGGATTCGCCTACCCAGCGGCAAGTTCCTGCACTGTCCGGCGGAGTGGAGGCGAAAGGCTCCTATGTCGTGACGCGGTCCCGACCCTCCCATCCAGAGGCTCAGTCCCGGCCCTGGCCCGAGCCGGGCTGCTATCTACCCAGTCCTCCATTCAGCCATCG
>CAIKWA010000066.1 GCA_903831005.1 uncultured Opitutia bacterium
CTTCATCGGCTCGCCGATCTACGACGAGGTCGCCAACGCGGTCATCGCGCAGCTGCTCTTCCTGCAGATGGAAGACCCGAAGAAGGACATCTCAATCTACATCAACTCCCCCGGCGGCTCGATCACCGCAGGCATGGCGATCTACGACACGATGAACTTCCTCACGTGCGAGATTAACACCTACTGTATCGGCCAAGCGTCCAGCATGGCCACGGTACTCCTCGCCGCCGGCACCAAGGGCAAGCGCCACGCGCTCCCGAACTGCCGCGTGATGATCCACCAGCCCAGCGGCGGCGCGACGGGCCAGACTTCCGATATCTCGATCGCGGCGAAGGAAATCCTCCGCTGGCGTGACACGCTCAACCACGTCCTCGCCAAGCACACCAGCAAGCTGCCCGAAGACCTGATGCGCGATTCCGATCGCGACTTCTACATGACGGCCGAACAGGCCAAGGCCTACGGCCTCGTCGACCACGTCGTGGCGCCTAAGGCGGTCCGCGCCTAAGCGCATGGCTGGGGACCGCGCCGAGAGCTGCTCCTTCTGCGGCAAGCCCGCCGCCCAGGCCGGCAAGCTCATCGCTGGCCCCGCCGGCGTCGGCATCTGCGACGCCTGCGTCTCCACCTGCGGGCGTCTCCTCGATCGCGAGAAAACCCGCGACGGCAAGCCCGCGGCCTCCGCTGGCGCTGGCGGTCCCGCCATGCAGGAAGCCCCTGCGAAGCAGCCACTCGCCCCAATTAAGCTGATCCCGCCGACAAAGCTGCGCCTCGAACTCGATGCACACGTCATCGGCCAGGCCCACGCGAAGAAGGTCCTCTCGGTCGCGGTCTTCAACCACTACAAGCGCCTCAACGACCGTAACACCCAGGCCACCGCCGCCCAGGCTGGCGACCTCGCCGACGTCGAACTTGATAAGAGCAACGTGCTGCTGATCGGCCCGACGGGCACGGGCAAGACACTCCTCGCCCGCTCGCTCGCGCGTATGCTCGACGTGCCGTTCGCGATCGCCGACGCCACCACCCTCACGGAAGCCGGCTATGTCGGCGACGACGTAGAGACGGTCATTCTTCGTCTCCTGCAGGCGGCTGACATGGACATCGAACGCGCCCAGCGCGGCATCGTGTTCATCGACGAGATCGATAAGATTGGGCGCAAGTCCGACTCGGCCTCCATCACCCGCGACGTCTCGGGCGAAGGCGTGCAACAGGCGCTCCTCAAACTGCTCGAAGGCACGATCTGCAACGTCCCGCCCGCCGGCGGCCGTAAGCATCCGGAGCAGCAGTGTATCCGCGTCGATACGGCCGACATCCTCTTCATCTGCGGCGGCGCCTTCGCCGGTCTCGACCGCATCATCGCTCGCCGCGGCGGTGCGAAGTCCCTCGGCTTCGTCCCCCCGCAGAACGACAAGCCTTCCCTCTCGGCCGAACAGATCGTCGCCGGCCTCCAGCCCGAAGATCTTTTCTCGTTCGGGATGATTCCGGAATTCGTCGGCCGTCTGCCGGTCATCTCGGTCCTCGAGCCGCTCGATCGCGAAGCCCTCATCCGCATCCTGACCGAGCCGCGTAACGCCGCGACGAAGCAGTACCGTAAGCTCTTCGCCCTCTCGGGCATGACGCTCGAATTCAGTCGCGAAGCCCTCGAGGCTGCCGCCGATAAAGCGCTCGCCCTCGGCACCGGCGCCCGCGGCCTCCGCTCCGTGCTCGAAGGCGTACTGCTCGACACGATGTACGCGCTGCCCGAAGCCGTCGCTGGCTCGAAGTTCACCGTGACGGCCGAAGCCATCCGCGGCGAGAAGCCAGTCACGGTCTCGGCCGCCACGCCGAAGAAGAAGGCTTCCTAATTTCCATGCTCGCCTATCCGGCCATCGATATCCGCGGCGGTCGCTGCGTCCGCCTCAGCCAAGGCCGCGATGACGCGCGCACCGACTACTACAAGGACCCGGTCGAACCGGCCATCGCCTTCGCCCAAGCTGGCGCGGCCTGGATTCACGTCGTCGACCTCGACGGCGCCTTCGGTGGCGCCCCGCTCAATCTCCCGACGCTCCAGCGTATCGCCGCGCTCGGCCCGAAGATCCAGTTCGGCGGCGGCATGCGTGATCGCGCCATCGCCGAAGCCGCTTACGCCGCCGGCGCGAGCCGCGTCGTCATCGGCACGCGCGCCGCGACTGATCCCGCTTTCCTTCGCGAGATGGCCAAGGCCCACGGACCTCGCCTCGCCGTCGGCATCGACGCCAAGGACGGGCTTGTTGCCGTCAAAGGCTGGACGGCCGTCACGGCCCTCAAAGCCACAGAGTTCGCACAGGAAGCCGGCGAGCTCGGCGTCTCGACGGTGATTTACACCGACATCGCGACCGACGGCATGCTCACGGGCCCAAACTGGAATTCACTCGAAGCGGTCCTCAAGGTCTGCCCTTGCGGCGTCATCGCCTCGGGCGGCGTGGCTGGCACGGCGGACGTCGCACGCCTCGCCGAGATGTCCAAGGCCTATCCTAACCTCATCGGCGCTATCGTCGGCAAGGCACTGTACGAAGGTCGCTGCGATGTGGCGGGTCTACTCAAGGCCACGGGCGAGCGCTGAGGTCGGCCAGAGCGGCCTCCGCCGCCCTTCCGATGCTTGCCAAGCAGGCACCCCCGCCCAACATCGGCTCTCCATGGCCTCGTTCCGCCAGTTCTTCGCGCTGTTCGCATCGCTCCTGCTCGCCGGACCAGCCGTCGCCGCTGAACCGCCACTCACCGTCGAGGCCATCGTCGCGAAAGCGCGCACCGTTCTCGCCGCCGATCCCACCGCCCTCACGAAGGTAAAGTCTGTCCGATTCGAATTCTCGGCCTTGGATGACGCCGGACGGACAATCAACACCTCGACGCTGACCGTCGTCGCCCCGGGTTTCCGCCTGGAGAAGACCGAAGGTCCGACGAGCGGTGCCGAATCAGCCATGGGTATCGGCCGACTCGAAGGTTGGGTCAGCCGCAAGTCCGACACGCTCGCCACCCGCTCCCTTCGCGCGCTGCCTTACGAAAATTTCCGCAAGATGCAGGACATGGCCGCGGACGACCTGGCCTTCTTCGTGCCTCCCGCCGCCGGGCGCGGTCAGGCGACCTACCAGGGACCCGCCGAGATTGACGGACGTAAGACGCACGCGGTCGAATACGCTTATGCCAGCGGCTTCCGGATCACCCGGCACTTCGACGCCGTTACGTTTGCGCTCGTCGCCTCTGATCAGCTCACCCCCAAGGGCGAGCTCCAGCGCCAGAAGGTCGACGGCGTGATTATCGCCGAAGGCATCGCCTTCCCAGCGAAGGAGACCGTCTTCGTCGCTGGCAAGAAGTCCGGCACAGTCACCTATAGCCGAGTGACGGTGAACCCCGAGCTTCCGGCGGGCCTCTTCGACTTCCCTTCCTTCTGAGCCCATGACCCTCCTCCGCACCAGCGACAAGGATTTCCGCAGCCAGCTCCGCGCCTTCGTCGGCTCGGGCGAAGCCGCCCCTGACGTCCGCGCGACCGTCGCCGCCATCATCGCCGACGTGAAGGCCCGCGGTGATATCGCGGTGCTCGATTATACGGCGAAGTTCGACCACGCGAAGCTCACGGTCCGCCAGATCCGCGTGCCGCTTAAAGATCTCGAGAAAGCCGCCGCCAACTTCGATCCGGCCAAGAAGAAAGCCTTCGACGAAGCTGCAAAATGCGTCACGGCCTTCCACAGCCGCACGCTGCCCAAGGGCTGGACGGCGAAGAACCCGCACGGCGCCACGGTTGGCGAACGTCACCACGCCATCCGCCGCTGCGGCCTCTATATTCCCGGCGGACAGGTCCCACTCGTCTCGACGGTGCTGATGACCGCACTGCCAGCCAAGGTCGCCGGCGTCCCGGAACTCTGTGCCTGCACGCCACCCGGCCCTGACGGCAAGATCAACCCGGATATCCTCGCCGCCCTCTATCTTTGCGGCGTCCGCGAAGTCTACGCGATCGGCGGCGTCCAAGCCATCGCCGCGATGGCCCTCGGCACGAGCACCGTCATCCCGGTCGATAAGGTCTTCGGCCCGGGCAACGCCTTCGTCACCGAAGCGAAGCGCCAGGTCTTCGGGCTCGTGGGCGTCGACCTCCTCCCCGGCCCGAGCGAAGTGATGATCATCGCCGACCGCACCGCGAAGCCGGAGTGGGTCGCGGCCGACCTCTGCGCGCAAGCCGAACACGGCAGCGGCAAGGAGAAGCTCTACCTGGTGACGGAAACCGAAGCCTTCGCCGACAAGTGCCTCGCTGCCGCGCGCTCGCAGTCCGCCGCGCTCACGCACGGTGAGAAGATCCGCAAGGCGCTCGCCGCCAAGGTTTGCGTCATTCTGGTCCCGAAGATCGAGGACGCCGCCGAAGCCGCCAATCTCGTCGCCCCGGAACACCTCGAACTGATGGTCGCGAAGGGCAAACTCAAGAAGCTCTCCGCCCAGATCACCACGGCCGGTGCCATCCTGATCGGCAGCCATACGCCGACCGTGCTGGGCGACTTCACCGCTGGACCGAGCCACACGCTCCCGACCGGCGGCACGGGTCGCTTCTTCAGCGGCCTCCGCGTCGCCGACTTCCTGCGCCGCACGAGCTTGGTGCAATACGATCCGGCCTCGCTCAAGAAAGCGGCCGGCGTGGTCGACGCGTTTGCGCGCATGGAGCGTCTCGACGCCCACGGTCGCTCGCTGAAGATCCGGCTCTGACCCGCGCTTACTCGCGCAGCGTCCGCATCACCTCAGCGTGCAACTTCGGTGCCGCGGCGATGATGTTGCCAGCCTTTACGGGATCGCCGCCGTCCCAGGACGTCACGACCGCACCAGCGCCGCGCAGGACGGGCAGCACGGGCACGAGGTCCCACGGGTTCATGATGGGATCGGCCATCACGTGCGCGCGGCCGGACGCCACGAGCAGATGGCCGTAGCCATCACCCCAGGTGCGCACATGGGCGACGCTGTCGGCTAAACGGTTCCAGCGGACGTCGCGATGCAGGCGGCGGACATTATCGAGGTCGGTCGAGACGACGACGGCGTCCTTCATCGAAACTTCGGCCACGCGGACCGGGTGGCCGTTGAGCTCGCACGTGCGATTATCGCCGACAATGCGTTCACAAAGGATGGGCTGATCGATGACGCCCAGCACGGGCTTACCTTCGTAGCGCAGCCCGATGAGGGTCACGTAAAGCGGGACGCGGGAAAGGAATGACTTCGTGCCATCAATGGGATCGAGGACCCAGCAATACTCGGCGTCGACATTCTCGAGGCCAAACTCCTCACCGAGAATACCGTGATCGGGATACGCCTGTTTGATGGCCGCACGCATCTGACGCTCGGCTTCCTTGTCGGCGACGGTCACGGGCGTGCCGTCGGACTTGATTTCGACCTCAGTGTCGAAGCGGGCGTGCGCCGCGACCAAAACCCGTCGGGCGATGTCCGCGAGTTTCTCGGCGAAGGCCTTGAGTTCTTTTTGGCGTGCTTCCGGAAGCATGCCCCAGAGGTAAGCCCGGACTGACCCCACTCCAAGCGAAAAGCCCCGCGCAGGCTTGAATCAGAGCTGATTCCGCCGACACTAGCTCCATGCAGCTCACCCCTTGGCTCCTCGGCTTACTCGCCTTCGCGACCACGGGATTCGCGGCCCAACCGTGTCGCATCGAGATCATCGAACAAGGCGACGGGTGGCCGGTCCCGGGCCTCGAACTCCGCACGGTGCACGGCGTCCGATTTATCTCCGACAACGCTGGGTTGATTGCCTTCGACCTACCCGAACTGATGGGCCGTGAGACCTGGTTCACGGTCATCGGTCACGGCTACGGCGTGAAGGCCGATGGCTTCGGCTACAAAGGCGTCCGCCTTACGCCCATGGCGGGCAAGACACTCCAAGTCACCGTCGAACGCACGATCCTAGCCCGACGCTTAGGCCGTCTGACTGGCGCCGGCCTCTTCGTCGAGTCCCAGAAGCTCGGCGAGCAGCTGGACTGGAAGGAAAGCGGCGTCCTCGGCTCCGATAGCGTGGTGACGGCCGCACTCGGCGGCCGGCTCCATTGGTTCTGGGGCGACACGAACCTAGCCCACCATCCGCTCGGCATCTTCGATGTCGCCGCGGCGTCGACCGAAAAATTCCTGCCGCCGGCCAAGCCCCCACTGCGTCCGCCGTACGTCTATGTGACTGACCGCCGGCCGCCGCCCTCTGAATCTCGCCCGCGCGGTGTCGCGAAGCTCGCTGGCGACGGCCCGACTTGGCTATGGGGTGCGGTCACGTTGCCCGACGAGAAAGGCGCGCCGCATCTGGTCGCCGCCGCGGTGAAGACGAAAGGGGAGATGCACGCGTACCGTTGGGATCTCGTCGAATGGGATCCACACGAGGAGCTCTTCCGCCCGCTCGATACGGTCTGGACCGAAGACGCGACCCACCCGAAGGCTCCCCCGATGCCCGCTGGCCATGCGGTGCCCTGGACTGATCCGCTCGGCCGTAAATGGATCTTATTCTGCGACCCCTTCCCGGTGCTCCGAACGCCCGCCACCTATGAAGGCTGGAAGACCCCGGAGAAGTGGAAGGCGCTGCAACCCGCTACCGCCGCCACCACGCCCTCCGGCGAAGTGATCGTCGTGCACAAGGGGCACATCGCCTGGCATCCCTGGAGCCGTAAATGGCTGACGATTTTCACCCAGAAGGGCGGCCACCCCTCGGCACTCGGCGAAATCTGGCTGGCGGAATCGACGGAGCCCTTCGGCCCCTGGGGTAACGCCCGCAAGGTGCTCTCGCATGAAGACTACACTTTCTACAACCCGGTCCTACACCCGGAATTCTTCCGCGCCGACTCGCCGGTGATCCACTTCGAGGGCACCTACACGACGACGTTTTCCGGCGGCAAGCAGGCGACGCCACGCTGGGACTATAACCAAGTGCTCTACCAACTCGATCTGTCGAAGCCTCCCTTCGCCACCGGAAAATAAGTCCGGGTCGCTTGACCGACCCCGCCAGACGAGGAGGATGACAGGGTGAACGATGCCACCGAGAGACTGCTGCGCGCCCGCATCCGCCCGACGCGCCGCCCGGTCATGCGTCAACGGTGGGACAATCTCTTCTTCCTCCACTGGGAATACTCCGCGGCGGCGATTCAGGCACGACTACCGGTCGGACTCACCGTCGATACGTTCGAGGGTAAGGCCTACCTCGGCGTCGTGGGCTTTCGCATGAACGCGGTGCGCCCGGCCTTCCTGCCGGCGCTCCCTTGGCTCTCCTCCTTCAACGAGCTTAATGTCCGTACGTATGTGCGCGATGCCGCCGGCGAACCAGGCGTGTGGTTCTTCTCGCTCGACTGCGACCGTGCCCCGGCCGTCGTCATCGCCCGCGCGGGCTTTGGGCTACCCTATGAACATGCCGCGATGTCCTTCGGCCCGGGACTCGCGCAGTCCTGCCGCCGCCAAGGCGAACGGGAGACGGCGCAGTACGCGTGGACAGCTACGTCGTCACCACAGATCGCCCCGCCTGGCTCGCTGGAGTTTCATCTCGCAGAGCGCTACAGTTTCTTCTCGGTACATCGCCGACGTCTCGTCCGCGGACAGGTCCATCACGCGCCCTATCAGCTGAGCGAAATCGTCGCGACCGCCTGGAGTGACTTACCTCTGCGCTGGGACGGCTTCGACGTCGGCGGCCGCGCGCCCGACCTTACCCACGGTTGCCAAGGCGTGGCGATCGAGGCTTTCTCCTTGGTGCCCGCCCATGCGTAAAAAGCTCACCGACTATCGCCATGCCGTCTGGGATTGGAACGGCACGCTGCTCGATGATACTTGGCTGTGTTGCGACTCACTGAACCGCCTCCTTAAGGAAGACGGCCACCCGCTCGTCGACCCCGTCCGCTATCGCCAGATCTTCCAGTTCCCCGTCATCAAGGTCTACCAAGCGATTGGCTTCACTCCCGACGAAGCCTCCTTCCGCGCGATGTCGGTCCGCTTCATGGCCGCTTACGAAGAGCGCAAGACGGAGTGCCGCCTACACCCGCATGCGGAGTCTCTGCTCACCGGACTCACCGCCGCCGGACTCACCCACTCCGTCCTTTCAGCCTACGAGCGCACGCTCCTCGCAACGACGCTCGCTGAATACGGCGTGGACCGACACTTCATTAAGGCCTGCGGCGGCCATGATATTCACGCCGGCAGTAAGGAGGAACGTGCCCGCCACCATCTATCCGACCTAGCGCTGCGACCAGAAGACGTGATCTATATCGGCGATACCGCTCACGACGCCGAAGCCGCGGCGGCCATGGGCGTTGACTGCGTGCTGACCGCCCATGGCCACCAGCACCGCCAGCGCCTCGACGGGCTCGGCGTTCGCGTGGTCGACGGTTTCGCGGAACTGCTCGCTGAACTTTAGGCAACAAACCCCTGACGGAGGGGTCAAACTACTCACAGACCCCGCGTTTTGGTTGCCCTCAGGTGACCCGCTGGGTTCATATTCCCACCCCATCCACCCCATGGCAACTTTTGCGGCTGTTCCCGCCCTTGACCCTAATATCACCGACACCCCTTGGCTCGTCCTTGCGCTCGCCATCCTCGTCGCCTTTTCCATCTACCTCATCCTTCGCTCCAAACGTAAATAATATGGCCAACACTCCCCACTCCTCCGACGCCAACGAAGAAATCGACGACGTCAAGAAGGCCAGCGCCGAAGGCTTCGGCTCTAACGAGCAGGTCTTCCCGCCGAGCACGGCATTCGTCGCCAAGGCCCGCGTCAAGGGCATGGATGGCTACAACGCCCTCTACAACCGCTCAATCCAGGACCCGGATGGTTTCTGGGCCGACGAAGCGAAAGAACTGACCTGGTTTCAGCCGTGGACCAAGGTGGTCGACGAATCCAAGAAGCCTTTCTTCCGCTGGTTCGTGGACGGCAAGACCAACGTGGCCTACAACTGCCTCGACGCGCAGGTCGCCAAGGGCCTCGGCGATAAGGTCGCCATCGTCTACGAAGGCGAGCCCACCGCCGACGGCAAAGCCGTCGAGGTCCGCCGCATCACCTACCGCCAGCTGCTCTCTGAAGTCAGCCGCTTCGCCAACGTGCTCAAAGGCATGGGACTCCAGCGCGGCGATACCGTCGCGATCTATATGCCGATGGTCCCTGAGCTCGCCATGGCCGTCCTGGCCTGCGCGCGTCTCGGCCTCGTCCACTCGGTCGTCTTCGGCGGCTTCTCGGCCGAATCCATCCGCGACCGCGTCAACGACGCGAAGTCGAAGGCGGTCATCACGATGGATGGCGGCTACCGCCGCGGTAAATTCCTCCCGCTCAAGCAGACGGTCGACGAAGGCGTGAAGGATTGCCCGACCTGCGCCCACGTGCTCGTGCTCCAGCGTCACCCGGGCAAGCCCGACGCGGGATGCGTGATGCAGGCTGGCCGCGATGTTTGGTATCACGAAGCCGCCGCCAAGGTCACCGACCAATGTGAAGCGGTGCAGCAAGAGGCCAACGAGATGCTCTTCCTGCTCTACACCTCCGGCTCCACCGGCAAGCCCAAGGGTATCATGCACAGCGTGGGCGGCTACATGGTCCACGCCTACTCGACCAACAAGTACGTCTTCGATCTCCGCGCCGACGATCTCTTCTGGTGCACGGCCGACGTGGGCTGGGTCACCGGCCACACCTACGTGGTCTACGGTCCGTTGCTCAACGGCTCCACGGTGTTGATGTACGAGGGTGCGCCCGACGCTCCTGACTTCGGCCGCTTCTGGAAAATCATCCAAGACCACAAGGTTACGGTCTTCTACACCGCACCGACCGCGATCCGCGCCTTCATGAAGTGGGGCGACGAGTGGGTGAAGAAGCATGACCTCTCCTCGCTACGCCTCCTCGGCTCCGTCGGCGAACCGATCAACCCGGAAGCCTGGCTTTGGTACCACCGCAACATCGGCGCCGAGCGCTGCCCAATCGTCGATACCTGGTGGCAGACCGAGACCGGCGGCCACATGATCACCCCAATGCCCGGCTGCACGCCCACGAAGCCTGGCTCGGCCACCCTGCCCTTCTTCGGCGTCGACGCCGCCGTGCTCGACGAGCAAGGCAACGAGACCGACCATGGCATCCTCGCCATCCGCAAACCCTGGCCGGGCATCACGCAGGGCATCTTCGGCGATGAGCAGCGGTACGTGGACACCTATTGGAACCGCTGGGGCGGCAAGTATTACTTCCCCGGCGACGGCGCCATCCGCGACAAGGA
>CAIKWA010000067.1 GCA_903831005.1 uncultured Opitutia bacterium
CGACGGGTTGTTGGTTTGGGTGGGTGAAAAGCGGACGTCCCAGCCTAGGCTGGGACGCTCGGTGAACAGAAGCGCCCGGAGGCGCCGTTCACTTGCGAAGGTTGAGCTTGGCCAGGAGCGCGTTATAGCGATCCAGGTCAGACGACTTCAGGTACGCGAGGAGCTTGCGACGACGATTCGTCAGCATGATCAGACCGCGGCGGGAGTGGAAATCCTTGCGGTGGGTGCGCAGGTGCTCGGTCAGGTGAGTGACGCGGGCGGAGATCAGGGCGACCTGGACTTCAGGGGAGCCAGTATCCTTGGCATCCTGCTGGTGCTTCTTGATGACTTCAGACTTATTGACGGACATGGTGGTGGTTAGTTTTGGGTTGATGATGGCCGACCTGGGAGAGATTCCCGAAAGCCCCGCCGATTAGCCGGGCTCTCCGTCTGGAATAGGCTTTCGCCTACCGACCAGCGTGAGAAGGGCTCCGCCCCTCTCCCTAACGAAGTTGACCCATGGAAATGACAATCCCCCACCCCCTTAGCAAGCAGGAATCCCCCATCAGGATCACTTATTCACAGGCCAGAAGGGCTCAGTTTTCGGCAAAAATGACGTCGTAGGACAGGCAAGCTGCCAAGAACAAGGCGACCTTGGCCGGCTGTCCGGCGAACTCCGGGGCCACCTCAAGGTGGTAGTTGTCTGCCGAGGTAAATAGTTCCTTCCCCAGCCCCGCCCACTTCTTGTCCATGGTGCCGATGACGACACCGGCCGGATCCTTCAACTGACGGGTCCAGCTGAAGATGCCCCCACTGAACTCGCCCATGGGACGCTCATCGGAGTCTTCGAGCAGGATCTTACCTGACAGGGAGAAGAGCTTGTTACGAAGGGAACCCAGCTTGCGGCCCTGCGCGTCAAAGATCGAAAGCTTCGAAGTAAAGAACGACCAACCCTTCTCAAGGCGCAATGCAATGGTCTGCTGATCCGCTTCGGTGACGACAATCTCCGTGGGAAGCATCTGCTTCTTCACCAATAGACGCAGCCATTTCAATTTAGGCTTTTCCTGAGCCAGGCCAAGCGG
This sequence comes from uncultured Opitutia bacterium, assembly GCA_903831005.1. Taxonomy (GTDB): domain Bacteria; phylum Verrucomicrobiota; class Verrucomicrobiia; order Opitutales; family UBA953; genus UBA953. The sequence continues at coordinate 1,062 of CAIKWA010000067.1, forward strand.
CTGACCGGAGACCGGATGGAGTAGGTCATAAGCGTCGGCGAAACGGAGGACGGCCACCTGTTCGCGGACGAAGAAAGCGTTGTTCTGCAGGAGCATCCCGCATTCAAGAGTCCCGATACGTAGGCGGGCAAGCGGGAATCGGCCGATTAGTCCGTTGACTCCCCTGCCCCGCCAGAGCGTCATAGCAGACATGGAATCAGGCTCTGAAGACCAACCCCGCCTCACCGGCGCCGAACGCGGCAAGCTGCGCAGCCTCGCCCAGACGCTCGACCCGAAGGTGTTCGTCGGCAAGGCCGGCGTGAACGCCGGCATCGCCAACCTCCTCGCCGAAGCCTTTCGCAACGCCGACCTCGTCAAGGTCCGCTTCACCGCCGAACGCGAAGAGATGGACAAGCAGGCCCAAGAACTAGCTAAGCTCACCGACAGCGAAGTGATCGGCACCGTCGGCCGTACGGCGACGTTCTTCAAACTCGGCTCCGACGCCGAATAACCGATGGACGCCTCGCTGTTTCAGTCACGGCACGAGGCATTCATCGACCAGGCGGAATCTTCGCTCCGTCGTCTCACGCCGGCCGCCTCGACCCGTCCCGAACGGCTACACGAAGCGATGCGCTATTCTCTCGAAGCGGGTGGTAAGCGCCTACGGCCCGTCCTCTGTCTGGCTTCCGCCGCAGCCTTCGCGCCGCAGGCCGACGCCTCCCACGCCGCGATAGCGCTGGAGTGCATCCACACCTATTCGCTGATCCATGACGACTTGCCGTGCATGGATGACTCCGACCTACGCCGTGGCCGCCCCTCGTGCCATAAGTCCTTTGACGAGGCCACCGCCCTGCTCGCCGGTGACGCGTTGCAGCCCCTGGCCTTCGAACTCCTCGCTACCGGCTACGCTTCCCAACCAGCCCTCGCTACCGCCCTCGTGCGCGAACTCGCCTTGGCCGCAGGCTCAAAGTTGCTCGTCGGCGGACAGACCGAAGACATGGATGGGCAAGAGAACGACGCCGATCGGATTGAATTCATTCTGCTCGGCAAGACCGCCGCGATGCTCAGCGCCTCCTTCGCGATGGGCGCGTTGGTCGGCGGCGCCTCCGCAGTCGACGTCGAACATTTCCGCCGAGCGGGCCGCGCCTCCGGCATCGCCTTTCAACTCGTCGACGACCTGCTGGATCTTACCGCAGACGCCGCCGAGCTCGGCAAGCCCGTCGGAGCCGATGCTGAAAACGGTAAATCCACTTATACAGCCATGCATGGTATCGCCGCGACGAAACAGCGCATCGAGGCTCTGACCATCGAGACGGTCGGCCACCTCCGCGCGACCAAGGGCGACACGGCCTTCCTGGTCGAGCTGGTGCGCCGGATGTCCGCCCGCCGCACGTAATCAATCGTCGAGGCGACGGCCGCCCGAGGGAAGCTGATCAGGCAGGAAGGCGTAGTAGGTGCCAATCCAAAGACGCCAGGCGAAGGCGTGGATAAGCGGCGGCACGAGGAAGATTGCGGCGACCGAGAGGCGAATCGCCCAATCCGCATCGACCCATCCAAAACGATAGGCGACGAGTAAGAAGGGCAGTACGCCGAAGGCGGTGAGGCCGTAATTCCAGACGATGGCGCCCAAGAAGAAGCCCTCCTTGCGACGTAAGGTCATCCCACAGCCGGCACAATGCGGCGGCGTATCCCAGAGGCGCGCCAGCCAGCCGGCCTGATCGGACGAGCCACGGATTTTCGCGCCGCAATCCGGACAGCGGCCGCAGGCTGACTTCCAGAAGATATCCGCGCGAAACTTCATCCCTTCAGGCTATCCGCGACGACGGTGTAAGCAAGCCAAGCAAAAGGCCGGCCACCTTGCGGTAGCCGGCCTTGATAGCCGTACTTCAGCGGAGCTTACTCGGCAGCGGTCTCACCCACCTGGAAGCGGGTGAAACGCACGATCGAAACTTCTTCGCCAACCTTGGTCTTGGCGGCGGCGAGGAGGTCCTGAATCTTCTGGTCGGGATCGCGGAAGTAAGCCTGTTCGAGCAGGCAGGATTCAGCGAAGAACTTATCCACGCGACCGGAGATAATCTTCTCCATATTGGAGAGCTGGCCCTTCTTGCGGCCTTCGGCGGCGACGATCTGCTTCTCGCCCACGGCGATACGCTTCTCGAGTTCAGCGATGGCTTCGGCGTCGTTCGCGGCCTTCTGCTCAACGAGCTGACCCTTATAGTCCTCAACGACGCGCTTGGCTTCGTCGATAGCCTTGTCGGCTTCGGACTTCGTGAACTCGGTAGCGATTTCGCGCTCCTTGGCGACGACATCAGCGGAAACGTCTTCCCGACGGACGAAGCGGGCGTTATTGGCGACGACCTGCATCGCGAGCTGACGAGCTAGTTCGGCGACATCTGGGTTGGCGGCGGCGGCCTGGGTCTTCAGGCCCAGTTCGAGGAGGACGGCGATCTTAGCGCCGGTATGGACATACGCGGAGACGCGACCCACACCGGTGGCTTCGAACTTCAGGACACGGGAGACCTTGAGGTTCTCGCCAATCTTGAGCACCTGGTCGTTCAGGTAATCGTTCACCTTGCGGGCCTTGTCGGCGTGATAAGGCTGGTCGAGGAAACCATCGACGCCGGAAGCGGCGGCCTGGCCCACGAGTTCCTTGGCGAGAGCGATGAAGTTCTCGTTCTTGGCGACGAAGTCGGTTTCGCAGTTCAGTTCGAGGAGCGTCGAGGTGCGACCGTCGGCGGAGACCTGGACGGCGAGGACACCCTCGCTGGCCTTACGGTCGGCCTTCTTGTTGCGCGTGGCGACGCCCTTGATGCGGAGGATTTCGACGGCCTTCTCGTTGTCGCCGTTGGCTTCCACGAGGGCCTTCTTGCAATCCATCAGTCCCGCGCCGGTACGCTGGCGCAGATCGTTGACCGTCTGAGCGGTGATAGCGGACATGGTCGGATTACTTGGACTTACGCGGGCTGGGGCGCTTCGCAGGAGCGGCACCTTCGACGGCGTCGGAACCTTCGTTGGCCTTGAGCAGCTCTTCGGAAATCTGAACTTCGGGCTGGACGGACTCGCCGGTGCTCTGGCGGGCGACCGGGGTCACGGTCTTGCGATCCTGAGCCACGGCCTTGCGGCGGGAGAGACCGTTCTGGACGGCCTGGGTGAGGACTTCGACCACGAGGCGAATGGACTTCGCGGCGTCATCATTGCCCGGGACAGGGAACTTAAGGAGGGTCGGGTCGGAGTTCGAGTCGCAGAGACCGATTACGGGGATACCGAGACGAACCGCTTCGTTGACAGCGATCTCTTCGAGTTTGGTATCGATGACAATCATCGCGGACGGGAGTTCGCGGTATTCGAGGAGGCCTTCGAAGTTACGGTTCATACGCGACATCTCGCGCTTCACGGCAGCGGCTTCCTTCTTGTGCATCTTGGCAAGGGAACCGTCCTGCTCCATCCGGAGGTAGGTACGATACTTGTCGAGGGAGCGCTTGATGGTGGCGAAGTTGGTGAGTGTACCGCCGAGCCAGCGATTCACGGCGAAGGGCATGCCGGTCGACTTGGCAGCCTGACGGACGACATCCTGAGCCTGAGGCTTGGTGGCGACGAAGAGCACTTCCTTGCCCTTAGCGGCGGTGTCCTCGATGAAAGCGGCGGCGGCGGCGAGGCACGCGTGCGTCTTCTCAAGGTCGATAATCGAAACACCATTGCGGTGATCGAAGATGTACGGACGACTGCGGGGATTCCAGCGACGGGTCTGGTGTCCGAAGTGGACGCCGGCATCGAGGAGGTCTTTGACTGTGATGTTCATGTTTTTTGGCTCCGTATCCCTTTTCCTGCAGAAGGAGGGGAC
>CAIKWA010000068.1 GCA_903831005.1 uncultured Opitutia bacterium
TAATCGGCTTTCAGCGTCTTTAGGCGAACGGACGTGATGGCAATCACGTCCCTACCCAAGACAGTGGATGCTCAAACAATCCCCGCCTGATAGATATCGTGGATGCGGATGAGACCGAGGCAGCGGTTGTTCGCGGCGTCGGTGACCGGCAGCACCGAGATCTGCGACGGACGGTCCTCCATGATGCGCGCGGCTTCGCCGAGCGACATCGGGGCATGGGCGCGCACCGGATTGACCGTCATGATGTCGGCGGCGCGGGCGGCGTTGATATCGACGCCGCGACCAAGCGCGCGCCGGAGGTCGCCATCGGTGATGAGCCCGGCGAGCGTGCCATCGGCGGCGAGCACGCAGGCGGCGCCATGCGGATGACGGGTCATCGCGATGACAGTATCGCGGAGGGAGTCGCCCGGCTGGGCGCAAGCGCAGCGGTCGAGCGGCTACAAAGCCTCACCGACGGTGAGCGACAGGTTACGACCGAGCTGGCCAGCGGGATGGAAACGCGCGAAGTCGGCGGGGCCGAAGCCGCGCTTCGTCATGAGCGCGGCTGCGAGCGCGTCGCCGAGGGCGAGCGTCAGGAGCGCGCTCGTGGTCGGCACGAGACCGAGCGGATCGGCTTCCGGGCGGGCGCCGATGTCGAGCACCACGTCGGATTGCGTCGCCAGCGGCGACTGCGTGTTGCCGACGATGGCGACGATCGGGGATTTGAAGGAGCGCAGCACCGGGATCAGGCGGACCAGTTCGGCCGTGGTCCCGGAGCGGGAAATCACCACCACCGGATCGCCCGGCTGCAGGATGCCGAGGTCGCCGTGCACCGCGTCGGCGGCATGGAGGAAGATCGCCGGCGTGCCCGTGCTGCAGAGCGTCGCGGCGATCTTCTGGCCGATGAGGCCGGATTTGCCGACGCCGCAGAGCACGACCTTGCCGGAGTGTCCGGCGATGAGGTCGACGGCCTTCGTGAAGGAACCATCGAGGCGCGTGGCGAGTTCGGCGAGCGCGGCGGCTTCGGCCTGGAGGAGGGCGCGGGCGGAGTTCAGGGGAGCGTTCATGTTTATAAAGGCGATGGGTTTACTTGATCAGCTTCCGGGCGGCTGCGAGGTCTTCAGGCGTATCGATGGCGACCGGGTGATAATCCGTGACGACCGTCTGGAAAGTCAGGCCGTGGGCGAGGAAGCGAAGCTGCTCGAGCGATTCGGTCGCCTCGAGCTCGGTCGGCTTCAGCTGAGCATAACCGGCGAGCGTCGCGCGGTCGTAGCCGTATACGCCGATATGGACCCAGTAGTCGCGCTGCTTGACCCATTCGGCCGGATCGACGCCCCGGAGGTGCGGAATCGGGCTGCGGGAGAAATAGATGGCTTCGCCGTTCTCGGCGCGGACGACCTTGACCACGCTCGTGGCGAGGAGGCGTTCGGTCGTGTGGAGCTTGGAGACCGCCGTCACCAGCCGGCACTTCGTCTCCTTCCAGCGCGTGATGAGTCCGTCGAGGAGCTCAGGCTGGATGAACGGCTCGTCGCCCTGGACGTTGAGGAAGAACTCGCCCGGCAGGCGGTCGATGATGCTAGCCATGCGGGCCGTACCGGACGGACAGGCCGGATCGGTGATCAGCACTTCGGCGCCGAAACCGCGGGCGACTGCGGCGACTTCCTCCGAATCCGTCAGCAACACCACGCGGTCCGCCTGGCGGACCTGCTTGGCGCGCTCCCAGACATGCTGGACGACCGGCTTACCGCCGAGGTCGAGCAGGACCTTGCGCGGCAGGCGCGTGGAGGCGATGCGGGCGGTGATGCAGAGAGTGACGGAGGACATTTTAGTTCAGGGGGCAAGCTGGCACGTGGGCACGTGGACAAGGGGGAGAGTTGAGTCGAAAAGTCAGGGCTGGGGCTCGAGCCAGAGCTTAGCGCTACGCAGAGGGCTTAACTCAAAGGGAAACCGGAGACCGGATGATTGGCTGGGGCGTCTTGGGTAGGGCGGTGATTACTATCGCCGCCGTTCGAGACCGAAAACACCACAACGTTGGGGCCTAGCTAAATTAACCAGACTTTAAGGTCGGTTAGCGAACGGACGTGATGGCAATCA
>CAIKWA010000069.1 GCA_903831005.1 uncultured Opitutia bacterium
AAAACCTTCGGGGGAAGGCTTGACTCTCCCCCTCCCTCCTGCGTTTTTGCACATCCGTCTTTTGAGAACTCTCCTGAGACGATAACTCGCCACCTTCTCCAAATCCAATGCTACGCATCCGCCTCCAACGCTTCGGTACGAAAAACGAGCCGACCTATCGCCTCGTCGTTGCCGAACAAGCCATCCGCCGTGACGGCCGTTTTGTCGAAGTCCTCGGCAACTACAATCCCCGCGCTCGCGGTAAGACCCCGGGCCTGGTGATCAACGTCGAGCGCGTCGACCATTGGGTCAAACTCGGTGCCCAGCCGTCCGACACCGCGAAGTCGCTCGTGAAGCGTGCTCGCGAAGAAGCGGCGGCTCCGGCCAAGGCCTAAGTAAATTTACACGGCGGAAACGCCCACCCTGACGATGAATCACCCCGCCACCCGGCGGGGTGATTCATTTGGGGAGGTCGCCGAGGGCCCGGAGTTCAGTTGAGCTTATTCCAGCCACCCTTGCCGTCTTTCTCCAATCGCTGGAACCCCGCCTGGGCGAGACGTTTGTCGCTCAAGGACTGCTTCATGGCCCCCTCGCCGTACTTAGTCGTAAGCGTAGGCGATTCGAGCACCCGGCGGCACGGCTCCTTCGTTACAGGATGATGCGTGAAGTCGGGAACTTCCGGCGGCAGGTCGGCCTCGAACTCGACGCCATCGGCTCCATCGGGTTTGATGACAATGTAGCGGCGCAGCGGCATGGGTTACTTGCGGGAAGACCGTGGGTCGAAGGCGTCACGCAAGCCGTCGCCGAGGAAGTTCAGAGACAGCAGGGTCAGGGCGAAAACGATCGATGGCGAGATCAGCAGCCAAGGGCACTCCTCCATGATGTCGGCACCCTCTTTGATCATCAGACCCCAAGAGGTCATCGGGGCCTTCACCCCAAGCCCGAGAAAGCTCACGAAGGCCTCCAGGAGCATGACCCCGGGCACGGTGAGCGTCGCGCACACGGCGATGGTGCCGGCGAGGTTGGGCAAGTAGTGCCGGCGGAAGATACCCCAGCGCGTCTGACCCAGCGATTCGGCAGCCTGGACGAACTGCGAGGCCTTCAGCTCGCGGGTCTGATTGCGAATGATCCGCGCCATGGTCAGCCAGGAGACGCCACCCACGGCCAAGAAGATCATCGGCATGTTCTGCCCGAAGACGACCGTACTTAGGATTACGATCAACGTCAGCGGCAAGGTGCTCACGATATCGACGAAGCGCATCAGGGCGTCCTCCGCCCGGCCGCCGACCTCCGCCGCCAGCACACCATAGCAGATACCCACGGCCAGCGCGACGGCAGTGGCAATCAGGCCGACGAAGAGCGAAATCATGCCACCTTGGAGCAGGCGCGAAAGGACGTCGCGCCCGAGGAGATCCGTCCCGAGCCAATGCGCGGCAGAAGGTGCCGCCGCGCTGTGCGCCAGGTCCTGCGCCATATACGGATACGGCGCGATCAGCGGCGACAGGAAGCAGACGGCGGCAACGGCCACGAGGAACCAGCCCGACCAGACGGCCGCACGGTCGCGCCGGAAACGCTGCCAGCCGCTTTCGGAAGCGAGGGATTCGACGACGGGCGCCTTCATCGTCCGCGGGCCACTTTAGGGTTTAGCGCGGCATTGGCTAGGTCCGCCGCGAGATTAAGGAAGAGCAACGCCGCCGCATAGACGATCGTCGTGCCAAGGATGAGCATCACGTCGCGATTGATAATGGCGGTGACAAAGAGACGCCCCATGCCCGGGACGTCGAAAAGCGATTCGATGACAAAGGAGCCCGAGACGAGGCCCGCGGCGGCGGGGCCGAGGTAGGTTACGACCGGCAGTAATGCGTTACGTAGTGCGTGCACGAACCAGACGCGCAGCGGCGGCACGCCCTTGGCGCGCGCGGTGCGCACGTAATCCAGCGAGCGCACTTCCATCAAAGATCCGCGGGTCAGTCGCGCGAGCGGCGCAGCCGTAATCAAGCCAAGCGTACAAGCCGGCAACACGTAGTGGATCGCAGAGCCCCAGCCGCAGGGCGGCAACCAACCCAAGCCCAGCGAAAAGATCAAAGCCAGGATGGGGCCGAGCACGAACGAAGGCACGCAGATACCCACGAGCGTGAAGCCCATTGGGACGCGATCGAGCCAGCTGTTGGGTCGCGAAGCCGCAAGCACGCCGACCGGCACACCGATGAGCACCGCGAGCAGTAAAGAGGCCAGGCCGAGCGAAGCGGAGACGCCGATGCGTGAACCGATGACCTCACGGACAGACCAGCCCGGATATTTAATCGACGGGCCAAGGTCGCCCTGGGCGAGCCTGACGATGTAATTCCCGAGCTGGACATGAACTGGCTGATCAAGGCCATAGTACTGCTCGAGGCGCGCCTTCACTTCGGCGGGGAGCGGCCGGTCCTTATCGAAAGGTCCGCCAGGCACCGCATGCGCAAGGAAGAACGTCGCGGCCACCACGATGAGCAAGACCGGGATCATCTCCGCCAAACGCCGCAGGACGTAACCCATCAGCGCGACGTTTCGGCGGCCTTCACGCGCTTCTCGAGTTCTTCAGTCGTCGGCGCAGGCGGTAGGCCGGCAGCGCCCTTAGTCGTCCACCCCATCCGGATTGCCATGGCTTCGTACTCCTGCGGATTCAGCGTGCCTCGGGCCTTGAGTCGGGCCTTCCGCTCATCGGTGTCATCCAGCATCTTTTCCCGGGCAATGGCCGCATCCCGTTTCGGATCCGGCAACGAACAGCCGACGACCAGTAGCGCGCCGACGAGCAGAAGGACACGGGGCAAGGACTTCATGAGGGAGTTCTATTCCGCGAGGGCGGAGGGGCTCAAGCGCGTACAAGCACCCGGCCCGGCGAAGCGATGGCGACGGCGGGCGACCTGGTCATAGAAAAAATCCGC
>CAIKWA010000070.1 GCA_903831005.1 uncultured Opitutia bacterium
AACTCCTCCGCAAACTCCTTTGTGAAATACTTGAACAGAATCTCACGCGACGTCTATGAAATGGCGGCCCTCGCCGCGGCGCATTGCCTCGATAACCAGGCGGGCACCTTCACCTATCTCTCGGCCGGATCCACCAACACCCCGATGATTGGACCTGGGCTTTCCAGCATCCTCCACGCCCGCCTCGCCCGGCACGGCATCGTCGCCAGTCCCGTTGAGATTAACTCGAACTCGGGTATCTGCACTTCCTCCGCCCAAGCCCTCGTCAACGCCTATCGCGCCATCGCCTCGGGCGACCATCAAGAGGCGCTCTGTATCGGCGTCGAGCAACCCTCGGATATCTTGAAATCATCGGTCATCCGGCCGCCTGACGATCGGGCCCTCTTCCCCGACCATGAAACCTCCTCGAAATGGTTTATGTCCGTCTTCCTGCGATCGATGCTTTCGGACGGTGCCGGTGCCGTCATCCTCCGCAACCAGCCCGCCGCTGATCGAATCTCCTACCGCCTGAACTGGACCTACTCGCGCTCCTTTGCCCATGAAGCCCCGCTTTGCATGAGCCTGGAAAGCCGGAGCCTACTCCTCAGCCAAGACGTCGCCATCCTCGCCAAGCACATGAAGCCTAGCGTGGATCAACTCGTCCGCGGAGCGCTCGCGCGTCACGGCGAATCCCTGGCTGAGTATCAGTGCGTGCTGCCCCACTTGTCATCGTACTTTTTCAAAGCCTACCTGCTCGATGTCTTGAACGAAATGTCGGGGGGCGCCACCGTGCCTCACTGGACAAACCTGGAAAGCGCCGGCAACGCCGGGTCCGCCAGCATTTTCATCATGCTGGATGAGTATACCCGCAAACACGCGCCGGCCCACGGCGACAAGGTGATGCTGTTTATTCCGGAGTCCGGCCAATTCAATTTCGTCTTGGTCAGTCTCACCGTCCTTCACCCATGACCGCCAAGCGCCTCGCCATCATCGGGGCCGGCTGCAGCGGCTTGGTGACCTTGAAGCTGGCACGTGAACGCCTACCTGACTGGGAGATCGTCTGCTTCGAAAAAGGGGGCACCACGGTAGGCCGCTGGGGCAACCCCTATCCGAACTTCGTCTCGACCTCGACGAAGTACACCACGCAATTTGCCTGCCATCGAAAATGGGATTCGAGCTCCGATCCCGCGCAGCGTCAGGCCAAAGGCGACTTTTTCCTCAATGATGAGTTCGGCCGCTACCTACTAGACTTTGTCGCAACCCATCGCCTGGCCCCGCACATCCACCTCCACACCACCATCCGACGCATTGCGAAGGACCCCCAGGGCTGGCGGCTATGGATTGACGACGGCGTATTGCGCGAGGAGGTCTTCGACCGGCTAGTCATCTGCACGGGCCTCCACGACAAAGTGAAAGCCCTCGAAACCGGCATCCCCCATCTCACGCCCTTTAGTCCCTTGCCCGAGAAAAAGACCGTCGTCGTCTACGGCGGCGGCGAATCGGCAGCCGACTTCGCCCACCGACTCTCGGCTCCGCACCTCGGCAATCGCGTCTTTCTCTCGCTCAAGACGGGTATCCGCGTGAGCCCGCGCTATCACCCTATCCGCGGCGTCCCCTCCGACTTTCTCCGCAACCGACTCCTGCTTTCCATCCATCCCGACCTACGGAACCTGTTCGGCCAAAAATTCGTCGAAGCCCGGATTCGGCATCAGCGGAAATTTGAGAAATTCTTTGGGACACCCACGACAGGCCCCGCGCCCGACGCCGCCTTTCTCGCCAAGCGCAGTCAATGGGACGCCAAACTCACCGCCCGCGCCAAGGACGAGCTTTTCAACGTGTTCCATACCAAGAGCGACGGCTTCCTCGACGCTGTCGCGGCGGGGCGCATCGAGATCATCGGACCGCCCTGCGACGAGAGCCACCAACGCTTCCGCGACTTTGACCAGACGACGACGCTCGAACTCACGCCTGACCTCATCTGCCCGATGATCGGCTTTAGCTCTGGCCTGTCCGAATTGTCAGGCGGCGAAATTCTCGTCAGTGATTTTCACCTCGGTAGCCTCCACGTGCGCCATGAAGACGTGTTCCTCGTTGGCTTCGCGCGACCGATTATCGGCAACATCCCGACGATGAGCGAAATGCAGGCGAAGTTGGTTACCGGTATCCTCGCCGGCCGCTTCCAACGGCCAGCAGATCTCGCCGCCATCCATGCAGTAGGCCGGGCGAAATTGCGACGCATGTTCCCCAAGCTCAACACCGAGACCATCCACCCGGTGGAGATGATTCCCTACTGCGACCAGCTCGCACTCCTCATGGGTAGCCTGCCCACCCTGAGGAAGGTCGGCTCCTTCCGTCGTTGGCTTAAGATTCAACTCGCGCCCGTCTCAACCCTCCAATATATGGACGAAGACTTCGACCCCAAGCAGATGGACGCGCAAGTCGTCCACAGCCCTGCCCTCATCACCGGGATACTGGTTCTCATCAAGTTGTTGGTCGATATGCCCTATAAGCTGCTGAAAGGGCGAGGAGACCGGATGATGAGGCCCACTTCGCTTCCGCTGTCCGCGAGTCGGCCTTAGCTTCACTCTGGCGAACCTCGATAGCGCTCATCTATCCCCCGTCCGACCTATGTCCTTTCGGATGGCTTTCCTTACGTTGACACAAGAAAAGGCCACGAAATAAGGCTTTTGCAGGCCGGCAGCCCCGGCTTGTCCTTGCCCTTCCCTGAAGGACGTCTAGTCGTCATTCATGGCCATCCGCCGCCTTACGCTCGTCGTCAACCGCACCAAGCCCGGTGTGGATGACATCGTGCGCTCAGTCCAGGACGCCGCCCAGAAAGCCGGCGTGGCCCTCACGGTCGCCGACGGCTGGCCGGTCAGCCGCGCCACCCTCAAGGGTGCCGACGCGTGCGGCGTGGTCGGCGGCGACGGTACCTTCCTCGGCGTGGCCGAGGCCGCCGCGCTCGAAGGCGTCCCGCTCTTCGGCATCAACCGCGGCAAGCTCGGCTTCCTCGCCGCCTACCCGAGCGAAGACGTCGGCGCCTCACTCCAATCCATTCTTTCCGGCGACTTCCGCGTCGAGAAACGCGCGCTCCTCGAAATCCGCTTCGCCGACGGCAGCTTCGCCCTGGCGTTGAACGACCTCGTGATCAAGACGCGTGATGTCTTCCGTATGGGTCGCTTCGCTGTGCTCGCTGATGGCGCCCGCGTGAACGAATACCGTGCCGACGGCCTCATCCTCGCCTCTCCCACCGGAACCTCGGCCTATAACCTCGCCGCCGGCGGCCCGCTCGTCGACCCCGCCGCGGCGGTGATCGTTCTGACTCCGATCTGTGCGCACACCCTCTCGAACCGCTCCGTCATCTTCGACGGCGAGACCGAACTCGAAATCCGCAGCGAAGACAGCGCCCAGCTCGGCCTCTCGGTCGACGGCCGCGAGACCCTTGAGGCCCAGAGCCGTCTCCCGCTCATCGTCCGGACCGCCAAGGTCCAGCTCGCCCTCCTGCGCCCAAAATCGCTCACCCAGGTCGACGTCCTGCGCAGTAAGCTGAAGTGGAGTTGAGGCGGGCGCAGCCCGTCTCAACACCACAGGGGTAGGGGCAGGGGTCGGGGTTGGGATGATTGCCCCGGGTAGGGACGTGATTGCCATCACGTCCGTGGGCGGACGGAGCTTGGAATGGTCGGTAATCATGCCCGGCTCATGGCACGTGCCGCTGCGAACGGCGGCCATGGCAATGGCCGCCCAACCTAAGACTCGGCCGCCCTGCGGCGGCCTACCCCTACCCGCTTCTAGCCCCAGCCCTAGCCCTGACCCTAGCCCTCCCTTCAGCCCTTTCTCTTGCCCTTCCGCCTTCCCGCCTCTTTAACGCCCATTCGATGCTGACGATTGCCAATATTTCCAAGTCCTACGGGCCCCGCACCTTGTTCGCGGAGGTCTCGCTGAATATTGCCCGCACGGACCGCCTCGGCCTCGTCGGCGCCAACGGCGCGGGCAAATCGACCCTTTTCAATATTATCCTCGGCAAGGACAACCCGGATGAAGGCCTCATCGAATGGGAACGCGGCGCAAACTTCGGCTTCCTCCCCCAGGAAAGCGCGCCGGCTGGCGAAGAGACCATCCTCCAGATTGCGACGAGCGGCGGTAAGCTCGAGCCCGAGAACGACGACGACTGGGATATCGACTACACGCTCGAGCCGCGCGCGAAAAAGATTCTTGCCGGACTCGGCTTCCGCGAGACCGATCACGAGAAGGTTGCTAACACCTTTTCCGGCGGCTGGGTCATGCGCGCGCACCTCGCCCGCCTACTCGTCAGCGAGCCCACACTCCTGCTACTCGACGAACCGACCAATCACCTCGACCTCGAAGCCCTGCTCTGGTTCCAGGATTACCTCACGCGCTATCCGGGTGGTCTCGTGGTCATCTCACACGACCGTGCCTTTCTCAACGCGCTCTGCACCGGCACCATCGAACTACGCGGCCAGCGTCTGCACGAGTACTCTGGTAACTACGACGACTTCATTCTCGAACGCGTGGCCCGCAAGGATCGCCAGCAGGCGATGTTCAAGAATCAGCAGCGCGAAATCGCCCACCTGCAGACCTTCGTCGACCGCTTCGGGGCCAAGGCTTCCATGGCCTCCCGCGCGAAGTCCAAGGAGAAGCAGATTGCCCGCCTCGAAGAGGCCGCGATTGATGAGCCTGAGGACGACCTGAAGAAAATCCAGTTCCGCTTCCCGCAGCCCCCGCGCTCCGGCCTTAAGGTCATGAAGCTCGAACACGTGCAGCAGTCGTACGGCGACCACGTCGTCTATAAAGACCTGAATTTCGAGTGCGAACGCGGCCAGCGTACGGTGCTCGTTGGCCCCAACGGCGCGGGTAAATCGACCCTCCTCAAGATCCTCGCTGGCGTCATCCCGATCAATGGTGGCGTGCGCGAGGAAGGCGGCAACGTCATCACGGGTTACTTCGCCCAGAACCGCGTCGACAACCTCAACCCGAAGCTGACCGTCCTCGAGAACGTCATGGAACTCCGCACCACGGAGAACGGCCTCACCGAACAGCAGGCTCGCGGCATGCTCGGCACGTTCCTCTTCCGTAAGGACGACGTGAACAAGCGCGTCTCCGTGCTTTCGGGCGGAGAGAAATCCCGTCTCGCTCTGGTGAAGCTGATGATCAATCCGCCGAACTTCCTGCTCATGGACGAACCGACGACGCACCTCGACATCATGTCGATCGATGCGCTCATCGCCGCCCTGAAGACTTACGAAGGTACGCTCTACTTCGTGAGTCACGACGTCCACTTCATCCGCGAGATTGCAAAGACGGTTTTGCACGTGCACTCCGGTCGACTGACCCAGTACGCCGGCGACTACGCCTACTACCTCGAGAAATCCAAGTCTGGCAACGAGCGCGCCGCACTGACCGCTGGCTTCACCGACGCCCGTCCGAAACAGGAAGAAGTGCCGAAGACCGAAAAGCCGAAAGCCGTAGCCAAACCGTCGGCCTCCGATATCCGCAAGCTGAAGGCCGATGTCACGAAGTGTGAACAGCAGGTCTCAGAACTGGAAGCCAAGCAGGCCCAGATCACCGCTGAACTCGCCGACCCCGCCACCTACACTGGTGGCGTAAATCTCCCGCAATTGAACGCCCGACTCCGCGACACAATCAACGCCCTCCAGACGGCCACCGCCGCCTGGGAGCAGGCCGCGCAGAAGCTGAGCGAAGCAGAGGGCGCGTAAGGCGAAGCCTGAGGGCTTCGCGTGCAAAAGTGCAAATCGCGCGTTGCGCTGTGCAAAGGTGCAAACGTGGCATCAGACCACGCCTATTAATACAGGCTACTAAGAGGCCTGTTTTATCACTTTTGCACCTTTGGACCGATGCACTTTTGCACGGAATAGCGACTTCGTCGCCATTCCCTTCTGGCTCTCAGGGAACCCTTCCCTTACACCCCTGTCCTTACCTGACACCCCCATGCGTTCCCTCCCCCGTCTCCTGAGCGTGCTGTGCCTTCTGGCCGCCGCCGTCCCCGCCGCCTTCGGCCATACCGCCGGCGAAGAGATGTCCTCCGCGACCTCCGCCTTCCTCGGCTCACTCAACGCCGACCAAAAGGCCAAGGCGACCTTCGGCTTCGACGACGCCGAGCGCACGAACTGGATTTTCGTCCCGGCTTCCCGCAAAGGCCTGCCGCTGAAAGAAATGAATCCCGGCCAGCGCCACTTCGCCCAGGCCATCCTCTCCGTCGCCCTCAGCGGTCGCGGGCACATGAAGGCCGAACAGATCATGGCCCTCGAACAGTTGCTCCTCGAGATCGAGAAGGGCTCGGGCCCGAAGCGCGACGCCGAGAACTACTTCGTGTCGATCTTCGGTACGCCGGACACCAAGGGCACCTGGGGCTTCCGCTGGGAAGGCCATCACCTCTCGCTCAACTTCACGCTGGTTAACGGTGAGCTCGTCAGTTCGACCCCCTCTTTCTTCGCCAGCAACCCGGGCAAGATCAAGGAAGGCCAGCCCGGCCTCGTGGGCTTTGAGCTCCTGCGCCATGAAGACGACCTTGGTCGCCAGCTCGCCAAGTCCCTCACCGCCGAACAGCGCAAGCAGGGCTTCCTCAACAAGGACCCCTTCAAGGATGTCGTGACGGGCAACAAGCAGAAGGCCAATGGCCTCATCAAGCACCAGGGTATCCCCGCATCCGCGCTGACCGCCGAACAGAAGCTGATGCTCGGTAATATCATCTACGAGTACGTCAGCCGCACCCGCCCCGACTTCGCCGTCCGCGAACTCAAGGCGATCGAAGCCGTCAAGGACTCCTTGGTCTTCGCCTGGAACGGCGGACTCGAAGTCGGCGAACCCCACTACTACAGCATCCAAGGCCCAACCTTCCTCTTCGAACTGGTCAACTTCCAGGGCGGAGCCAACCACGTCCACGCCTCCTGGCGCGACCTGAAGAAGGATTTCGGTTACGACCCGCTCGCCGAGCACGCCAAGGAACACGCGGCCGGCAAGTAAGGCTGGTGAAATAAAAAACCCCGGGCGACCGGGGTTTTTTATTTCGAGGGATAGGGGTAGGGGTCGGGGTAGGCTTCCAGACTAGGACTGTCTGAAGCTCCCTATCTCAATCCCAACTGGCTTTGGTTCTACCGTGCATGGTAACTACCCCTACCCCAACCCCTATCCCTAACCCTTACTTAGCAATCTTACCCCAGCCCTCCATCGTCTCCTTGAGGAGTTCCTTGGAATCCATCTTGATCCCGAAGCCCTGGAAGCCGAACGGGCCGCGATAGCCGGCGGCACGGGTCTTGGCGACGAAGGTGCCGACATCGTAGGTGCCACGGCCGAGCGGCTGGATGAGTTTATCCCAACCGAGTTTCCGCGTGTCACCGGTGTCGGCGCCGTTGATGGTGATGAAGTTTAGACGTGGTAGAGCCTCTTGGATGAGCGGCAGCGGGTCGCGCTCCGCGCCTTCGACCTTGAGCCAGTGGCAGAGATTGAACGTCACGCCGAGCGCCGGGTCGTCGACCTTGTTCGCGACCCGCAGGCAGACTTCGAACTGGGCCGCCCAGAAACCAGTATGAGGATAAAGGGAGACCTTCACACCCTTGGGCTTCGCATAGGCCAGCAATTGGCGGAGCTGAGGCACGACGATGGTATCTCCATATTCAGGCCCAACCCTCACCCCAGCCGGATAAGCGACCTTATTGACACCCAGCCAGAGCGTACCGCCGGTGCCCGCAAGGCCGTCGACGGCCTTGGTGAGATCAGCCGGTAGCTCCGTCTGGCCATAAGCGAAGTTAGTGACATGGTAGCCGTTAAAGAGTACGAGCTTCTGGGCGCCCAGTGCAGCGGCGTAGGCCTTGGCCGTCGACGGCGTACCGCCCAACCCCGCGTAGCCAAGATTGGTCAGCACCTGCGCGCATTCCGCTGGCGGAAGTTTCGCCGCGGTATCCATCGCAAAGAATGGCGGCATCTCCGCCGCCAGGGTGGCGATGGTCATTAATCCGAAGGTAAAGAGGGTACGCATAAAATTCATCGGATCTTCACACCGCGCGCGACGAGCACCTTCAGAAACTCCTGCGACGACGGCGGGCTGATGAGGAAATTCTTGAATACACCGGTGCGGCGATGCAGCAGAACCATTCGCTTGGGATTCACGGTGTTGGTGTAATGCTCATTCCAGAAGCACCAATCCTGCGCCGCCCATTCGATATCGCTGAGCGCGACCTTACGTGTGGTCCAGCCGTAGAAGCGCACGCGCACAAAGGCTTCGTCGATGGTGAACGTCATCCCCCAGAAGATCGCATGGATCAGGAGACCCGTGAACGCCAAGGACCCGAGCAGGGGCAGCAGATGCAGGAAGACCTCCATTTGACGTTAAAACTTAGGGCTAATCGGCCGGGCTTAAACCCAAAACCAAGCCCACGCTGGACAGCCCTGCCCTTGCTGGATTGCCTGTGACTATGGCTCGCGCAACGAAGCACCTGAATACGAACGCCCTCTGGGCCGACGTCGGCGTGCGCACGCTCCGCCGGCTCGGTCTGACGCACGCGGTCATCTCGCCCGGCTCGCGCTCGACGCCCCTCGCCCACGCCTTCGCGGAATCCGCTGGCCTGCTCGTGACGGTCGCGCTGGATGAACGTTCCGCAGGCTTCATCGCCCTCGGTATTGCCAAGGCCACTGGCCAGCCAGCCGCCCTGCTCTGCACCTCTGGCACCGCGGCCGCCAACTACCTGCCCGCCGTCATCGAAGCCCGCCTATCGGCCACGCCCCTGCTCGTCCTGACCGCCGACCGCCCGCCCGAACTCCGTGAATGCCACTCGGGCCAGACAATCACCCAGAACGGAATCTACGGCTCATACCCGGTCTGGGCCACCGAGGCCGCCGTGCCTTCGACCGACCTCTCCCTACTCCGCCACTGGCGTCAGCTCTTGGTCGACGCCTGGCAGCGCTCGCAAGGCCCTCTGGCTGGCCCGGTACACCTCAATCTGCCCTTCCGCGACCCTCTCGCCCCCTCGGATGCCGAAAAGGGCTTCAAGGCGCCCACGGGCCTGAACCTCGAGACCTTCACGTCCGTCCCGCCCTGCGGCATCGTCCGC
>CAIKWA010000071.1 GCA_903831005.1 uncultured Opitutia bacterium
ATACAGAGAGTCCCGGTATGTGGGCAATGAGGGGTTGCCTCACCCCCTGCCTGTCCTCAATTCTTCGGTCATCATGAAGTTCAAGGTTAACCGAAATCACTTTTTCAACGGTCTCTCCAGCGTCACCAACGTCGTCGGTAATCGCGCGACGATGCCGATCCTGCAGAACGTCCTCATCGAAGCCGAAGGTGATACCATCACCCTGACCACCACCAATCTCGATCTCGGTATTTGCTGCCGCATCAAAGCTTCCGTTTCTTCCCCGGGCCGCATCACATTACCGGTCAAGAAACTCGTCCCAATTATTCGTGCTCTCTCGAGCAGCGACACCATTGTCGAACTCACGGGTAAGGACCGTGTTAAAATCACCTCCGGTAGTTCCGTTTTCCAAATCGCCGGACTGCCCGCTGATCAATTCCCGCCCATTTCCAATTTTACCGGCCAACCCACCATCTCGATTAATCAAGATGATCTCGGAGACATGCTACGCAAGGTTAGCTACGCGCAATCATCCGACGAAAACCGCTACATCCTCAATGGCGTCTTCTTTGAATTTGCTGAAGGCAAACTCACGGTTGTCGCGACGGATGGCCGCCGTCTCGCGAAGTGCGAACGCAAGATTGCAGGTTCAGACAAAACCCTCGCCCTTATCTTGCCTGCCCGAACAATCATCGAATTGATGCGTCTGCTCAAAGCTGGCGGCGAAGCCCACGTTTCGCATAATGAACGCCAAGTCGGCTTCACCATCGACATCCCGAAGAACGAGGAAGGCCTCGTAGACCGCATCCAGCTGGTCTCCAAGGTCGTTGAAGGGAACTACCCGAACTACCGCCAGGTCATCCCCAAGGAAGTCGGCTCTAAGGTGCGCCTCGAACGTGAGAAACTCTTGGAAAGTGTTAACCGGGCGGCGCTCATGACCGATGACCGTAACAACACGATCCGGATGAGTGTGTCCAAGAAGTCCCAGAATCTGGAAATTTCCGCCAAGTCGGACAGCGGCGACGCGCATGAGCCTATCGCCGTGAAGTACGATGGACCCGACGTAAACATCGCCTTCAATCCGCAGTATATCACCGATCCGTTGAAGGCTCTGACGGAAGACGAAATCGACTTCGAATTTAAGGATGAGATGTCCCCCGGTGTCATTCGCGGGCTGAAGGATGATTTCCTCTGCGTTGTGATGCCGCAGCGCATCTCCTAAGCTACGGGGCGCTCAAAGGCCAAGATCGTCGCAGTCCGGGAGCGACTTAATGCGCTCAAGGATGCGGCGTGATGCCTCGATTGACCGATCAGCGTGATCGCTGCCTGGATCATATTCTGCTGGAAGCATCGCCTTGCCGAAGCAAACGCGGATCCGCGCTGAGCCCACGGGAAAGAAGGCCCCACGCGGGAGTACGTCACGCGCCCCGCGGATATGAATTGGGACTACTGGGACGCCCGATCGGCACGCCAACAGACCAGCCCCCGCCTTTGGCGCCGCAATGACGCCATCATGGCTCCGCGTGCCTTCAGGAAAGATTAGGAGGCCTTCGCCACTCTTCAGCGCGGCTAAGGCGGAGCGGATGGCTCCAATGTCAGCCTCTCCCCGGTCCACAGGGATCGAATGGCAGGCTCGGATCACGAAGCCGAAGACTGGGTTATCGAAGAGCGATCGTCGGGCAATGAAAGAAATTTCACGCGGGAGGCTCGAGCCGACCAAGGGCGGATCGAGCATGCTCTGGTGGTTGGAGGCGAAGAGACAGGCGCCTGCGGGGACATTTTCCCAGCCTTCGACTTCTAAGGTGGAAAAGACTTCGATGAACGCCCTCGTGCCGTGATAGACGGCCTTGTAGATGAGGTTCTTCGAATCGAGGATCATCGAGGCAGGGCGGCCACCTTGATGAGTTCACCGATTTCGGCGACGACTTCGGCAAGCGACTTATGCGTGTTATCGAGACGATGGGCACCAGACGGACAGATCATCGGGGCGGTTTTGCGCGTGGCGTCAAGGTGGTCGCGCTGGGCCACTTGGTCGGCCTGGCCTTCGGCGGCTCGGCGCAAGGTGCGTGCTTCGGCGTCCGCTTCGAGGAAGATGCGGACCTCGGCGTCGGGTAGCACGACGGAGCCGATATCACGGCCTTCCATTACGACCCCAGCGAAACCATGATCACTGGCGAGCTTCACCTGGGAGCGTTGGTATTCGAGAAGGAAGGCGCGGACGGATGGTAAGGCTGCAATCTTCGATACAGCGGCGTTGACTTCGGTCGAACGGAGTTCGGCATCGTCGGGCAGCGTGCCGTCAAGTGTAAGCGCAGAGCTGCGGGCTCCTTGGCGCGCAATAATGCGTGAGCCAATCCTGAGCTTACCGAGGGCGGATTTAACTGAAGCCGCATCGTCGGCCGAGGCGCCAGCGAGGAGTAAGGCGCGGGTCAGGCTGCGGTAATGCGCGCCCGTATCGACGTGGAGCAAACCATGGATCTGGGCCAACCGCCGGCTGGTGCTCGACTTACCAGACGCGGCGCCGCCATCAACCGAGACGCGGATGAAATTAGTGCGAAGGGCTTCAAGCGCCCGGAAGAAGTGAGGGAAGGTCTTACCAGTGCAGGCGGGGTCTTCTATGGTAATCCAAGGACGTCCATCGCCGAAGAGATCGAAGCTACCAAGCACGCCGAAGCTCATCGCCATGCGATGGTCCTCGTAGGTATGGATTAGGATAGGACCAGCGGAGGCGGCCCGACGAAGCGCAGCCTTGTCCGGGAAGATCGTCAACGACGAGAGGGTGTCATCGGCGCGGAGCGCGGTGGCGGTCGGGGCGACCTTAATGCCGAGACGTTCAAGCTCCGTGGCCATTGCGAGGACGCGGTCGGTCTCTTGTTTACGCGTATGGGCGATACCGCGAATCTTCACTGGGCTGTCGGCCAGCGTCGCGATGGTCGCGAGGGTGAGGAACGTATCGGAGAAAGCGTTAAAATCGATGTCACCCCCGCGGACGGCGGACCAGGAGTCGGCGACGAGCGTTCCGTCCGTGGCCTTGAGGTTAGCTCCACAGGCCGTGGCCACTTTGGCGAAAGCCGTATCACCCTGGAGACCACCGGTGGCGTAGCCTTCGATGCGAACGGAAGCGCGGAAACCCGTCACCGCCGGCAGGGCGATGAAATAACTGGCGGCAGTGGCGTCTGGTTCGATCGCGTACAATGGTTGGGCGGCGTATGCACCTGGGGTCGGGCAAGACCACGCACCATCATCCCCGCAAACCAGGACGCGACCGAATTGCGCACACATGCGCGCCGTCATCTCGACGAACGGTTCGGAGACCGTGGAGCCTTTCATGGCGACGCTGGCACCTGGTGTAAGCGGTAGCACCATCAGTAAGGCCGAGAGGAGTTGTGATGAGGCGGTGGCGTCGACTTCAAGGCGGCCAAGCTTACCGGTCGTGTGCAATGTGAAAGGGAAGCCGCTCGCGGGCGATCCATCGGCGGCGAGCGCACGGCAACCACCGAGGGTTAGCGCGTCGAGCAGGCCGCGCATCGGACGCGCGCGCATGGCTTCGTCGCCATCGAGTTCATAACAGCCATCGGGGGCGAGCGCCAGAAAGGCGGTGAGGAAGCGGGCAGCCGTGCCGGCGTTGCCGACATGAATCTTGCACCGGGTGATCGGGATGCGTCCGCCGAGGCCGACGACACGGATCGTGCTGGCGGCTTCGTCCACCGAGACTTCGAAGCCGAGCGACAGCAGTGCCGCGATGAGGATGCGCGTATCCCGGCTAAAGAGTGCGCCCGTAAACAGGGTGGGGCCGTCGGCGAGCGCGGCCAGAATCAGCGCCCGGTTGGTGATGCTCTTTGAGCCGGGCACCTGGGCGACGCCGCGCGCTGGCGTTTGGAACGGGCGGATGACGAGGGTCGGGCTCATTCTTGCCGGTCCAAGTTCTGGCGGGCGACCCTGGCTTCGGCGAGTAGACGGCGTAGGGCGGGCGCGTCATTCGCTTCGACGGCAGCCCGCAGTTCGGCGGTACGGCGCTCTAGGCTCTGAAGGCCGGCGGCAGTGTGCTGGGCGTTGGCCAGCAAGATGCCAACCCAAAGGTTTTCTTCTCCCGCGGCGATCCGGGTCGTATCACGGAGGCCAGCGCCAACGGCGAAGCGGCGGAAGCCGGGCTGATCCATCACGGCGAGCATCAAGGCCGAGGCGGCGGCATGGGGCACATGGCTGATTGCCGCGACGATCTCATCGTGCCGGGCGGCATCGGTCTCATGCAGTAAAGAGCCTAGCGACTGCCAGAAGCCGCGGACGGCAGCCAAAGCCTTAGGATCTTCGCTCCCAGACGGAGTCACGAAACAAACCCGACCATCGAAGAGGTTAGCCGCAGCGTGAGCGGCCCCCGCTTTTTCACCCCCGGCCATCGGGTGGGCCCCGACGAAAGGATTCGCGGCTGGCAGGCGCTGGGCGGCGAGTTGGATGGCGACTTTAACGCTACCTGCATCGGTGACGATGGCGCCCGGGGTCAGCCCAGGGCTGATGGCGAGGAAGGTCTCTTCCGCGGTGTCCACCGGCGTGGTGACGACGACTAGGTCGGCCCCACGGACGCATTCCGCGGCGTCAGCGAAGACCTCGGCCACCCCAAAACTGCGGAGCGTGGCGCGAGAGTTTTCGGAGCGCGACCAGCAGGCGAGCGACCCAGCCAAGCCCTTCTTTGCCGCCGCGAGGAGGATTGAGCCGCCGATGAGGCCGGCGCCGACGACGGCGATGCGCTTGAATTGAGCCATTTCCAATATTGAAGGTATGACTTTGATGAACCAGAGTGACGAACTATTAAAGCAAACAAACCGCCAGCGACAAAGTTGTCGGTCCAGCCATGACCTCCGGCCCACATCTTCCCAAGAATGACTTTGTCGCTGCTCCTGATCCGCGGACGGGACGTCGGAAGCTTTTCCGTGAGGAAATCTGGCTTAAGGTCCGGGTGCCGCTCCTCCTTGCGGTCTTCTTCGTACTCGGCGTAACTAGCGTCCTCCTTTATACTGCGGACCGTCGCCAGACCCGTCAGTCGGCCTTGCTGGTCACACCAGAGCAGGCGGAGGCCCTCCGGCTGAAGTCCCTGCAGCTTGAAGCCGCTTTCGAGAAGATCCGCCAAGAACGGTTCGACCTCCGGGAAGAGGATATTGCCCTCTTGGAGGGGGCCTTGCGCGCCCAGGAGGAGCATATTTCTGCCCGGCAATCGATTGGGACCGATAACGCCCGCCAGCAAACGCTGCGCCGTCGCCTGCATCTCATCCGCGGCGAACGCTTGCGGCATGATTCCGATGAAGCGGAAGCCAAGGCGCTCATCGTAGTTAAGGCTGATGAGCCGGCCGCCATCCAGTTGCTACGGCGCGCCATCGCGTGCGAGCTGGAAATCGAGCAGAAATGGGAATTCTCCGGGCTAGCCGAGCCCGGCCGGCGAGCTCGACTCGACACGCGTCTTCGTCGTTTGGAATCCGGCCCCCTCTGGCAACGCGGTCGGGACTTGGAGGCCACGGCTGAGAAACTTTTCACGGCGGGACGGTTTGCCGAAGCGGCCACCACTTTCAATCAGGCGATTGAATGCGAGACGGAGTTTCTCGCCCGTTATCGTGACGTACGAAACACTGAATTTGGCCGCTCCGATAAGCTGGCGGAGCGTCGCGAGACGGCCATTTCCGGCGAGGTCTGGAACGGGGTGAAAGCGCAACGCGCCAAGGCGGAAGGCTTTGAACAGACCGGCGACTGGCCTGCGGCGACCCGTGCGTGGCAGGCCGCGGTTGACGCCTTCGCCAAGCTACTCACGGACTTCCCGCGCAGCGCTTTTGCTGATCGCACCCAGGAGGCGTTGATTTCAACCCGCTTCAACTACGCCCGTTTCCATGGCGAGATTGTGGCGTTGCGCACCCGCCGTGACGGGATGCGTGCGGCCTTACGAGCCCGCCGAGCGGATGAGGCGATTCGACTCGCCGATGAACTGGTGCTCGAGGCCCGGCGACTGGCCGATGCCAACACGGGCGTCTTCTTGCCAGAGGATGTTGAGCGGCGCGAGCTGGAGTACCTCGCTGGCAACGCGGCCGTCGTCCGCGGCCTCCTCGAAGGCGTCGACCGTAATTTACTGCCTATCCCGGGGACGCAAGTGCGGCTCTATCGTACCGAGATTCCGCAGGGGGTATATGCCTCGGTTATGGGCACTAATCCGAGCTCCGTCCGCCGAGAGGCCAACCCCGTCGAATCCGTCACTTATGCCGAAGCCACGACTTTCGCCGTCCGGGTGGGCTGGCTGCTGGGGGCATCGGCCCGCCTGCCAACCGTGGCGGAATTCACCGCCGCCGCCGGCGATCTTACTAAAGCGGTCGAGCCTCGGCAGGCGTGGGGTGCAGAAAATACCGACGGCGCCTCTGCTCGGGCCGTCGCCTCCGCCGCTGGCAACCCCTTCGGGTTTCACGATCTGCTCGGCAATGTGGAGGAATGGACGATGGCTGCGACCGACGATTTACGTGCGCCAGCTGTCGGGGGTAGTGTTGCGACCCTTCTCGGCAAGGGATTACCTAGCCGAAGCGCCTTCAAAAGGGAGAAGAGCCGGACGCTCGGGTTTCGTATCGTCATTGAATAAACGCTAAGGGACCTGATTATAAAACGACCCCATGGCTGCCCCAGTCCATCGACTCCAACGTGCCGCGTTCTTTTTTGCGACCTATGGAGCCTTGGCCGCGTTATCCCTCTGGTTCGCGTATGAGCTTCGTTTCGCCGGAGAGGATGCCCTGACGGGCGGTCAGCATCAGGCGGCGGAGTCATACTTATACCTCCAGCGACCGATGGTGTTACTCTGGCTGATTCCACTCAAGGTTCTGCTACTCGGGGCGTGGGGCCAGTTCCGCGGCGTCTTCTATTACTTCCGACTCACGGACGCCCTGCGCATGGTCTTTGCGCTCGCCGCCGCCACGGCCATTGCCTTCACCCTGCCGTCAATCATCGGCAGCGGTGACCCAGCGCAGGCGTTCAGTGTACCCCGCGGCGTCACGCTGGTAGACTTCAATCTGTCGCTGGTCTTATTCGTCGGTTTCCGGGTGTCGATTCGTGCGTTGCGCGAACGCTTCTGGAGTAAGGAGCAGACCACCCAAGGCGCAGTCGAGCGTATCGCCATTGTCGGCGCAGGACAGGCCGGGGCGCAGCTCGCCTCGGAGCTCATGAGTCGCCGCGGCCACGGCATCGAGCCCGTCTGCTTCCTGGATGATGACGCCGCCAAGCATAACCTCCATATCCATGGTGTGCCGGTAATCGGCGCCCCTGAGCGCATGCCCGAGTTAGCCGAGAAATACGGCGTCACGGAAATCATCCTCGCTTTACCCGCCTCGGCGGTGCGCCGCATCCGGGAAGTGAGCGCGCTCGCATCCGCCAGCAATCTTCGTGTGCTTGTGGTGCCCTCCATGTCGGAGTTGGCCGGCGGACGCGTGCGGGCGAGCGATATCCGTCCGATCTCAGTTGAGGATATCCTCGGTCGAGAACCCGCCAAACTCGATGACGAGGCCATCGATACGATGGTCAAGGGGCGCACCGTGCTGATCACTGGCGCTGGAGGGAGTATCGGGTCCGAGCTATGTCGCCAGGTTGCGGCACGTTCGCCCGCCCGCCTCATCATGCTCGATCAGTGCGAGGTGCTTCTCTACCAAGCCGAACAGGAGCTCATCACCGCTGGGGCTGGTGCGCTCATCACGCCCATCGTCGGAGACGTCACGGATGTCGACCGTATGCGCGACGTCTTCATCCGCTTCAAGCCCGAGCTCGTCCTGCATGCCGCCGCGCACAAGCACGTCCCCATGATGGAGTCGCAGCCCTCCGAAGCCCTCAAGAACAACGTCCTCGGCACGGAGGTCGTTGCCCGCCTCGCCGCGGAGTTCGGTGCGGCGAAGTTCGTCCTCATCTCCTCGGACAAGGCCGTTAACCCGACGAACGTCATGGGTGCCAGTAAGCGCCTCGCCGAGCGCGTGGTCCGCACGATGCAGGCTCAAGCCGGCGGCAAGACGGCTTTCCTCGCAGTCCGCTTCGGTAACGTCCTCGGATCCTCGGGCTCGGTCATCCCGATCTTCCGTCGCCAAATCGCCGCCGGCGGACCCGTCACCGTAACGCACCCCGATGTGAAGCGATACTTCATGACCATCCCTGAGGCGGTCGGACTTGTGCTGCAGAGCGCGACCCTCGGCACCGGCGGAGACATCCTCGTCCTCGAGATGGGCCAGCCCTTGAAGATTGTCGATGTGGCTCGCCAGCTCATCGAGCTCAGTGGTCTCCGACCCGACATCGACATCGAGATTCGGATCATCGGACTGCGCCCAGGCGAGAAACTGGTCGAAGAGCTTCAATACGAAGGGGAGCAGTATCGTCCAACTGAGCACCCGCGCGTCTTCCGCTTCGTGGCGGACCACGCCCCGCAGGATTCGGTGGAATCCTTGGTGAGCCGCGTTCGCGCCCTGCTTCCCTTGGAGCGTCAGGCCTGCAAGCAGGGGATGCGGGACCTGGTCCCCGAATACGTGCCCTTCGCGGAGTAGTTTTTACGCTTCGGGCTTCACAGGCGGGCATGGCTGCGACACGCTTCGGGCATGGCTCGC
>CAIKWA010000072.1 GCA_903831005.1 uncultured Opitutia bacterium
AGGCGAGGACGAGGACGATGATGATGACGAGGCAGCTGCAGTAGGGGCCGCAGCCGTCGATACGCCTCTGCCACTTATCCCGGAATTCGCGGTCGGTGCTCATTTCGTCCTGTCGCGGTTCCATGCGGCGGCTTGGCCGAGGAAATTCCAGATGCCTTCCAGGGCGGCGGCGTACCAAGGTCCGATGCGGGCATAGAGTTCGGGGCCGGCGGGAGAAACAAGGTGAGCATGGGCGTAGATCGCGCCGCCGTTTTCCCAGCGGGTCGGCTCTCCGGCTTTGTCGCCATTGCCTTCAAGGTTAAGCGGGAAGTTCATGGGCGGCACGCGCAGGGATTCCGGGTGGGCTTGGGCGTATTCGAGCAGGATCTTGAGGTCGTTAGGGCCGACATTGAGGATAACCTGCCCGGTGCCTTCTTCGTCGCCCTTTTTCGGGATGAACAGGCACTTCATGTTGGTGCCATGCAGGCCCATCTGAAGGAAATGGGTTACCTGGGGATTGGTCGAGCGGACCAGTCGCCATTCGTCGTTCGCCTTGCCGACCACTTCCTTGGCGACGATTTCCCAGAGAGGTTCGATGAAGGGTTCCGTCGGCTTGAGGAAGCATTCGGCGAACGGCCCGATGAACTTCTTCTCGGGCGAGGTGTCGACGATGGCGAAGGTGACTTCCTTGAAAGCGCCTTTGAAGTCCTCCTCAAGGGCCCACTTGAAAAGCGCCGCGACCTGGTTGCCGTCGTTGCCGAAGGCTCCGCAACCCCAGGCGCCGAGGACGAGCGAATCGTGGCCATGGACTTGCGCCACGGTCAGGATCTTCCAGATGCGTTTGCGCAGAATGTCAGCGACCAAGGTGAGTTCCTCGGGGTGGAGGTGCTTGGTGAGCGGGGCGGCCGAAGTGATGAACGAGGCCCGATAGGATGCCGGGAGCAGTCCGTGCGCGTCGTCGCGGAAGACCGGCACGTCGGGCGAGTAGATCATGGCGTCGCTGTAGCGCTTATGGCCCTCGCGACGATGGTAAGCGTACATCGGGGAATCCTTGATCGCCAGGTAGAGGGCGCTGGAGCGGCAGAGATACTCCTCCTGCGCGCGGGCGCCGGTCAGGAAGCCTCCTCCGGGATTCGTCGCCGCGGCGAAGTTGAGGGAGACGACTTTGTGTCCCTTGGCGAGGTGGCGCTGGTGGGCGGAGAGGGTAGTCTCGTTCGTCACCTCATAGGTCGTCGTGTGCGGACCCTTGGCCGGGGCCGGATGGACGTGATCGGCGGCGTAGTGGACCGTCGCCTGTACGCAGGCCTTCACTTCGGTCGCGATACCGACCAGGCCGGCTGGGCCGAGGTATTGGCCCGCCTTGGAGATGGCGACGGCCTCTTCGCCCAGCTGCACGGCGAGGTCACGGTCGATACGGGGGTCGAATTGGGTCATGGCGGTTATTTGCGTAAAGCGTGAGTTCAGGCGCGGGCCCGGACAAAGGCGTCGAAGCGGCGGCTGATCTCGGCTTCGGTGGGCAGGGCGATGGCTTTATCGAGCGCGTCGCTCATGGCCAGGTGGCCTTGGTCGACGAGCGCGGGGATGAGGCGAATCATCCGAGCCAGCTGGGTTTCGGTCAGGTTCCCGTCTTCGATCGGGAAGTCGATGCTGAGGCGGATCTCGCCGTCCTCCGGATCCATCTCGACCTGCAGGATCTTGGATTCCCAGTGCAGCTGGTTGATCGTCCGGAGCACGGCGACCTGCGTCTCGGGCGAAGCCTCCTTCGGCAGGCGATAGGCCATGGGAACCTGGATGCGTAGGAGTTCGCCGTTCTCTTCGAGGCGTAGGATGATGTTCACGCCGAAGTCGCCGTCGTCGTCCTCATAGAGGTCGGTGGAGAAGCCGGTGCGGATGACATCGTCCTTGAGCTGATGCTTGATGCTGGCGGAGTCGAGGAGGGTGGAGATGGAGGAGAGGGTGGAGGGCATTGTGATTAGAGTATAGAGTATGGAGTATAGAGTATGGGGCGCGGCGTTAGCCGCGCGGGGATCTGCTGGCACGGTGAACTGCTGCGAAGCAAAGG